>CAYONM010000005.1:0-51531 GCA_964405325.1 uncultured candidatus Brocadiaceae bacterium | reverse complement strand
AGTGTGTCCCGTTTTGATGAACGCTAGAACTTGCTTCGGCCAAGGCTGCGCAGCCGTTCAGCAAAACGGGAAGCACTGTTGTGGGTAATGGCCGGTGCAGGTCATATCCGTCTGAATAAAATCCCCAACAGGGCAAAACAGACTGCGGCCAGGGCGGCCAGGGGGCTCAGTTCGCGGCTGCGGCTCGCGGCAGGGAGGTCGACCGGGTCCTGCCAGTCCGGGAGCCCCTGCCAGGTGGCGTCCGGCTTGCGGCGCAGGCGATATTCGGCGGGATAGTCGGCGTCGTGGTGTAACAGGCGAATGCTGCCGCTATCGGGATCCATCAATCGGAGCGTGGCGTCCTGGTCGGGGGGAAGGTCGCCGGCAAAGCGGTACCGACCCGGTCCGGTTTGCTGCACGTCGATCTCGGTGCTGCGGTTAGCATGCAGCAGATGGGCTTGCCAGGGGATGCCGTCTATTGGCATGCTATTCAGGTCGACCCGATCGATGCGACCCAACCAACGATTGTTCGTTGTGTCAACATGGTTAACGAGATGTAGACCAGGGTCACGCTGCTCGCGGACGATGGCGCGCAAAACCTGGGACCAGAAACGGCCGAAGCCGTCCCAGGCCTGCCATTCGCCGGCCCAGGCAGCACCGACATCGCTGGTAAACGCCAGGCCGGTGCCCAGGCCGAAACGACCGATGGCCAGCAGCGGATCACCACTGTCGGTGGCCAACAGCACGTTGGCGGTGGGACGGGCGCGGGTCATGACGTACCCGAACAGCGGCGGTAGGGCGGCGGTGTGGAGGCCGCGCAGCATGGGGTGATTTTCCACCGGTAAAACATCGATCAGGTCCTCGCGGATCGCCGATCGCGCTGCGGTCATGGTCTCCTTGGTGAATATGCGTGGCATATCAGCAGGGTCGATGGTCTGGTAGCTGCGACCACCGCCAATGGCGGCCAGGCGCGCCATCAGCGCGGCGTCGGCGCCCTGGCCCAGGGCGACCGTACTCACGGTGATGCCGGCATCGACCATGGCCTGGGCCAGGCCCTCGTGGTTGCCCCCTTGACTTTGGCCATCAGATAAGATGAGGACATGCTTCAAACGGCACATGGCGGTGTCCAGCATCAGCAGGGCCTGTTCCATGGCTGGGGCCAGATTGGTGCCGCCGTTGGCCTGCAGGCCGCCAATGGCCTGGATCACCAGATCGCGTTCGGCCATGCTGCGCAGGCGCGACACCAGCCAGGGCTGGCCATCGAAGGCCACCACGCCGGCGCTGTCGCGGATGCCCAGCAATTCCACGGCCGCGATGGAGGCCTCCCGCGCCAGGGCGATAGGGGCGCCCTGCATGCTACCGGATTTATCGATGATCAGCACCAGCCCGAGACTGGGCTCTTCTTGTTGTTTTTCGTAGCGGCTGCGCAGGGGCAGCACGGCTTCGACGGGCGAGCGATAATAGCCACCCAGGCCGAAACTGTTTTCCGATCCGAACATGGCCAGGCCGCCGCCGCAGTCTTCAACATAGCGCCGCAGTAATTGCAGCTGAGTGGCGCTGAAAGCGGTGGCAGGGACGTCCGCCAGAACGATGGCGTCGAAAGCCAAGAGGCCGGACAGGGTTTCCGGCAGGCCCTGTTCGCCACGTATGTCGATGTCGACACCCTGCTGGTCGAGGGCGCGTCGCCAGCTGCGCAGGCGACGTGGGTTGCTGTGTAGTGCCAGCACGCGCAGCCGGCCGATGACGCGAACCGAACACGCGGCCTGATTGTTGACCGGATAGCGGTCGCCGACGGCCTGGATTTCGGCGGTGTAGCGGATTCGACCGGATTCGGCGACCGGAACATCGACTTGGCACCATTGGTTGCGATCAGCCTGTAACGCTACCGCTTGGCTTTGCAGCAGGACGCCACCGGCGAGAATGCGCAGTTGGACGGTTTGATCGACGCTGCTGATCAGCTGGGCGCGCAGCCGCAGGATGTCGCCAGCGTGGGCGTGGCGCTGGTTGGCTTGCAACTTCAAGACGGCCGCTTCGGCATGCTGCAGACCTGGCACGCTGGCGCGTTGGACCAGGATGCCTTCCGCCTGCAGGCGCTGCAATTGCTCCGGCCAGTCCGGATTGGTGGCGATACCATCGGAGTGGACCACCAAGCGTTTACGGGCATCGGCCGGAAAAGCCAAGCGGACCGTGCTCAGGGCGGCACCAAGGCGAGTGGCATGTCGGAAATCGGCTGGACCCTGTTGGCTTCGCCATGGCTCGATGACCGATTCGATGTCATTCAGCGTGATCGGTCGCGCGCCGTCACCCAGGAGGAAGACGGCATCGGATGCTTGTTGCTGGAGTTCAGTGACGCGATTGGAGATGTGGTCCAAATCCACCGAGCCAGAGACATCCAACAGATGGATACTGAAGAGCTGGTTGTTGGGCAGGCGCCACACCGGACGCGCCAGGGCCAGGGCGATGGCAGCGATGGCCAGCAGACGGCAGCACGCGGCCAGGGCGTAGCGGCCACGTGGTCGGTCTACCAGATGCCAACGCCATTGCAGTAGAAGCACGGGTGGCAGCAGGATGAGCAACCACAACCAGTCGGGTGCCAACAGGGTCATGCCACCAACCTCCGGATATACAGCAGCGATTCGGTCACCAAGAGCAATAAGGCTGTCAACAAGAACCAAATAGCCGGTGGCCAGCCTTGGGGCAGCGTGTTGATCGTGTCCGCCTGCTGATGGCTGCGGGACTGTTGGCTGTCCACTGGGCTGAACAGGTTGACTGCCATATTCACGTGTCGGTCGGCTTGCTGCCAGCGGTACCAGCCCAAGTGGTCAGCCAGCACGCGTCGATCCGCCTGTAGCGTTTCCACTTGGCCTGTGGGATGGTACAGCTGACTGCTGTCCAGAATCTCACGCCGGAACTTCTTCTTTAAAACAAAGTTGTTTCCGGCGTGAGGTTCTGGGGTCAGAGGGGCTTGCCCCTCGACGTAAGAGCCGAAAACCGGGCGCCGACCGATACGATTGAACCCGTGGGTTCCGGACGGCGCCCGGTTTGTTTGCTTTGGCAAGGGTAAGGGCTGACCGCTGGCTATGGCGGCGGGTGGTGCCGGTGGGCGTGCGCACAGATAACGTGCGGCGTTGTGGACCAGTACCGGGAACTGGGGACTGAGGTAGCCATCGAGGCGTGGATCGGTATTGACAACCAGGCTGTCATGTTCGCCGTCGCGATGGACGTAGACCAATGGGGTGCCACCTTGCTCCCACAGCAAGACCGTGGCCTGGTCGGGGGCACGCAGGCGTTGTGCGCCGGCGGTGGGCAGCAGCAGCGGGTCGCTGTGTTGGAATAGGGGATGGCCTTCGGCGGCGCGGCCGGCGATCGGGTTGGGGAGTGGATCTGCCAGCTCCAGCCAGGGGCCATCGCCGGCGGGGGCGAACAGCAATTGTGCTGGTGATTGATCGGCACCCACGCCGATGCCGAGAGTCAGCTCGGGAGCCCGATCCACCAGCTGCATCAAATGTTGCTGACTGCCCAGGGCGCGGACCGCCTGTTTGCCGAACCAGGCCGGTTCGGCGCGGACCAGGACCCGGATTGGATCTGTTGGTGGTACCGAGAGATACGCCACGTCATCCCAGGCCAGGGTGTCACTGCCACTGAGGCGAAGGCGGTAGCGGCCGCTGGCGCCATCGGTCAGTAGGCTGCTGAGGGGCTGTGCGCTGACCTCCGGAAATGAACAGGGAATGATGCGCAGCACCTCAGTCTGGTCACCATCGATTCGCTCCAGAAACAGGTCCCGCTGCACCGCTTCGGAATCAGTTCCGGCCAGTTTGACGAAGAGTTGCAGGTCGTTGTTCGGCAGCCGACGTAGGTCGGCGGTAACGATAGCCTGGTTGTCGCCATTCGCGGGAATGGTGACCAGATCCAAGTCTGCCGGCAAGGCATCGGCAAATTGACCATCGGAGAGCAGGACGATACGCAGTTGTTGCTGCATGCTCGGTAGGTCCGCCAAGGCGCGGACCTGGGCTGGCAGCGGTCGGGCGTGGATACGGTTCAAAGCCTGATGCCAGCGTTCTCGATCGGTGCCCAGGGCCAATTCCTGCCGCAGATTCTGGTCCCAAGCGGCAATGGCGGCGCGTCTTCCGGCGGGGAGATGCGCCAGCAGGGCGCGGGCTTGTTGTTTGGCCTGATCCAGGCGGCTGCCAGAACCGGCGTCGCTCGCCATGCTGGCGGAGCTGTCGAGAATCAGGAGGAGATCGCGGCCATCGTCCTGCTGCCAGTGCGGTCCAGCGCCACCGAATAGCAGCAGGCTCAGGGCCAGCAGCAACAGCAGCAGACCGATCAATTCGCGCAGACGCTGCCACCAGGCGCGCGCCTGGCGTTCTTGCATCAGGGCCTGCCAAAGGAAGAAAGCGCCAGTGTCCTGCTGCCGTGGTTTGATTTTCAGCAGATAGAACAGGGCCAGGATGGGCAGGGCGGCAAAGCCCCAGAGTATGGTGGGGAAGAGGAAGGTCATGGTTGGTTTTCAGAATGTTCGCAGGGGATTGAATACGGAGAGGGCCGAGGTGCCAATTGAAGGCGCCGCATTGCTGCCCATTGAACGGGGCCATGGATCGATGCTCAGATACACAATCGCTGTCCTCTGTATTGAAGTGAGACGACGTTTAGAAGAAATCAGACCAGGCCACCTCGTTCGATCAGGCTTTGGATGATCTGGTCAAAGGACTGGGTGGTGTCACAGCGCAGATGGCCGATGCCTTGTTCGGCGCAGAGCTGTTCCAGATCGCGATTCCAGTCCGAAAGCAATTGCTGGTAACGGGCGGCAGCGCTGGGGTCGATGGTGATGATGCGGCGCAGGCCGCTTTCGACGCAGTGCAGTTCCACATCGCCGCGCTGATCGATGTGTTGATCCGACTCGGCCAGCACTTGCATGACAAAGGTGTCGTGTCCGGTGGCGCGTAGCAGACGCAGGCCCGCAGCGAAGCCCTCGGACCAGAAAAAATCGCTGATCACCACGACAATGCCACGCTTCGGTTTGCGTGCTTGGAAGGCGCGCACCACGCCAGCAAAATCCGGGCTGCCGGCGTGTTCGCCTTCGTTCATCAGAAAATGCAGCAAGGCCGGGGCCCGACCACGGCCATGCGCCGGACCGAAGCCGGAATCGATGCGCTGGGAGAAGGCGTAGCAATGCACCCGGTCCAGACCGGCCAGGGCCAGATAGCCCAAGGCTGCGGCGAGTTGCCGCGACAGCAGGGCTTTGTGCCGCATCGATATGGAGGTATCCAATAGCAAGTACAGACTGGCTTCCTCGTCCCGCTCGAACAGGCGGACCACCAATTCTTCGCGACGCGCCAGTACCCGCCAGTCGATGGCACGGTGGTCGTCGCCAGGATGATATTCGGCGTGTTCGGCAAACACGATCCCAGCACCACGCTGGGCTGTCGGCCGTCGCGCTTGCAGGCTGCCGGCCAATACCCGCTTGGCCAGCAGCACCAGACCCTCCAGGCGGCGGCGGAATTGCGGGGAGGTCAGATCGATATCAGGCATGCGGAGTCCATTGAGCGAGCCATTTTTTCAGAAGGTGCAGGAAATGGGTGGATCAGAAAGATGGTAAGGACTCAGGCTTGACGGGTCCCTCAGAGAGGGCGCTGCCCCCTCTGAGGAAAGCATCAGGCATATTCAGACCTGTTTTTTTCTATAGAGAGCACCGAGAACACAGAGACTGGATCAGATTTCTCGCTATCATTTCTTTGTGTCCTGGGTGTCTCTTGGTGGTGATATGAAAATAGTCTTCATGCTGGCCTGAGTAGTTACGAAAAATTTAATCATGGCAGAAGGTGACGACTGGGGGCAGATCATGGGACGTCAGTCTCGCGTCTCTGGGTTACAAACCGGGCGGCGTCCGGTTTTCTGCTCTTAGGGCCCGTCAAAAAATAAACATTACATTTCGCTTGATCTTTTGCCGCCCTTCTGCGTTGCTTATCGCTCACATATGCCCGATATGCTCACTCTTCGCGCCTTGAAGGATCGACAAAATCTCTGCGCGATCTGTAACGTTTATTTCTTTCCGCACCCTTACATCGAGGGGTCTATCGTCCCTTGTCGACAATTGCATCCACCACATGGTCGGTGGTTATGCCTTCGGCTTCGCCTTCGAATCCAAGGATGATCCGGTGACGCAACACCGGGTAAGCAAGGGTATTCAGGTCCTCGGTGGCGACGTGGGCGCGGCCCTGCAGCAGGGCGCGGGCGCGGCTGGCCAACAGCAAGGACTGGGCGGCGCGAGGGCTGGCGCCGTAGCGGACATAGCGGCGCACCGCCTCTGGCGCTTCGGGGTTTTCTGGATGGCTGGCGCGGACCAGTTCAATCAGGTGGTCGCGGATGGGGTCGGCAATTGGTACTGCACGCAGGATGCGACCCAATTCCTCCAATTCCGGACCGGTACAGACCGGGTCGATGTGTGGGGTTTCGACGCCGGTGGTACGGTCGAGGATGGCGGCGTAGTCGGCGCGTTCGGGTTGGTGGATCAGCAGTTTCATGAAGAAACGATCGAGTTGCGCTTCCGGTAGGGGGAAGGTGCCGTCCATTTCCACCGGGTTCTGGGTGGCGAGCACAAAAAATGGCCGCGGCAGGTGATGGGTCTGGTTGGCAACGGTGACCGTGCCCTCCTGCATGCATTCCAGCAGCGCTGACTGGGTTTTTGGCGTGGCGCGGTTGATCTCGTCCGCCAGCAGGACTTGGCAGAAAACCGGGCCCGGTTGGAAGCTGAAACCCCGGCCACCGCCTTCCTTGTCCACCAGTATCTCTGAGCCCAGCAGGTCGGCAGGCAGCAGGTCCGGGGTGAACTGGATGCGTCGGAAACGCAATTCGCAGGCGCTGGCCACGGCATGGACCAGCGCGGTCTTGCCCAGACCTGGCAGACCCTCCAGCAACACATGGCCGCCACAGACGGCGCATATCAAGACCTGTTCGACGATGTGTTTCTGGCCGACGATCACGCGTGCAACGGCTGCGCGTAGGGCGCTGATGCGCTCCTGGAACAATTCGCATTCTGCTTCGACTTGGGCGGTTTGACTCACGGCATGGCTCCGATGTCGGGGCTGGGGATGGCTGGTGTGCTGACAGGGGTGTCCAGGTGATGGATAGTGATGAAGTACTGCCGGACGCTGTGGCGCAGGGTGGCCGGAACGTCTTCACGGCTGATGAAGGATTCCAGTTGGGCTTGGTAATCATGTTGCTGTTCAGTGGCGACGCGCTGTCGCTGCCCGCTGCCGCTGGCGGCTTCCAGGATACGGATGCTGCTCTCGCCCTGGCCGGTATCCTGCAGTCGGGCTTGCGCTAGTCCGCCTTCCGGATCAGGACGTTGTTCGGCCTGGCTCAATTGCCGTTCGCCGGCCCCCGTGCCGGGGTTTTTGCCTTGGCAGCGAGCAATACCTTGGCGTAGCATGGCCAGGAGTTCGGAACCCTTTTTGCGCTTTTCCAGGCCTTGCAGGACAGCATCGATGGCATCCAGACCCTGGCAGGCGCCGTTTCGATTGACCTTGCAGGCTGCCAGGCTGGCGGGTTTCACTTCACCCAATCGTTTTGCTTCCGACAGTGCATGTTTTTCGGCGGCGCTGAGTTTGCGCAGTTGATCACCCAGTTGCCGCAATTGTTCGGCCAGGGCCGCAGCGCGGCCGGCATCCTGGGGTGTGTTATGGGTCAGTTGGCTGCCGAGTTCACGGAGTTGTTGCTGGCTTGCTTCGTTTAGGGGAGCATCGTTGTCCAGGTCTTGCTGCAATTGCTGCACCAGCTCACCGGCCTGACCGGTCAGGCCCTGGGTCAGAGCCTGACCCAGCTGCTTGTTGGCATGGACATCCGCCTGGCTGAGTTTTTCGCCGAGGCGTGCCAACAGCTGCAGATCGGCCCGCGGGTCGAGTTGTTGCTGGTGCTGACTGGCCTGCTGTTCCATCAGTGCGAGCATCCGCAGGGCCTGCTCCCGGTTGTCCGACTGGCGGAGTTCGGCCAGAAGGTGCTCGTAGGTTTTCCGCTCCGGCAGGTCCAAATCGTCAAGCAGGCTGTCGAGTACCTGAGCCTGTTCTTGGTTCTGCGCTTGTTCTGACGCTTGTTGCTGGCGTTCGCGTTGTCGCTGCGCCGATTCCGGTAACAGACACAGGGCGGTTAGTGCCACGGCCAACAGCAGGCTCCAGCCACGTCCGCTCCAGGACTGCAATTGTGGCAGGCGGTTCAGATCCAGGTCTTGGCAATCATCGGCAATACGTTGCCTGGCTACGGTGGGGAAACCGGTCTGATCGGGCAGATGGGCGTGCGATACCAGGCCATCGCGCAGCTGGAAATGCTGGTCCAGCAGCTGTGCGGTGGTGGCGCGACTGACACTGCGCCACCACCAGAGCACGGGCCAGAGCAGCAGGCCCAGCAGCAGACAGATCAGAGGAAGGCTGATTGGTACCGCGGCACCCGAAAGAACCCACGTGCTGGCCAAGGCCACACCCAGGCAGCTGCTGATGAACAGAGCCTGCCACGCAGCCTGTCGGCAGGCAGCCGAATTCAGACCATGCTGCGCTCGACTCAGTAAGTGGTCCAGGACCTTATGGCTCATGCTCGGCTTCCAGTTCACTGAGGGCGCTTTCCCATTTTCCGACGGGATCGTCGTCCTTGGCCCTGGCGATGGCCTGACGGTAACTGGCAATGGCAGCCGGCTTGTCATCGATCAGTGTCTGCAAGGCGGCGACTTCCGCCCAATGGAAGCTGCGCTCATGTTGTTCGGCGGCGATGCTGGCCAGATCGATCAGGATGCGGGCCAGGTTGTGGTCTTGATCGGCGAGTTCCTCCAGGTCCCACGAGCAGCCGCAGGTGCTGAAGTGCTTGGCGACCTGGTGCTGGGACAACTGTTGTCGCATCGTGTCCACAAACGCCTGACTCTGTGCTGGGTTCATGCTGACGGCCGTGGCGACAGAGCGGAAAAATTGCGAGCCATGACCTTGAAAGAAGCGTTTGCGATCCTGTTCGGTGATATCAGACAGAGCTTGAGACAGGAGATCGGCGTTGCCACTGGCAGAAGCGTGGCTGAGGGCTGTCGTGAAGAGTTGTCGGCTCTCGCTGCCCATGTTGCGATGCCGGGACAGCTGTTGGCTCCATTTCAGCAAGGTCATCTGGGCCTCTGGATGCTGTTGCCACCAGTCATGCTGCCAGAGGAGGGGATCGAGACTGACGATGTAATTTTCCAGTCGACGTCTTGCGGCATAGTCATTATTACTCGTATAGGCCTGATAGGAGCGTTCGAAGGCTTCGGTGATGGCTGTGAGGTCGTTGTTGGTGAGGACGGTTATGGCCGGTTGCAGGCCGGCGCGGAGAATCTCCCGCCGATTCGGATGATTCTGCAGGAGGAGCCGGGTCAGATCGCTGCCGTCAGTGGCGATGGTAAGGATGTGGTTGGGAACCTGATCGAGCAGGGCGACATGGCTGACGACCAGCGCCGCGGTCAGCGCCAGGTCTTTGTTCCATTCAGGTATCGCGGCGGCTTCCTGGACCAGGGCCGTGATCCGTTCGCGGCGTTGCGAGTTCCCTTGCCGGTCGGCAAGGGAGTTGAGCACGATCAGGCTGGTCATGAGCAAGTCTGGTTGCTCGGCCATATGTTCACGCAGAGCTGGCAGGTGGTTGGCCAAGTCCTGGTCGAATTTCTTGCCGAAGCGGAATGTCAGTTGCGGCAGGCCGTTGCGGAGCACGGCTGGCATCGTTTCGATGGGCAAGATCCGAAGACACAGGGCGAGATTATCTGGATAGCGACACAGGGCATAATCGTCATTGGCCAGCAGCGCTTGCCGCAAGTCGGTGTCGTCGAGATCAATGGCGATGCGCAGCAGTTTTTGTGCTTGCTCGTCATCCAGATCGACATCGCCATGACGATGGATGTAAGCTCGCAGTGCTGCGGCAATGCTGGCGATGGCATGGTGATCAAGATCCTTGATCAGGTCATCCAACAGGTCGTCGTCCAGGGCGTGGGTGCTGCTCAAACCGGCGTCCACCAGCGGGAGGATCGCTTCCTGCCAGGAGGCTTTGGCTTCGGCTGGCCGAAAAATATTGCCCAGCTTGGCCATGGCATGCAGGCGGGCGTGCTCGCTGTAGCGCTGGTCGGTGGCGATGGCCAGAGCCGCCGTACGAGTCGTTTCGTCTGTCTGGTTCTGCTTGTCGGCCTTGGCCAGCTGGAGTACCGCTGGCATAGGGGCATCCGGATAGTCGATATCCAACTTGCCAATGATGCCTGATAAGAGTGGCGCCAGGATGAGTGGTTCGCCCTCGAACAGGGGAGCGATGGCCTTGGCCAGCTGGGCCCACTCGGCATCGTTTGAACATTCGCTGCGGATACCGCGTACGATTTCGCCATGGATCTGATCATCCCAGGAAATATTCAGCTCCGGATCGTACAAATGGCGCAAAGCGAAGCGGAGCGTTGCCTGGCTGCGATGTTCCTCCAGCAGTTTTTCGAGAATGATATTGGCGGCATCGCCCTTGAGCCGATCATTGGCACCGGCTTTGGCGCGCATTTTTCCGAATGCCTGTCGGTAGACTTGTTCGGCATGGTCGGCTTGTCCAGCTTTGAGCAGAAGACTGATGATTTCGGCGCTATCCCGTTTGTAGGAATAGTCGTTCCAGCCGTCCGGATCGCGATGCGACCACTCCTGGTACTTCTGATCGCTGAGCTGGTGGAGGGCGGTCTGAAGCCAGGCTTGCAGGTCTTCGTGCGGATGCGCCAGCGGAAAGTCGAGCGCGGTCAGACTCTCCAGTAGATTGGCTTGGGCGCTGATGGGTTTGTCTTGCAGTCTGTCCAATTGACTGGCCAGCAATTCGGCCACCTGATCGTTGTCTTTTTCCAGCAGGGCCAGCAGCAGCTGGGCGCCAAAGCGCTGATCATCGGCTAAGGTGTTTTGCATTTCTTGCTTCAGCGATTGCTTTCGACGCAGCTTGTTGACCAATCCGACCAGGAGCGAGGTTTCGTGCCAGTCCGGGACAAAACCTGTGTGAAAACTGGTTGCTTCATTGATCAGGCCAATGCGATCGATCTGGCCCTTGAGTGTGCCGATGTCGTCCTCTGCAAGCAGGGGCGTGTATTGGTTTCGCAAGGAATACTGCAGGTTACCAGCTTCGATCAATTTGGGAACCCGTTGCAAGTGGCTGATGATTGCCGCGAATTCGCTCGGTCGTTTATCCAGGAATTGACGCAAGGCATGAGCGAAGCGATAACTGATTAGGTTCCAGTTATAGCCGCCTTGCAGGTCCTGGGTGACCTGATTGTTCCATTGCTCGGGGTCATCGCCCAGAAAGTGGCGGAAGATGTCACCCCAGAGCGCATCGATTGACGCTTGCTCCAGATGCTGTCGAAGGATGGGAAACCAGCTACAGAGCGAATTCAGGGCCTGATAACCGGATAAATCGATCTTGTTCAGTCGCGCGCGGAAACCGGATACCAGCAGGTCGGTCTCCTCGTGCCAGAGTATGGCGTCGATCAGCACATCGTCGTAGGATTCGTATCGATTATCCAGATGCCTGGTCGCTGTGAGATCTGGTGGGTCCTTCTGGTAGAGCTGTTCGAAATCAGCTGGAACCCGTTGTCGTGTGTGCAGGGCTGGCTTGAATTCCTGTGCCCAGCGCTCGGGCTGACCGATCTGATGCGCGGCAGCGTACAGGTAGGTGGCTGGGCGGTAGGCCAAGGGACTCTTCTGGCTGCCATTTATATGACGGCTCGACAGAGCCGGACCCGGGGCGTGCGCACCGGCCACCAGGGCCATCTGGATGGCACGCTCGTGCCATCGTTCGGCCAGCGGCCAGGTGCTCAACCAGCGGCTGAAGGCCGCATCGGCGTAGGCGGAATGTCGACACAGTTGTTCGGAAGAATCGCGCACGGTGCCTTGCCGTTTCAGATCTGCTTCACTGAGCGTTTCGGTATGATTGTCGGGGTCATACAGATCCTGATCGGCTTTCCAGACCAGGCGGTCGACGGCAGGCAGGGTCCATTCACCGGGCTGGGCATCGGCTTCGATCAAGCGTGGCAGGAGCTCGGGCAGACCCGGATTTTGCAGCGTCGGAAACTGATAATCATTGAGCGCCATGCACTCCACCAACAGGGGGCCGAGGGTATCGCGCTCTCGTTGTCCTAATTCGAGCCACAATTCCAAGGCACGATCGGGTTCGTCATCGCTGAGCATGGCCATGAGCCGGGCGCGTACACCGAGTTGGCGTGGCATTTGCTCCAGAGTCTGGGTATACGACTGCCGGGCCAGCTGACGGTGATCAAACAGTTCAGCGCCCAGTGCGAAACTGGCCAAGGCGCGCGGGCTGTTGGATTTTTCCTGCCAGGTGGTCAGGATCGCTTCAGTGAGCCCTTGTTTTTTGCAGGCCTGCAGGAGATTGCTGATCTCATGCCCCCGATAGAAAAAAGACTTCTGGTTGATCAATTGCCGGCAGGCCGTGCGGATTTCCTGGGTGGCCAGACGGATCGCGCCATCGCGGTTGTCGGCCTGCAGCATTTTTTCCAAGCGTTCGCGGATATCGCGCCGAATTAATTGTTGCTGGTGGTTGCCGACCACCGGGCGCTGCGCGAGATTGGCAGCCAGCTGTTGCTTGCCCAGGTCTTCGAAGGCCTGCATCAAGACCTGATGATCGCCGCCTTGCAGGCTGTGCCGACCCATGCGTCGGGCTGCGGACAAGGCGAGTTCATCATCGCGTGGTTCGCAACGCAGCGCGTGCGCCAAAAGGGCGCCGTCCAGGCGCCGGCGAAGGTCGCGGTGCAGCGTTTGGTGTTGGAGCAGCTGCAGGTGTTCGACGACCTGTTGATGATCACCAGCCGCAGCGCTGAAGCCGGCGGTCAACAAGCGGGCGTCGCTATGGGACGGATGGGCTTGCAGGAAGGCGGCCAGTCGCGGTGTGGCATCGGAGGCTTCGGCTTTGATGGCCAACAGGACTCGCAAAAACTCTGGAATATCCCGTTCGCTCGCCAGCAGGGTCTGCCAGGATTCGATCGGAATGTCTACCGATCGGAAATGACTATGGGTTTGGAGGCAAGCCGCCAGGATGCCTGGTAGGTCCGCCCAGCTATTGGGCCATTCGGGTAATTCGGAGATGGCGCTTTGATGATGCCGGAAGGGGAATGGCGAATGGTGTTGGGCCGCTGTGTCCTGCTGGTACAGAATAAGCAGAAAATCGATGGCCTGATCATATTGCTCGGATTCCAGCATTTTCGCCAACAAGGGAGGGGCGACTTGGAACAGCATCCAGCGATTCGGTCCCTGCTGATGCTCGATGATCGTGTTGAACTCCTGCTGCAGTCGTTGTTGGGCGATCTCGGCGATTTCTGGCGGGACGACCCGGCCTCGTAGTGCTGGCGTGTGGTGCTGGTCCTTGATCAGCTCCAGCAGCAACATGCTGCCCCAGATGGCGGTGTGCTGGTTGAATTCGAAGCTGGAAATGGCCTGCAGGACTGCTGGGCGATCGTTCTCGGAATCCACCAAGAAGAGGCTGGCAAGAAAGGCCGGAAAGGGCCAGTCGGGCGACAGCAGCTGCAGCAGGTCACGAGCGCATTCCTGGGTGATGGTTTGCTGCTCATGCAGGTTTATCATCAACAACAGACTGGCCAGGGTGGCATCCTCCGGTTTCTGCTGCTGCAATTCGAACAGGTTTTCCCGGTCGAGCGCTATTTGGATTCGAGCATCTTCTTGCAAGTCGATCGGTAGTAGCTGGATTTTTGCATCGCTGTTTTCCGGATTCCAGTCACGGCCGATATATCCGATCCAGAGCAGGACGGCGGAACGGAGGGTGTCGCGGTCACTTGGTAGCCAGCGCTGATTTGATTGCGGCATGTGGCGATGGTTTTCTGGTCGGATCTGCCGCGACAGTTCCTGTCGACCGAACACTTCCCAGGTCCCCGGTGGTATACTGGTCATAATAAAATCAGCGAAAGATGGGAGGATCTGGTTCTGCTGTGCGGCCTGATTTGGATCGTATGGTTCCCCCGGTAGTTGCCAGGCATCCACCAGCAGCTTGATGACCCGGTCGTTGTCTCCTATTTCCCAGGCACAGAGGGCCTGCAGGTAGAGCAGGCGGTGACTGGGACCGTGGCTGCGGATGCTGCGATCGATTTCTGCCAGG
The DNA here is from genome assembly GCA_964405325.1 of uncultured candidatus Brocadiaceae bacterium. Taxonomy (GTDB): domain Bacteria; phylum Planctomycetota; class UBA11346; order UBA11346; family UBA11346; genus CAYONM01. The sequence goes on along the minus strand of CAYONM010000005.1, from coordinate 37,425 downwards.
GCGGCTTCTGGTAGGGAGGCGTCCAGCAGCAGTATGGCCAGGTCTTCGGCGCAACGCTGGGGATCGTTGTCGGCATCGAACAGGGCCTGGCGGAGCAGGTCCACCGCGGCGCTCTCCTTGCCCATGTCGAACAACACTTCGGCCAGCATGCGGCGAGTGCTGGCTTCAGCTTTTAAGTCCAATGCCTGGCGTAAAACCAATTCGGCCTGGGGATAGTCGCCCTCATCCAGGGCCAGGCGGGCGATGCGGCGCAGGAGTTCCGGGTCGTCGCCACGACGGCGGCTGGCGCGCAGCAGGGCCTGGCGTTGCTTGCCGCCTTCGTTCAGGTGGCCGTGGATTTCTGCCAGGGCCAATAAAGGCGTGCTGCTGCCGGGATTGGAACGGGCGCGTTGTTCAAAAGCCTGGATCAGGGCGTCTTCGCGGCCGCGCAATTGCGCGTTGCCGACCAGCGATGCGACCCAGCGCAGCTGTTCGCTGGCCTGTTCGCCGTCATCGTAGAGGCGCCACCAGCAGCGTTCGGCGTCCTCGTAGGCGCCATTGTTTTGCAGTTGGCGGGCCAATTGTGCCAGGGCCTGGGTGGGAGTGTCCAGGCGCTGCACGGCTTGGCGCAGCAGGTCGATGGCGGCCTCGTTCTGCTGTTGCTGAACCAGACTGTTGGCGGCCAACAACCAGGCGGCTTCGTCCTGGGGATGTTCCTGACGCCAGCGTTCGGTGATGGCGGTGGCGTCACTCAATCGACCGCAACGGCTGTAGGCTTCGGCCAATTGCCGGTAATGGTCGGCGCGAGGACGGGCGATGCTGGCGAGTTCGGTTTCCAGCAGCGTAACGAGTTTCATCCAATCGTGTTGCTGGGTGGCCAAGCGGATGCTGAGCTGCCCATTGAAGGCAGGATCGGCGGGCAGTGCGGCTTCGGCTTCCTGCCATTGTTTTTCACTGGCGTGCCAGGCCACGGCCAGGGCGACTTCGGCCGGATGGTCGGATTGGGACAACGTGCCTACCAAGGCATCGCGATCGGGATGATGCCGCAGCAGGCGTAAGCCCAGGCGCAAAGGGGTCTGCAATTGCGCTGGCTCGGTGATCAGTTGCAAGCGTTGCCGCAGCGGTTGGGTGAGGGCGTCAAATTGTTTGGCACTGAGGCCGTTTTCCAGCAGGCGGTCCAGCAGCAGGGCATCGTTGGGGTCCAGGTGCTGCAGCAGCAGGGTGAAGGCGGCCTGATGCTGTTCGGCCGCAGCGAGAATATCAGCGGCGCGGGCCAGGGCCTGGGGATCGGCCTGCAACAAGCGATCGATATCCGCCAGCGCGGTGTCCAGCTGATCGCGGGCCAAGGCGTTTTCGGCGCGGGCTTCCAATAGGCTGGGACTGGGCGTATTGACTGCGAAGAGCGCGGCGCTGGTCTCGGTATCGTGGTGTTGCGTGCTCAAGCGGATGGCACGCAGCCGGGCGTGGTCGTCCTGGCTGGCCAGGTCCTGCAGCAGGTGGTTTGCCTGCTTGAGTCGTCCGGCGCGATAATACCAATCCGCCAATTGAAAGCGGGCGTCGGTGTCGGTGGTCTGCAGTTGTTCGGCCAGTGTGATGGCCTCGTCCAGACGCTCGTTCTGCGCCAGCAGGGTGGCCAGGTTGAGACGCAGTTGCTGATCGGTGGGGGCGCGCTGCAGCAGGGCCTGCAGGGTTTTGACGGCTTGATCGCCGGCACCGTTTTCCCATTGCAGTTCAGCCAGGCGCCGCTGCAGCCCGAGCCGGGCGGGATGGGCGGTGGCGAGTTGCTGCATTTCCTCGACCAGGCCGGTCAGGTCGTCTTCACGGCGGAAACAACGTTCGATACTGGCGAGCACCTGGCGTTCCAGCCAACTGCCCTGGCCAGCTCGGTTTAGGGTGCTGCGATAGGTCTGCAAAGCCTGCTCCCGCTTGCCACCGGCCAGTTGCAGTTCGCCCAAGCGCAGCTGTAGCTGCACCGCGCGCGCCCCCTGGCTGCGAGCGGCCAGGCCCTGGCCCAGGCTGATGGCCTGATCGTACAGGCCTTCGTCGGCGAGTAGTTCCACCAGGTCTTCCTGGAGCACCTCATCATCGGGCATGCGGCGGGTTAGATCACGGACCTGGGCCACCGCAGCATCGCCTTGGCCCAGGCGTACCAGCATGCGCGCGCGTAGCCGCATGGCGGCTTCCAGGCTGCGGGTATCGGCATCGCCGGCGAGCTCTGCCGCTTGGCGGGCGTGAGCTTCGGCGCTGCTGAAATCCAGTTGTCGGCTGGCCAGACCGGCCAGGCGCAGGTGGATGGTGGCTTGGTCGGGGGATTCTGGCAGCAGGACCAGGTAGCGCTCGCGCGCCTCGGTGTCCCGGCCGATCTGCTCCAGGAAACGCGCCAGGATCAGCTGATCGGTTGGGTTCTGGGCCTGTTCGCGCAGGATGTCTTCCAGCTCGGCGATGCGTATTTCCGACAGCGCCACATCCAGAAAGCGCTGGAACAGGCTGTCGGCGCTGGGGCGTTTTTGCAGCAGGTTGTGGTAGCGACCGGCCTGGTCACCCAGTTCGGCCGCGTCTGCAGGCGTGATCACGGGGCCAAGGCCCAGGACGAGTGTGAGCAGGGGGGAGGTCAGGGGAATGCGCATGGTACTTGCATCCGATTCGAGCGGAGGGTTCGGCAAAAAGGATGCGCGCCAGACGGCATCCGTCCACCAGCATTTCCGCTATTCCTGATCGCCTCTGGCCAGATCCAACCGGGGCAGGTGGTCGCCATTGGCATGCGACGCGGTCGGCCAGTGTTCCGCCTCGAGGATCAGGCCGGGGATACGATGATCGTCAGCTGAGCACCGTTACTCCACGGTGAATCCAGCGTGGCCAAGGATGGTCTGGCCTTGTGGACCGCGGCAGAAGTCGATGAAGGCCTGCGCCGCCTCGGCTTGTCGGCTAGTGGACAGGCGGGCGATGACCACTTTGCTATCGATGCGGATGTCGTCAGCAATCGGCAGACAGCAAACCCGTTTGCCCAGATCGGCGGCGAGGGCATCCCAGACAATGGCGGCGTCGACGGCGCCGGTCTGGACCCAGACGCCGAGTTCGTTGACCGTCAGGGATTCCTGTTGGCGCAGCGAATCGCGAGTGAGATGTGCGGCTTCGAGCATCTGATCAGTGAGACGGCCGATCTGGCAGGCATCGGCGCGGCCGAGGCCGATGCGGAGGTCGGGTCGGCTGAGGTCGGTCAGGTTGTTTATTTCTTTTGGATTGTTGGCTGCGGTGATCAGCACTGGTACGAAGCGGGCGATGACGGCGCGTTTGTCGCAGCTGCGGCCCAGTTGCTCCAGACGGTCGACGTACCAGCTATCGCCAGGTAGGAACAGATCGGCGCGACGGTCTGCTCGCGCCCGGGCCATGATCAGGCCGCTGCCGCCGTAGTCGGCTTCGATGTGGATATCGTGTTGGCTCTCGTATTCCCGGATCAATGCTTCGACGCCATGGCGCAGACCAGCGCCAGCATACAGGCGCAGCGATTTTTCGGACTGTGCGGCGGGACTGACGAGCCAGATCAGAAGAATCAGGCCAATCAGGAGCAGGAGCCATTTCATAAGGCAGTCGCCACGCGCGGACAATCCGGATCCGGGCAGTCCGGATTACCATGCGCCACCAGCGAGACGGCCCGGCAGCCGCCGCGGCAGAGCTGCAGGTAGGGACAGCTGGTGCAGGGTTCGCCCAGTCGCTCAGGGGCGCTACGCAATGCTTCCAGACGGGGATGCGTATCCCAGGCATCGGCCAGATCGGCGATGCGCAGGTCAGTCATCGGCAGGAAGGAGCAACCGGCAACGCGGCCGGCGCTGTTGGCTCCCAAAAGGAAATTGCCGGCTTCGCAACCGCAGACGCCAAATTGCTGCAGTAATTCCATGGGGGGGTCGCAGGCGCAGAGCATGGGGACGAAGCTGCAGTCGATCTTGACCGGGAAGGGGGCCAGTTCGGCCAGCGCCTGAATATGTGGGAAGAATTCGCGGTTTTGCGTCGGCGTCATTTTCTGTGCTTGCCAGTGGCTGATGGCGCGGCCGGCTGGCTTGAAGCGCAGTAATTCGATTTCCGCCAAGCCTTTGTCGGCCGCATACTGGAACAGCTCTGACAGGTGTGGGTAGTTGTCCCGACCCAGGGTGCAGTTGATGCCGCAACGGACTCCTGCGGCCAGCAGCTGATCGAAAGCACGATCGATGCGATCGAAATTCAACAGTGGGCGGAATGCGCGAGCGGCGTCGCCGACGCCATCCAGGGAGAGGTTCACTTGCCCAAAAACGGTCATTTTTTTTGCGATGGCTTCATTGATCAGCAAGCCATTACTGGTCAGGTTGGGGACCAGGCCAATGGCACGGGCATGCGCTGCGAGTTCAAACAGATCGTCGCGTTCGAGGGCCTCACCACCGCCCAGGGCGACATGGAAGACGCCGATTTCCGCTAGTTTGTCGAGTGCGGCTTTGAAGGCATTGGTGTCGAGTTCATCCGGATCGTTCGACTGAGCCGAGACATAGCAATGCGGGCAGCCGGCTTGGCAGCGATTGGTGCAGGCCAAGTGCACCTCGACCGGCGCCGACAGGCGATCGATGGTTTCTGGGCCCTGCCATTTTACGGAATCGGTATAGCCCTGCTCGCGCATGAACTGCCGGTCCACATACGCGAGAAAGGGCGGGTCGTTGTTGGCGATGATGCCGCCAAAGGATTCATAGCGATGTTGCACGGTGGTCATTATTTTTTGGTTTCCTGCTTCGCCTGGATGATCCGGTTGCGGAAATCCTCGTCGAACAGAGGCAGCATTTCATCCGGAACATCCTGTTTCCAGGCGATTTCGCGGACCAGGAATACCACCTGGCCATCATGGATACTGAAGCGGCCATGCCAATGCCGCAGGTAGCCGCTGCCGAGGATCAGGAAAATGACCACCAAGCTGGCGATGATTGCTGCCGGAGCACGATTGCGAGCGGAAAGCCGGCTTGCCGCCAGGGACACCAGCGCGCTGGCGATCAGGGCCAGGCTGCCATAGGTGAGTAGTTGCCACAACACCTGGTGTCCCGGTTGCTGCAGTTGATGACCGATGTAGACTGGCTGGGGAAAATCACCGGTGCCGCTGACCACGGGGCCAAAAGCCACGGGCACGAGCACGACCAATAATAGCCACAGGGCCAGACCGCCGCCGTACACCAAGCTGGTCCGCCGCCAGACCCGGCCAGGGGGGGGCTTGGCCAGGACGACGATCAAGGCCAGAAGGAGCAGGGTCCCGGCGATGGCGGTGGCGATGACCGGTCCTCGCTGAGTGATGTCCTGACGTTTGCAGCGCATGATGTAGTGTTGGATCGGCGTACGGTTCAGCAGTTGCGGATCGGCGTAGAGGGCTTGCTTGAAGCTGCTGACGGCTGCACCGTATTGTTGCAATTGTTGCTGATGCATGCCAAGAAAATACCAGGTCATGCCGCGATGCGGATAATCCGGTTGTGTTGCCAGCAGGTTTTGTAGTTGCTCGATCCGCAGTTCGGCCTGGGCCGGATTGCAGGTGGCTAGGCGGCATTGATTCATCAATTCATCGGCGGCGACGAATTGCGGATCATTGCTGTCGTAGGACTGCATTGATCCATCGGCTGCTGGCAGCAGCGTGCCGATGAGGGACCATAAGAGAACCAGCCTAATCATCATCGCTTTCCTTCTGCCGGCTTGCCAGATAAGCCGCTGCTGCGCCGAGGATAAGTGGCGCGGCGGCCAGGGCTGCGGGAATCGAAAAGACCACCGAGCCCAGGCTGCTGGAATTGGGATTGTAGCCTTCTTTTAGGCGCAGTATCCGTCCCTTGCCGTGGTAAGCAGGTAGATGTGTGGGGATGTCGCTTTTCATGTCTGCTTCCCAGCCAGGGCCCGCATAATCGATTCGGTCAGGACCTGATCTTTGTTGTGCGGGTCGCCGCCAAGAGCTTCGTATTCCGCGATGGCTTTTTCGGGGGATTCACCGTTGCAGCCAATGCGGTACATGATGCCAATGGCACCGCCGCGATGCGTGCCGCCATGGCAGTGGACGTAGACCGGCTTGTCGCAGTTTTTCAGTTTGTGCACCAGGTCCTGGACGAAGGCAGCAGGCAAATCACCATTCTCAAAGGGCGTTTCGATCAGAGTGAGATCGTACTTGTCACACAGCACTCGTTCCAGATTGGTGGGCGTCACTGATATTACCGTCTGGATTCCCATTTCCTTGAGTTTTTGTGCGCCTTCTTCCGCATAAAAGGCTCCACCGCGGATAAACTGGTTATCGTAACGGACTGCGAAATTCGCCAAGCCGGGCAGTTCGCCCAGAATCTCATAGCTTTCACCGGGCTTTGGCAGTTTGACCACCGGGTGGCCACCAGGCGTGGCCTGACTGATCGTAGGTGGGGTGTAGGGCTTGGGATTGATCGCATACAGCGTCCAGGTGAAAGCGGCGCCTATGAAAAAACAACTGAGTCCGATCAGTAGATCGCGCATGGTCTACTCCTCGAGGAGAATATGAGGATTGGCAATGCCATTGACGTATTCCGGATGTCCGGCGGTGAAGTCGACAGCGTATCCGTGCTGGCGCACCAGGGCCATGCCAGCATCGGACAGCGTGAAGCGGACAAAGTCTTCGGCGACGGCTGCTTGGGTGGAGCAAGCCAGGCGGGTGATGGTGACCCGAACCGGGGCCACCGGATATTCTTTGCCGGTGGCGCTGGTGATGGTGTCGATGCCAGGGCGCGGTAAGTGTGGATCGATGCGGATCACGTCCACTTCGTCTGCACGCAGGTGCGCCACCACCTGCCAAACCAGAGCAGCATCGCAGGCATCCATGATCAACAGGTTGGCGACATGCGATCCGGAACGATGCGTGTCTACTTGTTTGTCGCGAAACAGGGCGTCCAGGTCCAAGCCGGCGCGCTGGAAGATGATGGGCAACATGTTGCCCAGGGTGGAGTGCTCGCGGTTGGTCAGCATGACACGGACGTCATCGCGATACAGATCCTTCAGGCCCGTGATCTGTTTGGGGTTGCCCTTGGCGATGATCAGCACCGGTTTCAATTCTGCCAGACGCCAGGCGTTTATGCCCAGTCCGCGCGCCATCAGACGATCCATGAAGGGATCGTGGCATACGTACAGGTCACCGTGATGTTGCAATTCGATGGTTGCCATCAATTCGCCCGAGCCAGCAGAGGTGATGCTGACGGCAGCCCCACCCTGGTCACGATAGGCGGCGGCCAGGTCCAAGAACAGCGGGGTCATGGTGCCGCCCACGTGGCAGACCAGTGGCGCGTTGGCGCCACCGGGCCCCGTGGGAAACAGCAGCCAGAGCAAGCCCGCCAGGGCGATCGGGAGCAGCAGCCAGCGGAGTGTTTTCATGCCGCCGTCTCCATTGCTTTGGCGTGAACAACCTTGCCGCCTTCCAGTCGGACCAGGTATTCTCCCAGCTGCTCGGTTTCTGCTTGGCTGTGACAGATATGGATGGTGGTCAAGTGACCCTGTTTATGCAGTTTCTGCAGCAGTTGACAGAGTTCTTCGCGCATGGTCTCGTCCACCGCGCAGAGCGGTTCATCCAGAATGAGTAAACGGGGTTGTCGAACCAGGGCCCGGGCCAGGGCGACTTTTTGCCGTTCACCTCCGCTCAGACTGCGCGTATTGCGCGCCAGCAGCGGGGTGATGCCGATCTGTTTGGCGATCCGCGCCACCACAGGACCAATATCAGCGGCTTTCCAGTCCAACAGGTCCAGGGCAAAGCCGATATTGGCGGCAACATCCAGATGCGGCAGCAGGGCACCGTGTTGCGGTACGTAGCCAATGCGACGGCGGTGGGGGGGGAGGGCGGTCAGCTCGGTATCGTCCAGTCGGACCTTGCCGTGCTGCAGAGCCTGCAATCCGCAGATGGCTTTGATCAACAGGCTTTTACCGGCACCGGTGTGGCCCACCAGCATGCTGTAGGCGCGACCGGGAAAATGCAGCATGTCGATGTGCAAGGCAAATTCGCCAACTTGGATGCTGATATCCTGTAGCTGCAATCCCCCGTTCACAGAGCGCGTCCTTCCGGGCTGAGCCAGTGCACCAGGACCAGGGCGCTGCCGGCCATGAGCAGCATGATCAGGGCAATGGCGACGGAGGTCTCGATATTACCAATGGAGAGTTCCAGCCAGAGGGTGGTCGGCATCACCATGACCCGTGGTGCAGTGCCGATGAAGACCATCAGCGGTCCGAACACCCCCAGGGCGCGCGCCCAAGCCATGATGCCGCCGGCCAGGATGCCGCCACGGGCCAGCGGTAGTGAGACGCGCCAGAAGACCTGCCAGGGCGGGCAGCCCAGCGAGCCGGCAACCTGTTCCAATTCCGGGTCGACGTTATCAAAGGCGGCCTTCACGGCCCGAATGCAGTAGGAGATCGCGACCAGGTATTGGCACAGGACGATGCCGATGCTCGAGACCAGATGCAGCTGACAAGCGGCCAGCGCCTGTTTGATGGCGATGCCGAAGCCGAACGAGAAGAAACACAGCAGGGAGATGCCGATCACCACCGGCGGCAACACGATGGGCACATCCACCAGGGTGTTGACCACCGCGTGTCCGGGAAAGCGGTAGCGGCTGAGGGCATAGGCGATAGGCACCGCGGTCACCAGGATCAGCGCCAGGCTGCACAGAGAGGTGGCCAAGCTCATACGGATGGCGAACAGCACCTGCTCGCGGGTCAGCAAGGCCCAGATGTCGGCTGGGCCCAGCCCCTTGGCCACCAAGTAAGTGCCGTCGGCCAGGATCAGGCCGACGATGCCAGCAATGAACAGACTCAGCAGGCCGCCGCAGAGGAGGTGGAGAGGGGTGAGGTACCGGCGCAATAACGTATCCTATGGTGGTAGCATATGTCCAATGCCGGCAAGGGTACCGGTGTTACAGGGTTTATGGCCAGCGAGTCGCCTTCCCGACAGTGCTTTGTGGCTGGAGTACCGCAACGACGCGGGCGAACGGCAGCGGGCCCAGGTGGCATTGCCGGGTCATGAGGGTCATGACCACTGATCCAGGGCCGCGCTAAGCTCACGAAGAGTGGCCCCTGTCTCGTCTCCAGTAGACAGGGGCGGCATCGACTTCAGGCTGTCAGTCATGTCCGCCCGCAATGATCTGGTCGACCTGCACGCCCTGGCGCATCTACCGCATGTCCACGTGGCAGCGCGGGCGGTGGTTGATGGTCTGCATACTGGTATCCACCGCTCGCAGCGGAAGGGGCAGAGCGTCGATTTCGCTGATCATCGGCCCTATGTCTCGGGTGACGATATCCGACATCTGGACTGGAAGATCCTTGGTCGTGCCGATCGCTTGGTCATTCGCCGGTACGAAGCGGAAAGTGACCTCTGTTGCTGGCTGCTGATGGACTGTTCCGCCAGCATGAGCTATCAGGGCCAGCGGGCAGTGCTGAGCAAATGGCGCTATGCGGCTATTTTGGCAGCAACCATTGGCTATCTGGTGATCGAGCAGCACGACACCCTTGGCAGCGTGCTGCTGAAGGAAACGGCCGGGGCACCACGCGCTGGTAGCAGTTCCCAGCATTTCGAAGGCTTCTGTGCTGGCTTGGACGTGGTCGAACCGGTGGGCGATCAGGCCCTGGCGAGTATGGTGGACCAGTTTGGTCGCCTGCAGCTGCGTCGGGGTTTGGCACTGATCTTCTCCGATTGTCTCGATACACCGGAGGAGCTCAGTGCGGCTTTGGACCGGCTGTGTCACCGTGGCCATACCCCGGCGGTCATCTGGGTGCTGGATCCAGACGAACGCGATCTGGGTGTGGATGATCCGACCGAGTTTATCGGCCTGGAAGAGGCCAGCCGGCTGGGTCTAGACCCGCGCGCGATCCGCGACAGCTATCAGCAGGTGGTACGAGCGCATCGCCATGAGCTGGCTCGCGTCTGCCAGCATCGCGGCGTGCCGCTGGTCGATTGTGTGACCACCGACAACCCGCGCGCGGTATTGCATCGCTTGTTGGTTGCTCTGACTGGCGACCGACCAGCCTCGGTGATGTAAGACGCGTCCCTCAGAGATTGAATTTGGTTTGGCCCAGGCGAGCGCGTCCAAGCGCGAGACCGGCCGACCGAGGCCGTGGGGGGGGCGACGGATATCGCGAGGGGGCAACGCCCCCTCTGAGGGCCCCGTCATGTAAGAGCCTTGCCCTTTCTCATCGAGCCCAGCGCTGATTTTTCAAGCAGACGCGAAGCAACCTCGAGGGGGCAATCGGCTGAAGATGGCACGCCGAAGGGTGGCCCCGATTGACTGTCGGACCGCACTGATTGACTGAGCCGCTTTCGGGTGCAAGCAACACCACCCGGAAGTGAGGTCTTCATGTCCGATTCGACTTACGCGGTCATCATGGCTGGTGGGTCCGGTACCCGTTTCTGGCCGGTCAGTCGTTCCAGCAAGCCCAAGCAATTGGTGCGCATCATCGGCCAGGACACCATGATCCAGGCCACGGTGGCTCGTCTGCAGCCGGCCATCCCGACTGAACGCATCCTGGTGGTGACCACCGCGGCTCTAGCTGAGGAAACCCGGCGACAATTGCCCATGTTGCCGGCAGAGCACATCATCGCCGAGCCCATGGGCCGCGATACGGCCGCCTGCGTCACCCTGGCCGCCCTGGTGGTCCAGCGTATCGATCCGCAGGGGACCATGATCCTGCTGCCGGCCGATGCCGCCATCGATCCGGCCGACGAGTTCCAGCGTGCTTTGTTGGCCGCCGCCGCCGAAGCACAGAACGGCAGTCTGGTCACCTTTGGTATCCCACCACGCTATGCCGCGACGGGCTACGGATATGTGAAGCTGGGCGAGTCGCTGCCAGCGCAGGATGGGATCGCCGTCAACCGGGTTGCGGCTTTCCGCGAGAAGCCGGATCTGCCGACCGCTGAGGCCTATCTGGCTGATGGCAGTTACCGCTGGAATTCCGGCATCTTCGTTTGGCGTGCCGATGTTGTGTTGGAGCAATTGCAGCAACATGCGAAGCATCTGCTAGAAGCCTTGCAGCCGGTGCAGGAGCACTGGGGAACTGGTGATTTCGATACCAGCTTGTTCGCGGCCTACGAGCCCCTGCGAAAAGTCTCCATCGACTATGTCCTGCTGGAGAAGGCCGATCAGATCCACGTCCTGACCGCACCCTTCCACTGGGATGACGTTGGTAGCTGGGATGCCCTGTATGATCACCTGCCGGTGAGTCCCGATGGCCTGATTCTACGTGGCAAGACCATGGCGGTGGAGAGCAGTGATTGCATGGTGTTGGCTGAATCCGGACAGCTGGTGGCGACGGTCGGCTTGGAGGGGGTGAGCATCATCGCGACGCCAGAAGCCATTCTGGTGTGTGGCAAGGGGGCCAGCCAGGGGGTGAAGCAGGTGGTCGAGCGGCTGCGCGAAAGCGGGCAGGCGGATATGCTGTGAGTTGGTAGAGAGGCCTGTCCATCTTTACAGCAATGGGGTCGGCTCTATTGTTCCCAGGGTCCACATTCCCCTTGCACAAGGATACCAGCATGAGCCTCTTGCGTCGAACCTGTCTCATCGCCTTGAGCAGCAGCTGTCTGCTCAGCGCTGCTGAGCTCAAAGTCGCCGATCTCCGAGTTGGATTCGGCATTCTGCCCGAGGACTTCGACTTCACGGTGTCCAACGATACCGCCAGTATCAGTGACTCGGATACCTTCGATGACAGCTATCGCCTGGCTGTATCCGGTCGTTTTTCACCGGTTCAGTTGGAAAGCCCCTTCGGTTTCATCTACGGCGGCGAGCTGTACTACGGCTTCAATTCCTATGTGGATGGTGATTACAACGTACTTGGTGTCACTGGCACGCTGGGGGCCGGTTATGCCATCAACGACGATTTCCACGTTGAAGGGACGGCTTTTCTTGGTCCTGGCCTGAGTACCTTGGACTTGGATCTGGGGGGTGGTGAGCGATTCGAGGCTTCCGGCGTCCAACTGGAATACGGCTTGCGGGCTGGTGGCTACCTTGCAGTACATCGCAATGTCGTCCTTGGTGCCAATGCCGAGTATCGTTGGACTACGGTGGAACTGTCCGACAACGACCTGGATATCGACTGGGACACCGATGGTTTCGCCCTCACGTTGGAGGTCGCCTATCGCTTCCGTGGTGAGAATCAGACCTTCGAATGATCCCGTATCGGCTACTGGCGTCCCCGCACTGGCGTGACATGGTAGCGGCAGCATGACCGATCAGCCCCCGCGCGATGATGATCAGACCCTGCCAGCCGGTGGCGCTGGTGCCGATGGCTATGCCCCGGTCCCCTGGGCCGAGCCGACTCAGGAAGCCGGACAGACACCAACCCGGCCGGCGCAGCCGGGCACGCCATCACAGTCGGGATCTCCGGCGCAGTCTGGTACGCCCACTTCCGGGGCCACCTTCCATCATCAGCCAACCATCACCACGCCGCCGACCCGCCAGCCCTCGGGCATGGTGACCATGGCCACTTCTGCCCATGCCGGTGGCGGTGGCATGGCCGTCGGCATTCAGCCGGGCGGCCAATTCGGACCGTATTTCATCGAGCGCGAGTTGGGTAAGGGTGGCATGGGCTGCGTGTATCTGGCCCGGCATCAGACCCTGGATCGTCAGGTGGCGCTGAAGGTAATGCAGCCCCACATCGCTAGCCAACCGGAGTACGTGCAGCGCTTCCTGCGTGAGGCTCGGGCGGCAGCCAAGGTCTTCCATCGAAACGTCGTCGGTATCCATGATGCGGATTTTCGTGATGGCGTCCTGTTCATGGCCTTCGAGTTCGTCAGCGGTGGTGATTTGGCGCAGTGGATCAGCCAGGGGCCGATGCCCATGCATCAGGCGGTCACCATCATTGCGCAGTGCGCCGATGGCCTCCAGGCGATCCACGAAGCCCGCTTGATCCATCGCGATATCAAACCCCAGAATATCTTCCTGGATCAGAATCAGGTCCCCAAATTGGGTGATCTGGGCTTGGCGCGGGAGCTTTCTGGTGACGACCGGATGACCATGACCGGTCTGGGTATCGGCACCCCGGCCTACATGAGCCCCGAGCAGATCACTGGCATCGCCGACATCGATATCCGTTCTGATATCCACGCTTTGGCTGCCACCCTGTATGCCTGCCTTACCGGCAATCCGCCTTTCCGGGGATCCACGCCCTATGCGGTCACCGATAAGGTGCTGCATGCCGAACCGCCGGATATCGGTGAGGTGCGCAGTGACGTCCCACCAGCATTATGGGAGGTGATCAAACGGGCGCTGGCCAAGGACCGGGGACAACGATTCGACACCCCGGCGGAGTTCCGCCTGGCGTTGATCCACGCCAATCAGGGCAACGCGGCTGACGATGTGACCGTGATGCCAGGTGCCGAAGCCTTGACGGTACCAATGGACCCCACGACTCCCAAAACCCCGTTGAAGCCCACCAACACCGCTGCTCCAGTCGGTGGTGGTCGTCATTGGTTGCTTGCCCTGGTGTTGGTCGCGCTGGTTGCGGGGAGCGGGGTATGGTTCTGGTTGCACCATCGGTCACCGGAGCCGGTGGTGACGCCAGAGCCGGTGGTGACACCAGCGCCGGAGTTAGATCCAGAGGTCCCAGATCCGGAACCGAAGGCGGAGCTGAGTCCAACTGGTATCACCTTGGCGGTGGAGCAAGGTGACTGGCCCACGGTTGAAGACCTCCTGCAGCAGGCTGAGGAGCAGCAACGGCAGGATGTCATCGACACGGCTTTCAATCTGTTGCCGGAGGCGATCCAGGCCCGCTTCATTGAACTGGACCAGGCCATCGCTGCGCCGCGGCATCCGGAAGCGGCACGTCTTCTGGCGGCAGGCCTGGCGCATCATGAGCCGCGTATTCTGAGCGCCTTTTTTGCTGCCAAGCGTGAAGCGCAACTTCTGCAATCCCTGCAGACCCGTTTTAAACAGGCCATGGATGCCGATGATATCGCAGCCGCGGCCGCTGTGGTGGAGCAACAACAGGTGGCAGCGCCGGTGGCCACCAGCCTCAAGGATGTGCGTACCTGGGCATCGGATCGATATGGCGATGCGGTCTTGTCCCTGGCCGAGCAGGCCATTGCGGCGGGCCAGAGTCAGCGCGTTCAGAGCTGCCTGCAGTGGCTGCGACTGGTGCTTGGAGCCGACGACAATCGAGTTGTCGCTTTGGCCACTAGCCAGGACCAGACTGCCGAGGCTCGGCGCTTGCGGAAGCTGTTGCATGAGCGCATTGATCAGGCCGGCGAAATCACCACGGCCGACGCCGCTACGCTGGCTCGGTTGTCGGAATTGGTGGGAGCTGGCGATGCGGATGTGGTGCGGTGGCAGAAGAGATTGCATCTGCATAAGCGGTTGAGCGATGCCTTGGCTGACCCCACTCATGATCCGGTCCAGCTGCGTGCGGCCTGCGATGCCTACGCCGAGGTGGCCAGCGAACAGCATCCGATGGTGGTCCAGGCTCGCGAACGGCTTCGTGCGCATGAGCGGCATAATGAGTTGCGCCAGAAACTGTCTGGTATCACGCCGGACGAAACCTGGTCTGAGGCCCTGCGTGAATACGCTCTTTTGGTTCCCTTGGATGATGCGGTCCTGATCCAGGCACGACAACGGCTGCAGATTTGGGAACGCAGTCAGACTCTGGCTCGCGAGACCGCCGTGCTGGACGACGTGGCGCCGATACCAGCCGGTCTCGCGACCCTCCTTCAGGAGTATGCCGCCAATCCCTATCACGATGCTGATCTCTTGCGCAGCCGTCGGGACAAGTTGGAGGAAGTCGGCCTGCTCAAAAACAGACTCCAGTCGTTGAACCAGGCCAAGTCCATCGATCCGGGAGCGCCTGATGATCTGCAACGATTGACGGCACTGGTCGGTGAATCGGATGCCGATGTCGCACGCTGGAGCCAGAAGTTGCAAGCGGTGCAGCAGCTGGAACAGGCCATGGTGGAGCTGCGTGAAATCAGCGCGCGAAAGGACCGTCGGAGTCAGGCGCAGGACCTGTTGCCTGTCGCCATGCGCTTGCTGGGGGAAACCTCACCACAGGCCCAGGAGTTGAAGTCGTTTTTGGTCACGATCGAAGACGAACTGGTGAGTGATCGGCCCAGTTGGTCCATAGCCGCCGATGAAGACCGATTCGGACGCTGGGCCGATATGAAGGTGGACGACAGCATTGTGCGTTTCCGCTGGTGCCCACCGGGCGAGTTTCAGATGGGTTCGCCCGAAAATGAACGGGATCGCGATGCGGATGAAGCGCAACATCCGGTACGTTTGAGCAAGGGTTTCTGGATGGCCGACCGTGAGGTGACGCAACGCTTGTATCTTCGCATCATCGGTCGCAACCCGTCCAAGTTCGAGCGTGGTGATGGCCCAGTGGAACAGGTGAACTGGCATGAAGCCATGCGTTTCATCAGTAAACTGCAGGAGCGTTATGATCATGCGGTCATCCGCCTTCCCACCGAAGCGGAATGGGAATATGCTTGTCGTGCTGGTGGCGAGTGGTCGCCCGAAGTGATCGCGGAAGTCGCTTGGTTCCGTGGTAACAGCAAATACGAGACGCACGCCATAGGATTCAAGCAGGCCAATGCCTGGGGTCTGCACGATACGTTGGGCAACGTCTGGGAGTGGACTGCTGATTCGTATCAGGAGAACATCGCCAATCTGCGGGAGGATCCCTTGGTAGAGAAGGGCAGTAAGAAGGTAGCGCGTGGCGGTGGCTGGAATGACAACATAGATGCCATACGCATTGCCAACCGGACGGCGCTGGACCCAGATCTGCGCAGTCGCTATTTAGGCTTCCGGATCGTGATCGAAGAGTGATGTCAACAGACTGGGTTTGAGCGAGCTGCGTATTTCACGCAGGCTCAAGTAGTCATGAAATTGATTGCCATGCCGGACTGATGACTTGTCATACCAGTATGACAGCATTTTCTGATACCGGATTGACTGCTCGTCTCGAGCGGATCCAACGGCGCTTTTGTTATGATCCCGACGATGATCTCCAGCAGTTATGGACATGTTATCAGCGTGGCCGGTTCGCAATACTCGAAACCGGCCTGACGCCGCATTTTGCCGTCGCCAAGGCGCGGCCGGCGGTCTTTCAGGATCACGACCCGGTACTCGCCATATCCGTGGGTGGCAGCAACCATAAGTGTCTGTTGGCCAGTCGGCGTGGTGGAACGGTGCAGGTGTCGCATTGCCGCGCCGGGAAAAACCCAGCGCAGCCTCGGCCTTGGCAAGACTGGCTGCAGGACCTGCTCTTCGCGCATCCCGACACCGCGGCCTATCTCCGGCACAGCGAATGCCCGGTTATCGGTGTGGCGCTGCCGGTTGCTCTGATCGACGGGGTGCCCTTTCATCCCAGCAAAGTACCGACCATTACCGACTTCATTTGCCGTGACATGGCTCAGTGCCAAAAGCAGGCAGCATTCCATAACCGCCTGCAGACCTGGCTGCAACAGAACGGTGTGCAGCGTGCTCGCATTCTGGTCGCCTCGGATGGCGTCTTGGCCCATCACGGTGCGCTCAGTCTGAGCGATGCCGCCAGTACGGAGGCCACTCAGCTGCTGGTCTGCGGCACCGGCTTGGCGACGAGCGACGAGCGCGCCTTCGTGGTAACCGGACAAGCGCCGATTCTGGCAGATGATGAGCTGTGGCCACCAGCGCAGACCGATAGGTGTCAGTATCAATTCACCATCGCTGGCAAGGGGGTCTATGGTGGATTTGGTCGTGCGGTGGCCTGGGCAAAGGGCCAGGGGCTGGGCCTGGATTCGTTCGACTCGACCGCTTGGCTGTCGAATCCGCATGACTCCAAGCTCGTCTTCGACCTGTGGGCCAGCACCCTGCCGGAAGCAGGTCCGCAGGCTGGCCTGGCCGAATTACAGAAGACCTGCAGTGCTGTGGACCTTGCGCTCCTGCAGTCTTTGGCAGCAGCCATGATTCCGCGCGGTATCGATTGCCTGGCTCATTCTGTTCTGGTTACGCTGCTGCGGCAGGGTGGTGAAGGCGTGCGCTTGTTTCTGGAGGGAAGCATCGCCCGTGATCCGCTGATCATTCCGCGGATCCAGCAGCGGCTGCAGGCGATTCGGGCAAACGTAACCTGGTTCAAGGCCATCGGCCAGTCGGTTCCCACGATGCCCCGCATCGACCTACAACCGAGCTGCGAGCCGGTTATGGCTGTGGGTTGTGACCGTTGGGATTATTCTGCCATTGGCACTGCCACCATTTGCATGGCGGCCAGTGCCATACAACGTCAGAGCTAAGGGCCCGTCAAAAAATAAACATTACATTTCGCTTGATCTTTTGCCGCCCTTCTGCGTTGCTTATCGCTTACATATACTCGATATGCTCGCTCTTCGCGCCTTGAAGGATCGACAAAATCTCTGCGCGATCTGCTACCTTTATTTCTTTCCGCACCCTTAGCCGTGCAGGATCCGCCCATTGGCATCGAGCGCGGCTTCCTTCAGGCCCTCGGAGAAGGTCGGGTGGGCATGGCAGACCCGGGCCAGGTCTTCGGCGGAGCCGCCGAAGCTCATCACGGTGACCGCTTCCGCGATCAGGTCCGAGGCGTGGGGGCCGAGGATGTGCACGCCCAGCAGTTTGTCGCTTTCGGCGTTGGCCAGGACCTTGACCAGGCCATCCACTTCGCCGGTAGCCTTGGCGCGGCCATTGGCGATGAAAGGGAAGCGGCCGATGTTGACCGCGATGCCGCGCTGCTTGGCCTTTTCTTCGCTCAGGCCAATGCCGGCCAGCTCGGGGTGGGTGTAGACCACGCCGGGGATCAGGTCGGCGTCGTGGCTGGTCGGCAGGCCGCCAATCACTTCGGCCACCGCCAGGCCCTCTGCTTCGGCCTTGTGCGCCAGCATCGGACCGAGGACCAGGTCGCCGATGGCATACACGCCCGGGCGGCTGGTGCCGAAGCGTTTGTCGATCTGGACGAAACCACGCTCGTCCAGCAGGATGCCGGCATCTGCCAAGCTGGCGTTGGCCGGGCGACGCCCCACGGCCACCAGTACGTGGTCACATTCGAAGCGTTGTTCCGCGCCGCTGGCATCGGTGGCGGTGACCGCGCTGCCATCATCGCCGGTGACCTGATGCTGCAGGTGGAAGCGGAGGCCCTGTTTGGTCAGTGATTTCTGCAGGGCAGCGGTCAGTTCGGTGTCCATGCCCGGCACGATGCTGGGCATGAATTCCAGGACCTCGACCTGGGCGCCCAGACGGGCCCAGATGGAGCCCATTTCCAGGCCGATGACGCCTCCGCCGACGACCACCAGGCGTTCGGGGACCTGCGTCAGTTCCAGAGCCTCGGTGCTGCTGACGATACGTTTACCGTCGAAGGGCAGGGGCGGCAGCGGGCTGGCCTCCGAGCCCATGGCCAGCACCACCGCGCCGGCGGTGTAGGTGGTATCGTCCACCACCACGTCGGTGCCGTCGCCGAGCTGGGCCTCGCCGCCGATCACGGTGATACTGTTTTTCTTCATCAGAAAGGCGACGCCGGCGGTCAGGCCTGCGACCACTTTTTGTTTCCGCTTCATCATCTGCGCCAGATCCAGCTCCAGCTGCTCGCAGCGGATGCCGTGTTCAGCGAAATGTTTGCCGGCGTTGTAGAAGTGCTCAGAGCTGTCTAGTAGCGCCTTGGAAGGGATACAGCCCACGTTCAGGCAGGTGCCGCCCAGGGACGGGCCACGTTTGGCTGTGGCGTCGCGTTTTTCGATAATGGCAACTTTTTTGCCGAGTTGGGCCAGACGAATGGCGCAGATATAGCCGCCGGGGCCGGCGCCGATCACGATCACATCATAGTCGCTCATGGGGAATCCATTTCCTTGTTGCAGGCGTCACCACCTTGGCGGCAGTGACGTTAGGGTGCGGAAAGTAATAAACGTTACAGATCGCGCAGAGATTTTGTCGATCCTTCAAGGCGCGATGAGCGATAAGCAACGCAGAAGGGCGGCAAAAGATCAAGCGAAATGTAATGTTTTTTTTGACGGGCCCTTACCCCCGGATCGCGCACACCACGCCGGATTCGCGGGCCCGGTCGCGGCAGCTCTCGATGAGCTGCGGTGCTGGCGGACGGTTGTGACTGCAGCCTGGAGTGGGCCGGCAGGGCTGGAGGAACCACCGCTCGCCCGGCTGCACCTGGCTGCGGAGGTCTGCCAAGTCATCAGCATCGTGGTCGGCGTCGCTGAGGGTGGAGCGCAGTTCGTAGGGGACGGCATGGTGGCGCAGGGCGGCAAGGCTGGCCTGCACCGCCGGGGCCAGGCCCTGGCTGCCGGTGACCCGATCATAGGAGGCCCAGGCGGCCTTGAGGTCGAGGGCGACATGATTGACCAGGTTCTCGGCCAGGAGGCCGGTCAGCAGGTCAGGGTGAGCGCCGTTGGTATCGAGTTTGACCTTGAGCCCCAGGCCCCGCACCAGGGCGCAAAAAACCGGCAACTCGCCGTGCAGACAGGGCTCGCCGCCGGTGATCACCAGGCCTTCGATGCGGCCGCTCAAAGTGGTCAAGGCCAGCACCACCTGATCCACGGGGATGGTGTCACCCTCGCAGAGCAGCTCGCGGTTATGGCAGTAGTGGCAACGCATGCTGCACCCGCGCAGGAAGACCATGGCCGCGACATGGGCCGGGTAGTCGCTCAGGGTCAGCGGGGTGAAGGCGGCGATCGGCAGGCTCACGAGGCGGCTCCGATCCCGGCCGCCTGTACCCCACTCAGGGAGAAGGTGCGACGACGGCCAAACTCGCGTTGTTTGCCGGTATTCCACTGCTGCACCGGGCGCAGGTAGCCAACCACCCGGCTGTAGACCTCGCAGGCCCCACCGCAATGCGGACAGCTGTCGTGCCGGCCCGAGAGATAACCGTGCTGCGGGCAGATCGAGAAGGTCGGGGTGAGGCTGATGTAGGGCAGGCGGTAACGCTGACAGACGCAGCGTACGAAGGCGGCCACCGCCTCGGGGTCGGCGTTGGCCTCACCCAGGTAGACATGCATCACCGTGCCGCCGGTGTAGCTCTGCTGGAAGGCGTCCTGGTGATCAAGCAGGGCGAAGATGTCGTCGGTGTGCTCGACCGGCAGTTGCGAGCTGTTGGTGTAGCAGGGCGCATCCTCGGGCTCGACCCCAGACAGGCCGTAACCGCGTTCGCAATCCAGGCGGGCCAGCCGGTAACCGGTGCCCTCGGCCGGGGTGGCTTCCAGGTTGTAGTGATGGCCGGTCGCCTCCTGGTAATCGGCCAGGCGTTTGCGCATCCAGGTGAGCACCTGCAGGCCGAAGGCGCGGCCGCGCTCGTCGTCGAGGCCCACCCCCATGAGGGCCAACATTCCCTCGTGCAGGCCGATCAGGCCGATGGTCGAGAAATGGTTGTGCCACCAGCACCCCAGGCGCTCCTTGATGTGGCGCAGGTAGTGGGCGCTGTAGGGATAGAGCCCCTGGTCGGTGAGGCGCTCCAGGGCCTTGCGTTTGATCTCCAAAGAATCACGGGCGAGATCCATCTGCTCGCCGAGCAGGGTCAGGAATTCTTCTTCACCGGCGGCGCGATGACCGAGACGGACGAGGTTGATGGTGACGACGCCGATGGAACCAGTAAGCGGGTTGGCCCCGAAGAGACCACCGCCCCGGCGTTCGAGCTTGCGGGTGTCGAGGCGCAGCCGACAGCACATCGAACGGGCATCGTCGGGGGAGAGGTCGCTGCCGATGAAGTTGGCGAAATAGGGGATGCCGTAGCGGGCCGTCGCCTCCCACAGCGGTCGATGGCGGGGATCGTCAAAAGCGAAATCAGCGGTGATGTTGACGGTGGGGATGGGAAAAGTGAAGACCCGTCCCTTGGCGTCACCCTCGGCCAACACCTCCAGCAGGCAGCGATTGAACAGGTCCATTTCCGTCTGGTAATCGCCGTAACGGGTATCGTTCTGCCGCTCGCCGCCGATGAGCACCGGCTCCTCACGCATCGCTGCCGGCACCTCCAGGTCCAAGGTGATGTTGGTGAACGGGGTCTGGAAGCCAACCCGCGTCGGCACATTGAGATTGAAGACGAACTCCTGCAGCGCCTGCTTCACCTCGCGCTCACTCAGGCCATCATGACGGATGAAGGGTGCCAGATAGGTATCGAGACTGGCAAAGGCTTGCGCGCCGGCCGCCTCGCCCTGCAGGGTGTAGAAGAAATTGACAACCTGCCCAAGAGCGCTGCGCAGATGGCGGGCCGGTCGGCTCTCGGCCTTGCCGCTGGCTCCAGTGAAACCCTGCTCCAGCAAATCGGCCAGATCCCAGCCCACGCAATAGACCGAGAGGGCGTTGAGATCGTGCAGATGCAGATCGCCCTCCAGATGGGCCTGGCGCACGGCTGGCGGATAGATGCGGTGCAGCCAGTAAGTACGCGTCACCTCGCTGGCGACATAATTGTTGAGGCCCTGCAAGGACCAGGCCATATTGGCATTTTCACTCACCTGCCAATCGGCCCGGCCAAGATAGCAGTCGAGCAGATCGACGCGCCCCTGCTCGGCGATGGTTCGCAGGCGGGCGTGCTGATCGCGATAGATGATGTAGGCCTTGGCGCTGGCACGATGGGGCGAGGCCAGCAAAACCTCCTCGACCGTGTCCTGGATGGTCTCCACCTCCACCGCCTCGTGCGGGTGGGTCTGAGCCAAGATCGCAAGCACCGAGCGGGTCAAGGCGCGGGCGGTCTGCGCATCGTACTCGCCGGTGGCGGCCCCGGCCTTGGCGATGGCAGCGATGATACGCTCGGCCGTGAAGGGCACGCTGCGTCCGTCGCGTTTGATGACGGTGGTGAGAATGGCAGGGCTGGGCGAAAGGGCGTCGGTCATAGCGGCGTTCCTGCGTGGTCAGTGGTGACACGGGAAACGCCGCCCTCCGCACGGATGGTCGCTGCGTTGGCGCCGCGTCCCTGACCACGAGGGCGGCGCACCCAGTCACAGGCCGGTATCCCGGCTCCCGGATCATCCCAGACATCGCCTTCCCAGGTCAACCCGGTGGCAGTGATGGCCAGTCCCCGGTCACGGTGGCGGGTCCGCGCCGGAATCGGAACCATCGTTCCTCACCGGACTTCCCGTTTCAACCCTGGCACACGAAGCACCACAGGTCACCTGCGACGAGCGGCATCATCCTGTATGTTGTGGTATGTCAACCGCAATTCCACAATATATAGCGCGCTGTGGGGCTGAAACCGAGCCAGGCACAGGCACAGGCGACCAGGGTTGGGCAGCGGGCTGCCGCTGAGCGTGACCGAGGTATGGGTGGCCACCTGGGCCTTGGCGGCCTTGGCGGCGTTGGTGGCATTGGCGGCGAGGGCTTCACCAGAGAGCAAGCGTGAGCTGCTGTTGCTGAATTCGTTAATCTGGGCTTTGACCAACAAGCCTCGCGCCGTCCAGGACCAGCCATGGTAGCTGCGGGTCTTTGTGCCCTTCTGCTTCAGGTTTCATTTTGCGGCACCGGACGGATCGCGGGCAGCCGAGCAAAGCAGCTGCGGCGGATGATCGACACGCAGGCATTGAGATGGGCCATGGTGTCGTCTCCACTTCGACGCAGGGCGCGCAGGTCGGCGTGCAAGCCGTCGCGGCCTAGCTGCATGATCGCGACATCTGAGCGCTCGGGCGGTATCGCCCAGCGCGGTAGGGCGGCCACCCCCAGGCCCGAAGCCGCCCATTGCAAGATAAGAGTGGTGAGCTCAGCCGTCCGTCGCCCAGCCGGCACCACACCTTCGAGCTCCAAAAAGCGGGTGTAGAGATCCAGCCGACATTCATTTACAGGATAGGTGATCACTGTTTGGGCTCGGAAATCCTTGGGTTCGAGAAAATCTCGCTGGGCCAAGGGATGACCCGCTGGCACCACGCCAACGATGTCATAGCGAAACAACGGTTCGGCGATCACGTCTCTCCGATCGTGGGTTTCGCCGCTGATCACCAGATCACAACTACCGGCCCGTAAGCCAGGTAAGGGGTCGAAAGCCGATCCGAGCCGCACATCCAGGTCCACGGCGGGAAACTCGTGACGATAGACATCCAGGGCAGGCGCCAGCCACTCGATGCAGGTGTGGCATTCGAGGGCAATATGCAGGCGGCTGTTCGGCCGAGCCCGCAGGTTGGCCAGCTCACGCTCCGTGTCGGCGAAGGCTGCCAGGATACCGTTGGCCCGCTCAGCCAACAGACGTCCAGCCTCTGTGAGTTGGATGGGCCTGGTGCGACGATCGAGCAGTTCCAAGCCAAGTCGGGCCTCTAGTCGACTGAGGCTGTGCGACAGGGCGGATTGGCTTTGATGCACGGTCGCAGCGGCTGCGCTGAGCGATGAGGAGGCCGCCACCGCAGCAAGGGCGGCAAGGTGTTGGCGGTTAAGGATCTCATTATGCACGTCTGTCATATTGTTCTGACAAACATGCACTCGACATCATAATGATCAAGAGCAGAAAGCGCAGCCATAATCTACCTGTCTTAAGAAAGGATCTGCTCATGATTACCACTGCTACCCTTGGCTTTCCCCGTATTGGCCCAAACCGCGAGTTGAAACGTGCGCAAGAGGCCTTCTGGTCTGGCAGCCTCAACGCCGCAGCCTTCCGTGAGGCGGCCAAGCGCATACGCGCCGAACGCTGGCAGCGTCAGCACCAAGCGGGCATCTCGGTCATACCGAGCAACGATTTCACCCTTTACGACCACATCCTCGACACCTGCTGTTTGCTTGGTGCGGTGCCAGAGCGCTTCGGTGACGGCAGCGTGCCGGTGGACCTGGACACCTATTTCCGCATGGCTCGAGGCGCGAAGGGCGTTCCAGCCCTCGAAATGACCAAGTGGTTCGATACCAACTACCACTACCTGGTTCCCGAGCTTGAGGCGAGCACTCATTTCACAGCTCATCCCGAGAAGCTGCTGGAAGAATACCACGCAGCCCGCGAGCTGGATATCACCACCCGTCCGGTGCTGGTCGGCCCCCTTACCTTCCTGCGCTTGGCCAAGCGGACCGATGGCGGCGATCCCCTCGACCTGCTACCGCAGTTGCTGCCGGTGTATCAGCAAATCCTGACGACACTGGCCGAAGCCGGGGTGGAGTGGGTGCAGATCGACGAACCGATCCTGGTCTGCGATGGCGACGCCGCCCTGCAGCAGGCCCTCAGCACAGCCTACCAGACCTTGCGCGAAGGTCACCGGCCGCGTCTGCTGCTGACGACTTACTTTGGCCGCTTGGCCGAGAACCTCGACACCGTTTGCTCCTTACCGATCGACGGCTTGCACCTAGACCTTGTGCGTGCTCCCGAACAAGTCGCCGCGCTTGCCGATCGTTGGCCAAGCGATCGGTTTCTCTCGCTTGGTCTGATCGATGGTCGCAACATCTGGCGCGCCGATCTTGAGGCCGTCCTCGCGTCTGCCCGCGCTGTGCTGGCCTGGCATCCGGCCGAGCTGCTCCAGATCGCCAGCAGTTGCTCGCTGCTGCACGTCCCCGTTGACCTCGCTGGCGAGCGCAACCTGAGTGCAGAGGTGCGCTCGTGGCTCGCCTTTGCCACCCAGAAATGCGCTGAGCTGCACACAGTGGCCTCGGCCCTGAACGCTGGCGAACACTCCGTGGCGACTGATCTGGCAATCGCTGCCAGCGCGCTGGCCTCGCGCCGCGCGTCTCCGCAAACTCTGGTGCCAGCGGTTCGTGACCGTTGCCGGCAGACCAATGAAAAACACGGGCTCCGCCAGAGTCCTCGCGATCAGCGTCTCGCGGCGCAGGCGCAACATCTCGCGTTGCCGGAGTACCCCACCACCACCATCGGCTCCTTCCCTCAAACCGCTGAGGTCCGGCGCCAGCGCCGCGCCCTGCGCGATGGCCGTATCGACCAGGCAGCCTACGAGGCTTTCCTGGAAAAGGAAATCGCCGCCTGCATTCGGCGCCAAGAGGATCTCGGCCTGGATGTCCTGGTCCACGGCGAGTTCGAGCGGAACGACATGGTGGAATACTTCGGCGAGCTGCTCAATGGCTACGTCTTCACCGGCGGTGGCTGGGTGCAGAGTTACGGCAGTCGCTGCGTCAAACCACCGATTATCGTTGGCGACATCAGTCGCCCAGCCCCGATGACCGTGCGCTGGGCCACCTATGCCCAAAGCCTCACTCAGAAGGCGGTCAAGGGCATGCTCACTGGCCCGGTCACCATGCTCAATTGGAGCTTTGTCCGCAACGATATATCGCGCAGTGAGGTCTGCCAACAACTAGCCTGGGCCCTGCGCGACGAAGTGGTTGACCTTGAGGCCGCCGGCATCGCCATCATCCAGATCGATGAGCCAGCCCTGCGTGAGGGGCTGCCCCTGCGCAGTTGCGACCGGCCAGCCTACATGGACTGGGCGATTCGGGCCTTCCGCATCACCGCGGCTGGCGTGCGTGATAAAACCCAGATCCACACCCACATGTGCTATAGCGAATTCAACGACATCATCGGCCCCATCGCCGACATGGACGCTGATGTCATCACCATCGAGACCTCCCGCTCTCACATGGAGCTGCTGAACGCCTTCGAGGAGGTCGGCTATCCCGGCGCCATCGGGCCGGGTGTCTACGACGTCCATTCCCCGGCGGTGCCAAGCACCGACCAAATGGTCAACCTGCTGCGTCGTGCCAGCCGCAGCCTCCCCCGTGAGCGCATATGGGTCAACCCAGACTGCGGACTGAAAACCCGCGGCTGGCCCGAAGTTGACGCTGCGCTGCGCAATATGCTCACTGCTGCACAGCAAATGCGTGGCCACTTGCCCAGCCCAGGTTTTCGCGGATGACGACGGCGGTAGACGCTGAGGGGCTTGCCCCTCGATGTAAGAGCAAAAACCGGGCGCCGACCGATACGATTGAACCCGACTGGGTTCCGGGCGGCGCAGAACGAGCATCAGACAGGTGCGCATGAACAGGATGTTCCTCATGGGCATGTCGTTCATCGTGCCGCCAGGGATCCGTCGTCGGCGATCACGATGCGGATGCCGGCATTGTAGATCGGAATCCAGGTCTGGTGTCCGAGCCGGAAGGAGCTGGTGCAGCGATGCGGCCGGTCGGCGAAGGAGCCGCCGCGCAGCACCCGCCTACCTTCGGCGCCGACATCGTTGCGACCATCATCCGCAACATACGGATACGGCTTGTAGAGCGAGCGGGTCCATTCGGCGATGTTGCCGTGCATGTCGTGCAGGCCCCAGGGATTGGCGTCGTTGCGCCCCACCTTCATGGTGGAGACCGACTTGTCGTTCCATCGCTCATCGAAGACCCGGGTGGTCGAAGTCGTGCGATCGTGGAATTCTCCGAAGGACTTATCGGCGACGTTGGCGATGCCGGAAATATCGGCGTCCTCCTTATAATGTGAGAAGGCCAGATCGCTTCCGGCCCGCGCCGCCCATTCCCACTGCGCCTCGGTCGGCAGCACCACGCTGGCGCCGGTCTGCTCGCTCAGCCAGTCGCAGAAGGCCTGGGCCTGCCGCCAGCTGACCCGGGCCGCCGGTTGATCACCCTGGTCCATGGAATCCCAGTGCTTACGGCCCCATTGGCTCATGGCCATCATATTGAAGCTGCCGCTGTCGTGCTCCGGCGCGAAGGCGCGGAAGATCTCGTTGGTGATTTCCGTCGTGGCCATCCAGAAGGGCTGATCGATGCGCACGACGTGCTGCGGCAATTCATCCGGGGTCTCGAATGCACTGCCCATGACGAAACGGCCGGCGGGGATACGGACCAGCTCGATGCTGTCGCCGCCGGGCACCTGCAGGGTCTTGCGGGCCGGCTCCAGTTCGCGCTGTTTGGCGCTGGCGCTGGCGGCATCGAGGGGCCAGCCGCTGACCTCCGGCGGACGCGGCGGCCATTCCTGCTTCTGGTCAGGCGCCTGATACTCCGGCATCGGGCCGGGATCATGGATCTCCTCCAGAGTCCAATCGACGTTGCCGTATTGCTTCAACCACTGTTTGCGTTTGGCCAGGGCTTCGTGCCCGGCCTTGGTGGTGGTGGGATTCTCGCCCCAGGTGCCATAGAAGGGCACGTTGATGTCAATCCAGGTGATGATGCGGTCCCATTCCTCGGCATTCAGCTCCACCCCCTGATGGCCTTTGCGCAGCATCTGCACCAGTTCGCTCTGGTCGGCGTGATGATCGCCTGCGGGCAGCACCTCCATCAGGCTCTCCGGTCCGGGGCGGCGGACATAACGCTGCAGGGCGGTATAGCTGCGCGAGAACCAGCTGGGATCGAAGAGTCGCTCCTTTTTGCCCTCGGCCGGCAGGTCGCGCAGATCGGGTCGTTCCGCCACCGTGCCATCGTGGCAAGCGATGCAACGCCGCTGCAGGATGGGCTGGATCTCGCGCCGGAAATCGAAACCACGTGTGGGTCCGTAGAAGGGCTTCAGAGCCGACGGCGGCCGCGACATGGCCAAACCGGGCTTGGTGACGGGGGCCTCGACCACGCTCTCGTGGCAGCCGGCGCAGCTGAGGGTTTCACCCGGCATGGCGGTGAGCCAGGTCCGCATCACCTGGACGGCCTGGCCATCGGCGTCCAGCGGCTGGATGGCGATGGGCGTGTTGACCGGCACGGTGACAAAGGCCGAACCGTCTTTTTCCACCGGTGCCGTGCCGAGCACGGCATGCAGGTCCCAGGCGCCACCGATAGCGGCACAGTAGAGGGAATGGCTCTTATGGCCGTCCGTGGCGGGGAAATTGAAGGTGTAGAGGCGTAGGCCCTTGACCACATCACGGGGCACACCCTTGAGGCCCGGGCCCTGATAGAGATCGGCGATGTAGAGCCGGGCCTCGCTGCTGTCGAGATTGACACGGTCCGGAATCAGCGGCGGCCGCGTGCGCGCTTGCAGCGGCAGCGGTTCGAACAGGACCGTGCCCGGCTCCTCGTGCAGCAGCACCATGTTGTCGAACACGTCCACCAGATAAATGCCCCAGAGGCTGTCGGGGGTCGGCTGGGCCGCGGCCAGGAAATACTCGGCGCTCAGCGGATAGGGGTGCAAGAACTTCGGCCAGGAATCGTCAACCAGCTTGTCAGCGACTTTCGCCCGAACCGTTTCGCCGCGATCGGTGATGCGTTGCACCACACCATCGGTCTCGCGGGTGCCCTTGCGCAGATCGAAAAGGATCATCTCGCCCATGCGCGGCGCACCATGGTGACCGCTGACGATGCCGATGAACTGGTGCTGGTTGCCGGGGATCGGCCGGGAATAGAACAGCGAGGTCGGCCAGTAGGAATTGGTGCCGTAGAGATCCCGCTGGTTGGTGCCATCGGGATTCATGCGCAGCAGGGTGCGCGCGAAAAAGTGGGCCTGATCGGAATACTGCCAGCGGGCGAACATGATCGAGCCGTCGTGGTTCACCGTCGGCATCCAATTCTGGTCCTGGTCGAAGCAGAGTCGGCGGATGCCGGTACCGTCCGGATTCATGCGATGCAGGTTGGCGACGGGATCGCTGCCCTTGGTGCAGGGCACGCCCTGACCGGTGGCATCGGACGCGAAGATGATGCGTTCATCGGGCAGATAGCAGGCGTCGTAGCTGTTGGCCTGCATCTCCAGGGGTGTGACCCGGCGATAGCCGTCGCCGTCGATGCCGATCTCATGGATCTGCCAGAAGTCGCTGTCGTCGATCATGCTGAAGAGCAGACGCTCGCCGTCGAAATGCAGCTCCAGGTCCGTAATCAGCTCCGGCAGCGGAGCATCGTACAGCATCTCCAGGCGCGGCTTGGTCTTATAGTCCTCCAGGAACATGATCTCATTGTCCCAGCCGCCCCGGCCCAGCGAGGAGTTGGCCTGCCAGCCGTGCACCAGGCCCAGGACCGGCGCATGCCTGTGCAGCCTGCCAGGAGAACCGCCCTCGGCGTTGCGGCGGATCAGCAGCAGGCGTTCGAAGTCCAGCAGCGGATTGGCCAGCAGGGCCTCGCGCCGCAGAGCCCGCAGCCCGGCCTCGTCCGACTGTTTGGCGAGACGATCCAACTGCTGCAACCAGGCATCGGCCTTGGGATAGGCGGCGCCGAAACGTTGCTGCAGATCCTCGATAGCGAGACGGATCGCCTCCGGGTCCGGCCTGCTGGCGTCCTCCACCGCGGCCGCCTGCAATCTGGGCATGGACAGGAATCCGAGACAGATGACGACGCTGATCAGGATACGGATCATGGGCCCCCCTTCGGCCGGAGCCGTCACACCTGGCGACCGACTCTCCATTTGCATACCATGCGGTATTGCATGCCTGACGAGTATAGTGCATGAATGACTGATAAGTAAGGGTGTTTCCGGTATCAATTTGCGGACCGGGAGGTATCCTTTTGCCATGGCGAAAAACGTAGAACCACAGGCAGCGGAGCAGCTGGGGATGGCCCGGGTGGTCCATCACGAGCAGACCGAGCGGGTCCGCTCCCTGGCCTGGTCCCTGCAGACGGCGGCACCCGGCATGGGCTTCTGGCCCTTCACCCTGGGCGATCTGCAGGGCTTCGGCCGCTCCCGACGACGGCACAGCGTGGCCCCCTACTTCAATCTGATATTGCTGGTGGCGGGGCGGGGCACCTACCGCAACGGTGATCAGCGCTTCCCCCTGCGGCCCGGCAGCTGCTTCGTCAGCTGGGCGGGCTTGGAGCACAGCTTCCGCGAGCATCCCGGACATCCCTGGCACTACTACTGGATGCGGCTCACCGGCGATCGCGTCGAGACGGTGATCCGCAGCCTGGGCTTCCGACCGGATCGACGCGTGCTCCAGGTGCCCGATCCGGCATCGGCAGCGGCGGCCTACAAGCGCTTGTTCGACTACTACGCCAGCAACGAACGCGAACCCTTCCAGGCCGCAGCCCTGCTCTATCAGCTACTGCAAACGCTGCCGCAGGCGCCGCCAGCAGAGGCCAGCGATCCCGATCAGGCGCTGATCGATCGCGCCAGCGCCTTGTTGGACTATCAGCTGGATACCGGCCTCAATGTCAACCAACTTGCCGAACACCTGCGGGTCAGCCGCCAACGGCTCGCCACCGCCTTCCAGCGGCGGCTGGGCTGCAGCCCGGTGGAACACCTGCATCACGTCCGACGGCAGCGCGCCGAGCACCTGCTGGCGCAGACCGATCTCAAGATCAGCGCCATCGCCCAGGCCTGCGGCTTCGCCAGCGAGAAATACTTCTACCGCCGCTTCCAGGAATGGACCGGGATCAGCCCGGGACGCTGGCGGGAGCAGCAGCAGGCCGAAAGCCACCGATAAGCGCTGAACACGGACGGCCCAGAGCTATTGCATGAGATCGGATACATGGAACCGGTGATCCGACGCTGTGGCCACGTGCCCCGCTTCCAAAAGCCGGTGCTGGGTCTGCACAGCCATCAGGGCCTGGAATTGATCGCAGCCCTGGCGGGGCAACCGCGCTGGCGCTGCGACGATCGGGTGATGCAGGTGCCGGCTGGCTGGGTCTACTTCAATCTGCCCTGGCAGCGCCGACGCGGTGGAATCGCCACGGGAGATCCGCTGGATCAATATAGACCTGGACCGTGACTACACCGGCCGCCCCCGCCGTTTCCGCTTCCATCCGGACATCCCGCTGCCCGCTCCCCAGGCCCGGCGACTGGCGAGCAACCTGCTCGCGAGCACGGGGCATGCGGTGCCCGCCTCGCCGGCCCTGTTGTGGCTGATGGAGGCGGTGCAGCGCGAATGGCGACGACGGGACACGGATTGGCAGGCGCTGCTCCGCAACCTGACCGCAGCCATGCTGCTGGAATTCGGCCGCTGCCTGACGCAGCCCCTGGACGACCGGCATGGCCCCGTGCATGCCCGGGTGGCTGCCTTCCTGCAGGAACTGCGGGAGCAGGCGGCAGAAGCCTGGACGCTATCCAGCATGGCCGCCGCCTGCGCCCTCTCGCGCTCACGTTTCAGCGACTACTGCCACCAGATCGCTGGCGAAAGTCCGCTGAATCTCCTGCGCCGCTACCGTCTGGAGCAGGCGCAGGGCTTGCTCCGCAACAGCGAGCGGAGCATCACCGACATCGCCCTGAGCTGCGGCTTCGGCACCAGCCAGTACTTCGCCCGGGTCTTCAAGCAGGCCTACGGCCGGAGCCCGCGCCACTATCGACGGGAGCGTTAGACGCTGGCGGGCCTGGCTATCATTGCGCCGGCATCCGCTCCGGCGTCGCCGTCGGCGATGAACTGGCGGATGTTCTCCACTTCAAGCTTTCAACGCAGCTGATGGAACATCTCCGGCCCACTCAGGGGAGCATACAGGCACAGGTCGTTTTCCAGGACCTGCGGCACCAGCAACCTGCCGTCATGTAGGCAGAGGTCGGCTGGACCGGTGATTTCGAGCAGGACCCGGCTGGTATCCCGGGTCGGCGGGATGCGGTGCACGGCGCCGCCCAGGCAATCGCTGACCAGGAAACCACCGTCGGCCATCACCTGGATGCCATCCAGGGTCTGGAAATGCTCGGCCAGGCCCAGGGCGCGCGGCGCGCGGTTCCCACTGGGATCCAGTTCGTAGAGGTCGTGCTCGGTCCAACTGACCGCGAACAGGTGGCCATCCTGCCAAGCGAGTCCGTTCACACCGTCCGGTGCGGGAATGGTATCTATGCTGTCATTGCTGGGATCATAGACGTAGACCTTGCCGGCGCCGGAATCCGAAAGCCAGACCCGGCCATCGGCGGCCAGCAGGTCGTTGGCCTGCTGCAGTTCCGGAAAAGGCAGCGTGCTGGCGCTGCGATCGGCCAGTGAAACCCGCAGTACGCGCCGGTTGTCGGCGATGTACAGATGCCCGTCGAGGCAGCACAGGCCCTTGGGTGCGTTCAGTCCGTCGTCGAACCAACGCGGCTCGATCATGTCACCATTGTTGTCGATCAGGCTGATAAAGCCCTCGCCGTCGTCTTCCCAGTAGCCCTCGGAACTGGTACCGATGTTGGAGACGAGATAACCGCTTCCCTCCGGATGCGGGCAGACGGATTCCGGGGTATCCAGGCCCTGGGACAGATGCTGGTTCTCCTGGGGCGGCTGCAGGTCCACGACCATGGCGATGGTCACCAGATTCTCGATCGTCTCTGGCGCCTGCCAGACCAGCTGGCCCTGGGGATCGACCTCGATCACGGCCGGGCCAGGATTGGCATCGCGGCCCATGTTGAAGCGGCCGTTGCAGATCAGGGTGTTGCCGTTGGGCAGGCGCTGCAGTCCGCAGGGGAAGCCGAGCTGCATGCCCGCAGGCAACTTCTCGCCGTCGTAGCGCCAGATGATCTCGCCGGCGGCATCCATCTGGAAGACCTTGGCGATGCTCTCGCCCCAATGTCCGCTGCCGGAGCTGAACAGGGTCCCGCCGTCCGGCAGGCGCACGCCCAGCCAGCCGCCTCCCGGGTAACGTTGCAGGATCCGGCCTTCAGCGTCCACCTCGATAGCTCGCCGACCGCTGTAGCCTTCGCCCTGGGCACCCAGCAGATAGCTGCCCTGGGGCGTCTTGCGGACGGTGCGGAAGGTGGAATGCCGTCCGCCGATCCCTTCCAGGCTCACGCGATGGAATTCGCTGCCATTCAGATCCACCTCCACCAGATGGGATACGCCTTCGAGGCTTTCACCGATCAGGAACCGGTCTGACCCCAGCGGCTGGCAGCTGTGGGTCTCGCAGTCCTCCGGCACCGGACGATGCCAGACCTCCTCGCCGCCGCCGTGCAGGTAGTCCGGCTGGATGATCCTGGTCCCCTTGCTGCTATCCGAGAAGATGATGCGACCATCGGCGAGCATCCAGGCATCGCAGATCTTGGCCTTGGTGTCCATGCGCCAGATCATTTCGCCGGAGCGGTCGAGGATGGCCAGATAACCCAGCTTGTAGCCGGCGATCAGCAGACGCTGCCATGGGGCCTCGGCGGCGGGGAGCGAGAGCGCCAGGATGATCAGCACAAACGGATACATTCGTTTCACGACAACTCCTTTGGTGATGCAGCGGAAAATGGATCTCAGCGTGTGGCCACGGACTCATCGTCTTCGATCACGATGCGGAAGCCGACGTTGTAGACCCCCTGCCAGGGCTGATAGCCGAGCCGATAACTGACGGTGCTGCGCTTGGGGCGATCGGCGAAGGAGCCGCCGCGCACCACCCGCTTGCCCGTTGCCTGGAGATCGTTGCGGCCGTCATCGGCCTGGTAGGGATAGGGCAGATACAGGGAGCGGGTCCATTCGGCGACGTTGCCATGCATGTCGTGCAGGCCCCAACGATTGGCAATATTGTTTCCGACTTGTTCGGTGGTGGCCACGCCATCGTCCCATTCCCAGTCGAACAGGCGATGTGAGATGGTCTTGCCTTCGTAGAATTGTCCGAAGCTCAGACCGGCACAGTTTGCCAGATCCTTGACCGCACCTTCAGACCAGGCGGGGAAGGTCTCGGCGGAACCGGCGCGGCAGGCCCATTCCCACTGCGCCTCGCTGGGCAGGCTCACCGACAAGCCCGTCTCGGCGCTGAGCCAGTCGCAGAAGGCCTGGGCCTCCTGCCAGCTGATCCGCACGACCGGACGTCGATCCTCGTTGAGATTTTCCCAGCGCCGCGGCTCGAGAGTCTCGTTGGCGGCAATGAAATAGCGGCTGTGGTGCGCGGGATCGAAGAGGTGGTAGGTCTGGTTGTCGATTTCGGTGCTGGACATCCAGTAGCCCTGGTCGATCGCCACCGGAGCCATGGGCCGCTCCATGGCCGTCTCATAGTTGTCACCCATGACGAAACTACCGGCGGGAACCCAGACCAGTTCCAAGGCACCCTTCTTGCCGAAGCTGATGCGCTTGCGGGTCTCCGAGCGTTCCTCGCTCTGCAGGGCGAGAGCCTCCGCTTCGCTGAGAGGCCAGCCCGCGAGCTCCGGCGGTGCCGGCGGATCCGCCGGAGGTGCCGGCTGCACGAAAGCGGGCATCTCCGGCAGCGGCGGCAATTCGTGCAGATCCCAATCCACTTGCGCGAAGAGCTTCAGGTATTCGCGGCGCTTGGCCAGACTCTCCTGCGAGCCCTCGACCCGGGGCGCATCTTCCCATTCCCCGTAGAAGGGCACGTTGAGGTCGATCCACATGATCAGGCGCTGCCAGTCCTCGGCATCCAATTCCACGCCATGATGGCCCTTCTGCAGCATCTGCACCAACTGGCTGGTATCGGCGTGGTATTCCATGGGATCGAGCACCGCCATTTCAGCCTCACCGGTGGGACGGTAGACGTAACGCTGCAGATTGTAATAGCTCCAGGTGAAATCCTGCGGATAGACCCGGGATCTCTTGCCCCAGATGATGCCATCCTGTTTGATGCTGTCGTCGACGAAGCTGCCGCTGAGCTTGGGCTTGTGCGGACGGTCCGGACCATCATGACAACCAATGCACCGTTTCTCGATCACCGGCTGCACTTCATGCCGGAAGTCGAAGGGCCGGGTCTCGCCCAGCCAGGATTCGATGTGCGAGGGTTCGCGGGTGAAGGCGGTCTGCACGGATTTGGGCGGGGTCAGATCCATGTCCTCGTGGCAACCGATGCAGGCCAGGTTCTCGCCGGGCATGGCGGTGAGCCAGCTGCGCATCAGCTGCATGGCCTTGCCCTCCGCATCCAGGGGCTGCAGGCTCAGGGGGATGTTGGCCGGCACCTTGAAATAAGCCGAGCCATCCGCATCCACCGGCACCGTGCCCCAGACCTCGCGGATGTCCCAACCGCCGGAGATGGTCACGGCGTTGCACGACGAGACGTTGCCGCGTTTGCCCTTATAGGAGGGCGGATAGTTGTAGCTGAAGATGCGCAGCTCCTTCACCGAGCCCCGCGGCACGCCCTCGAGTCCCGGACCCTGATAGATGTCGGAGATGTAGAGCTGGGCGTCCTTTTTGCTGTAGTCGACGCGGTCCGGAATGACCGGCGGCCGCTCGATGGGCCGGATCGGGAAGGGTTCCAACAGCAGCTGCCCCGGCTGCTCGTGCAACAGCACCATGTTGTCGAACACGTCCACCAGATAGATGCCCCAGTGGTGCTTTTCGGTCGGCTGCGCCGAAACCAGGAAATAGTGTTCGTCCAGGGGATAGGGATGCAGGAACTTCGGCCAGGAATTATCGACGATCTTGTCGCCCATCACCGCCTTGACCCGCTTGCCGCGATCGGTGATGCGTTGCACCACGCCGACGGCGGTCTGATCCGGCTCGACGCCCTGCCGCCGTCCCAGGGAGATGTCGAAGAGGATCATCTCGCCCATGCGCGGCACGCCATGGTGGCCACCGATGGTGGATACGAATTTGTTGGGCTGGCCCGGAATGGGCCGGGCATAGAAGATGGCGTTGGGCCAATAGGAGGAACTGCCATAGAACTCCCGCAGGCCCGTGCCATCGGGATTCATCTGCAACAGTGGCCGCCCGTAACGATGCGGCTGGTCGGTGTACTGCCAGCGGCTGAAGATCACCGTGCCCTGCTCGGTCATGGTGGGGCCGTAGTTCTGGTCCTGGTCGAAGGTCAGCCGCCGGATGTCAGTGCCGTCGGCGTTCATGCGGCAGATGTTGGCGATCTCATCCGATCCGCCGGTGCAGGGCACTGCCTGCCCGGTGACCGTACTGGTGAACATGATGCGATCATCGGCCAGATAACAGGCGTCGTAGGAATCCACCTCCAGCTCGTTGAAGCGCTCCGGCGTCACCCGCCGCAGCCCGGAACCGTCGACCCCGATCTCGAAGATGTGCCAGCGCCCGGTCTCGTCCAGGGAGCTGAACAGGAGCTTTTCGCCGCTCCAGTGCAGCTCCAGGTCCGCGACCAGAACATCGGTCGGCGGTCGGTACAGCTCGCGAAGCGTCGGCGTACTCCGGAAGTCCTTCATGATGGCGATACGGTCATCGTAACCCTTGCGCGGCAGGTCCGAGTTGCCGTTGAAGTTGACGGGCAGGCCCATCTCGGCTGCCATCCTCTTGTAATAGATCAGACGCGAGCCGCTCGCGATGTGGCGGCGATCCACCAGCAGCAGTTCGTCGAAATCCAGCAGGGGATTGGCCAGGAGGGCCTCCCGGCGCAGGGCGCTCAGGGCCGCCTCCCGCTCCGGGCCCTGCGGCTGCCCGGCGAGGCTGTCCAGACGGGCCAGCAGGGAGTCACCCTGGGCATATTGTTTAGAAAAACGTTCGCTCAGATCCTGGATCGCCAGCCGGAGGGCCTCCACATCCGGGCGCGAGGCATCGTGCTTGGCGCCGCGGATCCGATCGTATTGGATGGGCACTGTCTGTGCACCCGATGCGGCAGCATCTGCGGCAGAGGCCATCAGGGTGCACGTGAGCAGCAGCAAGGAGCGTCCGAGCATATCGTTCTCCTGGACCATGGGCGCCGGCGCTGAGCCCGGCGTGGATGGAACACCGACTCTACCCAGCAGTATACCTCACGAATACCTGGGATGACTCCCCATCCGTCAGCAGAGCGGTCACCTTTTGTCATCGCGCCCCGCTATCGACCGCGCATCGCAGCGCCGCATGTGCCTTGGTCGATGACAGATCCGCTGTTACCTTCGGTCATGGCAACAGCCCTCCGTAGCCGCATCCACGAGGTGGTGCGTCCCCGCCTGGAGCAGGTCCGTTCCTGCACCTGGCCGTCCAATCATGGCCTGGACGGGCTCGACATCTGGTGCAGCAAGGTCGGCGACCTCCGGGGTCTCGGCCATTCCCGTCGCGGCCCCATCGGCGTCGCCTTCACTCCGCACCTGGTGGTCAGTGGTCGTGGCCTGCATGTGGATCCAGGCGGCAGCACAGCCCTGGCCCCAGGTGATGTCTTTTTCAGCTGGCCCGGTCAGGCGGAGCATTATCAGGAACTGCCCGAGGACCCCTGGCATTTCTACTATCTGGTCCTGGAAGGAGAGCAGACGGAAGCCATCGTGCGCGCCCTCGGTTACAGCCCGGAGCGCCTGATCGCCCCCTGCCGCCAACCGCAGCGGGCCGAGCGCTGCTTCATCCGCCTGCTCGAGTACTACCGCCTGCCCAGCGGACGCGAGCCCTTCCGGGCCATGGCCCTGCTCTTCGACCTGCTCGATGCACTCTCGGCGCGCCCCCATCGGTCGCCGGATCCAGAGCGGGATCTTGTTGAAGAGGCCATGGCCCTGGCCGAGGACACCCTGGATCTGGGCATCACCGTCACCGATCTGGCCCAGCGCCTGGCCCTGAGTCGCCAGCACCTGTGCACGCTCTTCCAGCGCCAAGTGGGCTGCAGCCCGGCGACCTACCTGCTGCGGCTGCGCCGCCGCCGTGCCGAGCAGTTGCTGCAGCAGACCGATTGGAAAGTCACCGCCATTGCCCAGGCCTGTGGCTATCAGAACGCCAAATATTTCTACCGCCGCTTTCGGGAATGGACCGGGCAGAGCCCCCAGGTCTGGCGGGAGGCACAGCAAAACGCCTCCTGACTCCCCCCTGGCCAGGTCCGCTCGCTCAGGACGCAGATGAGCGGTGACGGCCGCAGCAGCGATGCCGGACTGTTCGCAGCCGGACTGCAGGCCGACCGGTGCTCAGATAAAGCTCATTCAAATTCTGCAGGCAGCAGAACTATTGACGCTTCCCTCAGAGGGGGCGTTGCCCCCTCGCGACATCCGTCGCACCCGCCA
>CAYONM010000004.1:0-53754 GCA_964405325.1 uncultured candidatus Brocadiaceae bacterium | reverse complement strand
GCGCGCGCGTAGTTCGGCCAGGCCCTTGGCCTGATTGGAGCCGAAGCGGAAGCCGAGGTCATCGGGATCGTAGGCGTTGGTGCGACGCAGGAATAACTGCGCTTCGTGGATGCGGCCCACGTCGAATTCGCGCAGGTCGCGCGGCATCAGGTCGTGGCGGAGATCATGCACGGCCTGTCGGGCCTGATCCAACGCCCGGGTCGCATTGGTCAGGGCGGTATGGCGGATCGGGCCCTGTTCGCGCCAGCGCTGCAATTGCGATAGCAGGCGGTGTTGGCCGCTATCGGCGGGATCGCAGCAAGCCAGCAGGGCCTGCAGCAGCCGACGCCAGGCGCGGACCCGCCGCGGCGCGCCTTCCTGGAAAGCTGGCAGACTCCACAGGCCCTGGCCAGCACGCCAGATGCTGCGCCAGCTCGCCTCCCAGTCCTCGGGAGCATCGGTGGGGGCATCGGCATGGCTGCGGAAATAGTCGGTCAGCGTCTGCAGGGCGTGCTCGCGGCAATCGCTGGCCAGGTCGACCGGCCGGCTGCTGGCAAACAGGACCAGAGGTGGCCAGCTTTCTGGGCCGCGGTCCCGGAAGCCGTGCAACTGGTTGAACAGTCGATCTTGCAGTTGTCGGAGTGGGTGATCGGTGGCGTGCAGCAGCCAGGGGCCGGGTGCGCGTTCCACGTGGGCAAACAGGCCCTGTGCATTCTGGACCAATAGGCCCAGGCGACCGGCGAAGCCGCGGGGATCGGCTTCGACTCCGCAGCGATTGCACCAGGGTTGCCAGACCAGGCGTTGAAAGCGGTCATCAGTGGCACTGCCGGTGCCGGTGGCATCCATCACCAACCAGCAGGTTTCCAGCTTGGACACGCCCTGGCGCAGCAGCTGATCGCGTTTGGCTCTTTGGAATTCCGGGCCGACCGGACCATCGTGCGTGGTGTCGGTCCAATCCAGGCCGATGCAGACCTCCGCTTCGTGCAGCAGTGCTGCCGGCTGATCCAGCCAGACGGTGGCGCCGGCCAGAAAACAGGCGAGATCACGGCGGTTGGCGCGATCGCCAGTAGCATCGTCGCTCGGATGCAGATCCAGCACCCGATGGGTGTCGTGGATCAGGCTGCCCAGCTCATCGGTCTGTGGCCATTGCAACAGCTGCGGCCAATCGGTATCGCCCAGTTCGGTCAGTAAGAGGCTGGGCGGCAGATCCTCGGGGGTGGCGCCGACCGGCCAGCCGGCTTCGGTTGGCAGCTGGTCATGCGCCCAGAGTCGTATTTCCATGGCCGCATTGCCTTGGGCCCAATCCAGACTGATGGGGGCGCTCAGGCGCGGCAGCGCTTCGTTCAGGATGCGACTGGCCAGGTGGTGGTTGAGCAATTCGTGCAGCCACGGGGTGGGGTCGCTGCCATCGGCGCTGATCAGGGCAAACAGCGGTCGGGTCTGCAGGTGCCGTTCAGCACGGGCCAGTTGTGTCTCGGCGCCGGCGATGCGTTGCAGCAGGTGGGTCAGGCGCTCTTGCGTCCAATCGGGAGCCTGCTCCCCGACCGCGCGCTCCAGTCGGTCGCGCAGGGTGGTCGCGGCCGCCTGGAGCCAGGTGGTGAATGCGGCCGCTTCCTGGCCAAGGCGCTCGGCGAGCCCGGTCAAAGCCGGTCCGGTATCCCGTGATGCCTGCATGATACGCGTCCTCCGTTTCGAGATTGGAAGCGATAGTGGTGCCGCCTGCCGGAACGAAAGCCCTGGCTCGTGCTTGATTGGACCGGTGATCATCCGATGCCGTGATCGAGTCGAGCGTTGGTCGTTTATCGCTTGCTGCTGCCGTGTGGTTGTTGAAAAACGTGGTTTGGTCCCGGTTTTCAGCCGATGGCTGGAGCTGGTATCGGCGCCGGCAGCGCTTCTGATATCAGCCATGGGTCTGACTCCTGATGCCCGGCAGCAGGCGCCGCATTTTCCCCTGCGCATCCTCGACCTCGGCTATCGTGAAGCCGGGTCAGATTATGCGGTCGACCTGCACGAGCACGGGGTGCATCAATTGTATCTGGTGTTGGGCGGTGAGGTCTGCATGTGCCTGCCCGAACATGACGACATTCTACTGGGGACCGGCGAAGCGGTGCTGGTGCCGCCAGGGGTGACCCGTGGACCGGTGCGGCAGGCCGGTTCGCCGAGCTATTTGGTTCTGATCTTTGAGAATCGGGGTCTTCAACTGGATGGCATTCTGCTCAAACGTCTCCGGCTGTCGGCACAGTTCGACGCGGATGTGTCGGCGCTGATCGCTGAGCTGCGGCGACCGGGGCGCATCAATCCGGCCATGCTGCGTTACGCCTTGGTTACTCGCTTGTTGATCGGCTTGTGTCGGGAAGCCGGGAGCAGCGAATTACCCTCGCGTCTGAATGCCGCTTCCCGGCATGCGGTGGTCGAACAGGTGGACGCCTTCATCCGTGCCCATGTTGATCACCCGCTAGATTGCGCTGGCATTGCTGTTGCGGTGCATGTTTCCGCACCGCAATTGAATCGCATCCTGCGCGCCCAGGTCGGGATGAGTATTGGCGGTCGTCTGCTGCACTGGCGCTTGGAGCAGGCCAAAATGCTGCTCCGTTCCAGCAGCATGAGTATTACCCAGGTGGCCGGTGCGGCCGGTTTCGATTCGCTGAGTTGGTTCAGCAAGATCTTCGCCCGCGAGGTGGGGGTGGTGCCTTCGGATTATCGGAAATCCGGAGCCCGTTGGAACCTCAAGGCCTGAGCTCGACCAGCGGTGCCGTGATCACTCGCCATGGTGGCGCGGTGCGCGGCATCGATGTCAGCTGGGAAAGCGATCGGGTCTTGTTCTCTTACTGGCTCAAACCCTTTGCCGAGCGGCACCATATTGGCTATGAGCGGAAGAATGCGCATATTTTCGAAATCGACCTGGCCAGTCGTGCGATCAGCCAGCTGACCAACAGTCCGGGCGACAATGATATCGAGCCGGTTTATATTCCCGACGGCACGGTGGTCTTCGCCTCGGACCGTTTCAGTTTCGGCAATCAGTGCGCGGGTCCATTTACCCAGGACAAACGGTGTACCACCTTGTTCCGGCTCGATGCCAAGCGCGCCGATCGACCCATTGCCATCAGCAACAACAAGGATTTCGATCGCCACCCGCATGTGCTGAATGATGGCAACCTGGTATTCATGCACTGGGAGTACCAGGAACGAGGATTGTACCATTCGCATAATGCCTGGCGGTGTCGGCCGGACGGCACCAATATGGATGCCTTCGTGACAGCATAGGCCCCGTGGGGGCCTGAGTAGTTACATTGGATTATCGTCAACATATTCAGCCGATATTCGACCGGCACTGTGTCGAATGCCACGGCCAAAAGGATCCGGCTGGCGGTCTGGAGTTCAGCAGTCGGGAGATAGGCGGTTTTGCTCAAAGCTACCGGACGCTGCATTGCCTCAAGCCTGGTGATCCGACTCCGATCAACGAGCGTGATATCCACAGTGCATTGCATCCAGAGGCGGTGGATGATGCCTATGTGGAGAAGCGTCGGGGGGATGGTGGAGCAATGGATATCATTAAACGCATGGAGCGTAACGAATGGCCAAACATGCTGGTTTCTATCTCAAACCGGCATGACGATGCATCGATCACCATGCCGCTGCAATTCGGCAGCAACAAGAGCAAGCTGATCCGGACCTTATTGGATCATCCGAAGCATCAGGCTGTTCGACAGAAGATGGGGGAAGAGGACTGGCTGCTGCTGGTGACCTGGGTGGACTACAATGCGTATTATCATGGTACGTTGATGGACAAATCGAAGTATCGGAAAGAGAACAAGGTCACGCGCGTGCCCTTCTACCTGCCTTCGCCCTGGGTGCCGGCCGATTTGAATCCGAGTTTCTTCAATACCAAAGATATCAGCATTGTGCCGG
Source organism: uncultured candidatus Brocadiaceae bacterium (assembly GCA_964405325.1). GTDB lineage: Bacteria > Planctomycetota > UBA11346 > UBA11346 > UBA11346 > CAYONM01. Next base: position 49,866 of record CAYONM010000004.1, on the reverse strand, counting down.
AATTGGCGGAAGCGGTTCTGCCTTAAAGCGCTCAGTGTGACAAATGGATTAGCGTTCCCAGCAGGATCCGTTGTGCCAGATCCACCTGTGGGTCGCTGACAGCCTGCAGCTTCGGTGGTAGCTCCGTGTCTTGGCTGAGCAGACGTTGCTGTCGAAGCAGCTGTTGGCGCAGGACCGGTTTGAGCTGGTGTTCGATGTGCGGACTGACACCGACCCCGCTGTGATCGTGGCCGGCTGGGCCACGAAAGCGCGCCACGGTGACCAGCATGCCGGCGCCGGATTCCAGCAGGAAGAGTTCCTGCACGGTATTCTTGCCGGCGGTGTGCTCGCCGATCAGGGTGGCGCGACGATGGTCGGCCAGGGCGGCGGCCAGCAGCTCGGCTGAGGAGGCGGTGTTGCCGTCGATCAGCACAACCATCGGCCAGTCGGGATAGGTGTTGGTGCTGCGGGCGACGAATTGATTGTTGCGGGCCGGGTTGCGGGAGATCTGTTCGACGATGACACGTGGCTTGTCATGTCCCGCGTTCAAGAAGCAGTCTGCTATTTCCACTGCTGCCAGCAGACTGCCGCCGCCATTACCGCGGAGGTCGATGATCAGGGCTTCCATGCCCGCGCTCGAGAGCCGGTCGATTTCTTCGCGGAATTTCCGGGTGGTCAGTCGTTGGTCTTGGTTGCTGGTGTCGTCGCGAAAACGGGCAATGGCGACCAGGCCGATGTGGCCCGGCAGCATGCGACCAGGCAGCACGCCGGAATCGGTAAAATCACCGCGGGTCAGTTCGATGTCCACTTGAGTGCCGTCGGCGTGCTGGACATGCAGATGGCGTGGGTCGTCATCTCGCAGCAGCCGTTGTCGCAGGCGTTGCTGGCCCAGATCCTGCAGTGGCTCATCGTCCAATCGGAGAATGATATCACCAGGCAGCAGGTCGGAATTCCAGGCCGGACTGGCAGGGATGACGCGTAGGATGCGAACGCTGCCATGGACCATATCGAATCGCCAGTCAAAGCCGTAGCCAAATCCACGGCCGGCATGATGGCCAGCCTGTAGCGCGACTTCGTCGGGGGTCAGATAGCGGCTGTAACCATCCAGGTTGGCGAGCATGCCGCGTAGCGCACCAGCCCAGAGGTCGTCACGCGATACCGGGTCGACGAATGACCGCTGCACCAGATTGGTCATCTGCTGCAGCTCCTGGATGCGTTGGACCAGGATCTGGGAATCGTCGTATTCAGCGGCCGAAAGGAGACCGCCGCCGAGCAGGATGGGCAGGAGACGCTTCATGGGCCAGTATACCCTGCGTTGGCGGGGCTGTCGAATTGCCTGGTATCATCGCTGGGCGCGGTTTGCCAGCCGATCGCCGGCAAAGATGACCGTGCCACCGAGTACAGCCGCCAGCAGGCACCACCACCAAGCACCGTGTGGTGCCTGCGGGGTCATCGGTCCGAGACTGACGATCAACTTGGGCAGGTAGTGGGCCTTCCAGGGCCAGAGTGCGACCAGGCTGCCCAGCATCAGGCCGCTGAGAAAAGCCATGGTGTGGTTATGGGCCACCACGAGCAGGCGTCGCAGCAGGGGAACCACCAGGATCAGGCCGAGCACGATGCCGGTGCCGAAGCTGAGCAGAATGCCAAGCTGCTTGTCGTGAATGGCGCTGGATACCGGCTGGTACATACCCAGTACCAACAATGCCAGGCTGCCGGAGACACCAGGCAGCAGCATGACCGAGATCGCCACCATGCCGGCACCGACCAGAGCCCAGGTCGCCAGGCTGCCGCCTAGTGGCGGGCTCAGACTGATCACGGCGGCTGCCGTAGCACCAATCAGCAGCAGGGGGATGTCCCAGGCTGAGGAGGCGCGTCGTTCGTGCCAGGGAACCCGGATGCTGAGGGCGACCAGGCCAAAGAAGAACGCGAAGACGATGGGTGCGGTTGCTGGATTGAGCAGCCACCCGGCTGGTGGGTTGTGCGCCAGGTGGGTCTGCAGTTCTGCGGCCCGAGCGGGGTCGTCCAGGTCGGGCGGCAAGCCCAGTTTGCCAACCAGCAGACGGGTGGCGATAAACAATGCGCTGCCCAGACCCAGGCCCAGGGGGAGCAGAAAGCCCAGGGCGGCTAGGCCATTGGCGCGGTCACCGGCCGACCAGGGGCGTCGAAGGGCGGTGACGACAGCGTTGAGTTTTTCCAGCAGGCGCTCGTAAAAGCCGAGGATCAGCGCGATGGTGCCGCCGGAGACGCCGGGGACAGCATCGGCGCAGCCCATGGCCATGCCGCAGAGGATGGTGTGGATGATGGATTTCATAGCAGGTGACTTTGATGAATGATCATGCTGCTAATAATCCTTCGGCAGTCGCATCAGAGCGCCAATGCCAGTGCAGATCAGGGCCAGTAGCCAGGCGGCGTAGCCGACCTGTACGGCGAACAGGTGTGGAATGAGGGTTCCGGCCGCCGCCCCCAGCAGGCAGGGAATGCCCAGGGCCCAGGTGCGGCCGTGGTGGCGGCTACACAGTCCCGGCAGCAAGACGCTGACGATCATGCAGACGTTGGCTGCGGCGATCGGCAGGGCCAGGGGGACGGTTTGCCACCAGCCGGGCTGGAGGCTCTGGATGACGAAATCCAGGCCGGAGACCAGTATGGCTTCCTCTTGGGAGTCCTGGCGGACCAACAGGGTCGGTAGCAGCAGGCTGATAATGAAGAGCATCCAGCCGGTTCGCAGCAGTATCGGTTTCCAGCGCATGTTGAAGGCTGTACCGCCTGCCGGGCGGGAGCCAAGCTCGACCAGCGTTTGCGAGCTACTGCCGTCGATCGATGACAAGCGTGTCACCGTTGAGCCACCGGAACGTACCTGTTATATGATCTGTCGAAAGACTCTGGTCACAGCCCTGTCTCTTCTCCGTTGTTGCTGGTGATGGGAAATCCGACACGCCATGCCGGCTCATCACCGGGTGCGAACGGCATCTTGCTGCCGCATTGTTTGGCGTGTAAATTGTTGCTGAACTATGACTTAGACTGCATGTGACGATAGTTTTCAAGGTCAGTGGAGCCATGCGTCCGGGATGATCGGCCGAGGAATCGGTTGGTGTTCTGGCCGGTCAGGACTGCTGTAAATTTGTCAAGCCCGTGCGGAAGGCTGCTGTCGATCCGCCCTATGGACGAGTCCGTGGAATGGGAGCGATGACCACCGAATCTGAACCGAAGCCATCTGTGCAACGCCCACGTGCCATCACCTGGAAGAGTCTCGGTATCGGCCTGATCGGCGTGATCCTGCTGGCCGCCTTCGAAGGCTATAATTACGAGGTCCTCAAACAGACGCCGCTGGCTGGGCATTATTTCCCTCTGATGGCCTTCGGCAGCCTTTTCTTGCTGGCGGCGGTCTGGAATCCGATTTGTCATCGATGTTGTCGTTTTCTGGTGTTACGGTCTTCGGAACTGGTCGTGGTTCTGTCTCTGCTGCTGGTGGCCTCCTGGATCCCCGGCGGTGGTCTGTATCGGACCCTGTACACGCAGATCATGATGCCCTGGAATTACGAGGCGGGTAAGCCGCAGTGGCAGGAATATGCCCTGCTGGACTACCTGCCGCGTGAAGGCTTCCCTTTGGAGGCCAGTGAGGACCTGGTGGTGGTGCCCGGCGTCGGGCTTGTGCCCAAAGATGATGTGCAGACGCAAGGGCTGGTCTACCAGGTGCGTGGTCAGGACGTGATCTTGGCGCAGAAACCGGTTCCCGTGGTCGATGACCAGGGGCAGACGGTCTTCACCGTTCCCGGAATCGGCGAAGTGCCGATCGATGCGGTTCAGCGCGTTGGCGTGCAGGTGTCGGTGGCCGATCAGGGTGAATTTGTCGTCGATCAGATCCACGACTACGAGAAGGTGTATACCAATTTCTATTCCGGTATGGGACCCGACGATGTCATTCCCTGGGATGCCTGGATACCGGTGGTGCTGTATTGGCTGCCGCTGTTGGCGGTGTTCGCCATCACGCTGATCGCCATGGCGATGGTGGTGCATCGACAGTGGTCGCGCAACGAACAGCTCAGCTATCCTCTGGCGCAGGTGGGCTGGAGTATGCTACAACGCAGCGACAGCAAATCCCTGCCCGACGTTTTCCGATCGCGTCTGTTCCTGGTGGGCGTGGCGGTGGTCATGTTCCTGGAATTGGCGCATTTCGCACACCTCTATTTCCCCTTACGGCTGCCGGATATCCAGATGTCGACGGAACTCGGCTTCATGTGGCACATGGTGCCGCATGCCTCCAATGCCGGTTTGCAGGGCCTGAACAGTTTTCGTTTCTACCCGCTTTTGTTCGGTTTGGCGTATTTCGTCTCGGCCGAGGTGGCCCTGACGCTTGGCCTGTCGCAGATCCTGTTGCTGATCGTCGGGGTCGAATTCTACATCAGCTCCGGCACGCAGATGAACGGTTCTCTGGACGTGCCGGTGATGCGTGCCGGATCCTACGTCATGTACCTGCTCGTGATCCTGTACGTCGGTCGGCATTATTACGGTCGGGTTCTGGGCAAGGCTTTTGGCTTCTATCGTTCGGATGACAGCATCAGTGTCGATGGCACCTGGGCGGCGCGGGTCTTCCTGTCGGGCTTTGTCGCGCTGTGGGCGCTGCTGTGCTGGCAGTTCGACATCGACTACCTGGTCGCCCTGCTCTACGTCATGCTGACCATGGGCATGCTGCTGGTGTTTTCGCGCGTCATCTGCGAGACGGGCATGCCCTACATGCAGGCAGCGTGGAATCCTGGCATCATCCTCGGCAAGATTTTCGGTTTCAGCGCCATGGGCGCGGCGCCGGTGGTGATCCTGTATTATCTCAGCTCGCTGATCGTCCAGGACACGCGTGAGAGTCTGACACCTTTTGTCGCCAACAGCCTCCATGTTTCCGAGCGAGCCGGCGTGCTGCCACGCAAGATCGGTGTGGTCGCGGTGGTGGCCATTGCCGTGTGCCTAGTGGTGGGCTTTGGCGCCCGCATGCATCAATATTACGGCAACGGTGCCCTAGGCGAACAGGTCGATCACTATGCCTCGGTGGGTACACCCAAGGATGTGTTCGATCAAACGACCCTGGCCTTCGACCATCTGGTGCAGACCGGCCATTTCGAGGGCGAGATTGCGGAGGGCCGTATGGTCCTGGATCGGGATGCGCAGGGTCAGTTGGTGGAGCGCAATCCCAGCAGCGGTCTGGGCAAATTGTTGCATATCGAACCGGACCGGCGGGCCCTGGGCTTCTTCCTGGCGGGCATGTTGGGGGTTGCAGTGTTTTTCGTCTGCCGGTTGCGTTTTTCAGCTTTCCCTCTGCATCCGGTCCTGTTCTTGGTCTGGGGGACCTGGCCCATGCAGGCTGGCAGTCTCAGCTTTCTGATCGGCTGGGGCGCCAAGGAGCTGGTCGTCCGATTCGGTGGTGGCCGGGTGTATCAGGACCTGAAGCCGCTGTTTATCGGAATCATCGTTGGCGAACTGCTCGCCAGCATGACTGGTGTCGGCATGGGCAGTCTGTATCACCTGATGACTGGTGAAATTCCCGAATACTACAATACCTTCATTGCTTGAGTCACACCATGAACAAACGTGAAATCGATGTTCGCGATCAAGCCCAGCTGTCGGTCCGCAAGGTAATCGAGCTGGTCCGTTCCGGCATTGCCCATCGCCTGTTACGCTCCACCCTGACCATGTCGGTGATTCTGCTGGCAGTCGCCTTTTTCATGTTCTCCTTGACGGAAAACGCCATCCTGGTTGCCGTCGGCAAGGGGGTGGACCAGGAGATTACCGAGCAGCGGAGCGCACCGTATTTGCTGAGCCACCTGTACAACCGCAAGAACGGCATGCAGGTTGCCGACTACCTCGGCAGGCGGCATCAGGACCAGCAAGCCCAGGCCGAGGCCGCGGCGGTTGCCGATTGGGAGCAGGACCGGATGCGTCGTCTGGCCAACTGGTGCTGGCAGGAAACTCGTTATCTGCGTTGGTTCTACGACCTGTCGCCGGGCAAGCGGATCGCGTTGGTCGGCCGCCATCAGCAGCGCGCGATCCTGAAACACCTGGTGGATCCCGAGGCCTGGGATGCCTTTGTCGAACAAATCGACCTGATGTCCGATGTCCGGGTGGTTGGTAGTCGCGACGCCCTGCGCAGCTTCCTGGATGAACTGAATACCTATTATACCGAACTGCAGGCCTTCGTGCAGGCCTGGTCCGACGCCATCAGCAGGTTGACGGTGGCGACCGAGGCCCTGACCGGCGAGACGCCCCGGCGCGAATGGCTGGCTACCAGTGACGATGCGGCATTCGAGCGTTGGCAGAATGCGGTCACCGCCGTGGGTTTTTCGCCGCAGCCCCGGCACCTGGCTCGTCTGCGCGAGGACCTGGCACACCAGTTGCGCATCCAGGATATCCGACAGCAGCTTGGTACAGCGCAAGCGCAATCGGACTGGATGCGGCTGTTCAAGTATCGCGCCAGCACCGAGGAGAAATTGACCAAGTTGACCGACTCTCGGATGATCGAATTGCTGGATCAGCAATACGATGCCCAGCAGCTGCACGCCGCCGCCCGGGTGCTGGATTACGAGCAGCGACTCGCCAGATTGGAAACGCAGTTGTCAGTCGTGTTGGATAGCAAGGACGACAGCGGCTTGCTCAGCGGTCGGCAGATCTTCCTGCTCGCGATCTCCTTCGTGGTCTGCATGGTTGGTATCGCCAACGCCATGCTGATGGCGATCACCGAGCGCTTCCGGGAAATCGCCACCATGAAGTGTCTGGGCGCCACCGACGGCTTCATCCTCGAACAGTTCATGATCGAGGCCGCGATCCAGGGTGTGGCCGGTGGTGTGCTGGGTATGCTGATCGGTTTCCTGCTGACCTTCGGCAAACTGCTGTTGCTGTACGGCGCCTATCCACTGTATTATTTTCCGCTCGGCGCGGTGCTGCTGTGCGCCGTGGTGTCCCTGGTCAGCGGTGTGGTGCTGTCCATGCTGGCCTCGATCTATCCCAGCTACAGCGCTTCGCGCATGGCACCGATGGAAGCGATGCGGGTGGAATGATGCTGATGATCGACACGAACGAGATGAACCCGGAGGCAGGTGTTTCATGAGTTACGATGCCGTTGCCTATGCCCAAGGCAAAGATGTGTTGGTGCGCGCGCATGGGGTCAAAAAGACCTATCAGCGTGGCGCGGACATCACGCACGCGCTCAAGGGCGTGTCGTTGGAAATATACCGTGGTGAATATGTTTGCGTCATGGGGCCGTCGGGTTCGGGCAAATCGACCTTCTTCAATATGGTGGGCGGACTCGATTCACCGTCGGCTGGCCGCGTGTTCATCGACGAGGTGGACATGGCGCAGTTGAATGCGCACGAACTGGCCTATCTTCGCTGCCGCAAGATCGGTTATGTCTTCCAGAGCTACAATCTCAACTCGGTGATGACCGCCCTGGACAACGTGACCTTGCCGATGGTGTTTGGCGGCATGCATGCCGATGATGCTCGCAAGCGGGGTATGCAGTTGTTGGAACGGGTCGGCCTGGGCGAGCGCTGGAGCCACCGTCCCAAGGAGATGTCTGGCGGTCAGCAGCAACGTGTCGCCATCGCTCGGTCCCTGGCCAACGCGCCATCCCTGTTGCTCTGCGACGAGCCGACAGCCAATCTGGATTTCAAGACCGGGCATGAGATCCACGAACTGCTCTTCAGTCTGAATAAGGACGACGGTGTCACCATCATCTGCGCCACGCACGATCCGGATATGCTGGCGGTCTCGGATCGCATGATCTGGGTCAATGATGGGGCCATCGACCGGGTCGAACTCAGCAGCGATGTGAAGCTCGAGAAAGCGAGTATGGGTGGTCATGAGCACTGATGGACGAAGGACGCGAGATCGTATGGATGTCATTGCGGTGAAGATACCGATGGGCCTGACCCGGTTGATCGTCATGGTCCTGGCTCTGGTCTGGTCGTTGGCGGGACTCGGTGCGGCCGAGGATATCTACCATCGGATCTATCAGGAATTGCACGACCAGCCGCATCGGCAACCGGGGTCCGAGGCCTACGAACAGGCGCTGCAGGTCCTGGAAGCGGCCTTGTCGGACGCTGGGCTTGAAAGCGAACGACAGACCTTCGATACCCTGGTACCGGTGGCGACCGAGTGTGTGTTCGAGGTGGATGGCAAGCTGGTTGGCGAAGTACACGCCTGGGTGCCGCCGCGCATTGGTGATCTGCCCAATACCCACGGTGAGACGATCTCCGGCAAACTGGTGTATTGCGGAGATGGTGCGAGCAAAGATTTCGACGGCAAGCCGGTTGCGGATAATATCGTGGTGTTGGAACTCGGCAGCCGTGGCTTGGCCGAGGCGATGCGCGTCGGTGCCAGGGCTATCGTACTGGTGGGCAATCAGCAGACCCGCTTGGCGGAGGTTATGCGGGGACAGCCGGCGTACGGGACGCCAGTGGTGTTCGTGGAGCGGCCGGTCGCCAAACGCCTGGGCTTGTTGGACAACCGTCGGCAGGATGGCTCACTGCGGCTCGATTGCGCCTGGGAGGATCGAGTCGCGACCAATCTATGGGTGCATGTGCCTGGCGAGGGCACGGTTTTTGATCAGAGCAAACCGGAAATGGTCGTGCTGTCGGCGACCCTGGATACCATCGGTCTGGTGCCCAGCCTGGCACCGCAGCAGCGGCAATTGGCCAATGTCGCGATGTTGGCGCAATTGCTGCACGATCTGAAACGGCAGGGGACCAAACGCGATGTGCTGGCGGTCTTCCTCGGTGCGCACATGGCCGCAGAAGAGGGTATGCGGCATCTGTACTACGGTTTCGATCAGATCCCCGACGACCCGGTGGTTTTCGACGACATGCAGGACGAGCCGGCGCGCCTGATCCGCGATTACCTGGCCGATGCCGAGGAGTCCGGCAGGCATATCGACTTCCTGGGCCAAACGGATTTCATCAAGGACAGCGGTTATTCTGGTTATTTCGACGTGATCCGGCTTTTGCGCCGGTCGGTCGAGGACAAACGCAACGAGATCAATTATGAGATCTCCCTCGCCTATCGCGAGCGCAAACGGATCCAGAACGACATTTTGGAGGTCGAGCGGGCGATCAAGGCACGCGGTGACCGCATGCTGCCGGACGAACGGCAGGATTTGGAAGCAAGACTGGTCGTCTTGCAGGCCGAGATGGACCGCATCGATCGGCATATCGCAGGTGAGGACGGCGAAACCGGTCAAAAGCTGGTCAAACGCCGCTGGAACGACATGAACCGGCAGATCATTGTTCGGAAGATCAGCGACGAGGAATATTTCGAGCGTCTGGTCCAGTATGCCCACCAGGCCCTGCAGGACTCCATCGCCGAGTCCCGGCGCTTGGCCGAGCATGTCCAGAGTACGCGTGCGTTGATGCGGCAGGTCCGGCATGCAGTGCCCATCTGCCATTATCACCTGGATTTCACCTCGGCGGAACGGCCGTGGCTGTTCAATCTCAGTGGTCCGTTATTGTCGCACGGTTTGGTCGATGGGGGCGGTGGCCAGTTCAATATCGGGGCTTTCCGTCGCCATCTGATCACCTGGCGCCGTCTGTACGATCAGGTCTACCAGAACCAATGGGCCGCCGCTGCCCTGCATCGTGCCGCCTGCGAATTGAGCGTGCGGCCCGACAGCTACTGCGCGCCAATGCTGCGCAGCAATCCGGCTACTGCGGCGCAGGCGGCAGGGGTCAACGCCTATAGTCTCTGCTCGGTCGGCGGCTACGAATTGGATGAGTTGCCGGTGCGCAGCCACACCGACCTGCGGTCGCTGCTGCCACAGATGACGACGGTGCTTGGCGTGGCCTGCAATCATGCCGACCTGTCCCTGGGGTATCGCAGTCGTCGGGCCCGTTTCGGCGATCGCGCGGTGTATCGGCACGATGCCGGCGGCGAACGAAACGGTTTGTTGTTTCAATATTATGTCAAAGGAGGAAGCGATATCGCCGGGCCGGCGCGCGGTGCCCTGGCGGTAATGGATTCCGGTAATTCTGGTCATCGTATGAGCCTGCCGGGCTACCTGACCGGCACCTTGACCCGGGTCAACAGTTTCGGCTTCATTTTCGACCCGAATATCAGCGGTCGTTTGCAACAGCGCAATACTCGGGCCATTGCCTATGATGAGCACGGCCACATCGAATATCGGAGCCCGAGCCATATTTCCGGCCAGTCGACCAAGGTGCAGCTGCACTATGGTCATGGCGGCTATTTCGAGCCAAGTTTCGTTCCCGGCGAATACGACATGATGATCAATCCCCAGTTTCTGGTGGGGGCGACCAATGCTCGGTTCTCGCCCAAACTGGATACGGGCAGCATCAACGTCAACAACGGTCATCTGCACATGAGCCAGGCGGATGCCACCTGGAAGCATGTCTCCGATGGCCTGATTCTGCTGGGCACCCAGATCAAGACGGATCTCATCAAAGGAACCAGCGAGCCAGTGTTTCGGGGGCTCAGCAATGCGGCGGCTGATCTGGTGCGACTCGATACCACGGCTCAGGCGACCCGGGATCTGTCGATGCTCAACGAACAGCGTTTGGAGGTGCTGCGGGAGAAGAACATCATCAACGATGCCGCCGAAACGCTGCACGCCACCGCTGGGGATTATCGCGATCAGGCCGCTGCTGCCGCTGCCAGCGGCTTGTGGTCGCAGCAGGACAGCAAGAAGCTGATTGCCCTGACCCACGAATACCGTGCCTACGAACCGGTACGGCAGGTGGCTGACGATATGGTCAAGGCAGTGGTCATTCTGCTGTTGCTCTCGATCCCATTCGCCTTCGCCATTGAACGCCTGGTGATCGGTGCGGTCAGCATCTATCGCCAGATCGCTGGCTTCGGAGTGGTCTTCGTGGGTACATTTGTGCTGTTGTATCTGCTGCATCCGGCTTTCAGCCTGGCGGCCACGCCCATCGCCATCTTCCTGGCCTTTGTCATCATCATGATGAGCGCTTCGGTGATCTACGTGGTGATGGGCAAGTTCAAAGTCGAGGTGATGGCCCTGCAGGGGCTGGCCTCCAAGAGCCACGATGTCGAGAGCAACAGCTCCACGGCCATGGCTTCGGTGTTTATTGGTATCTCCGGTATGCGTAATCGGCCGCTGAAGACCTTTCTGACCGCGGCCACGGTGGTGCTATTGACCTTCACCATCCTGGTTTTCGCCTCCTTCTCGTCCTCGGTCGGCGTGGTCGAGAGCTATTTGGGCCAGGGCGATGGAGCCGATCGCATCGAATTCCGTCGTTCCACCATGTTGCGCATTCCCGACCATCTGCTGGAAGCGGTGGAACGCGAGATGGATGGCCGTTACGAGTCCTATCGGCGCAGTGCCCTGTTTTTCGATCCCACCTTCTCGTCGAATGATTTCCTGGAGTTGGCCCTGACCCAGGAGGAGACCGGCGCCTCGGTGCCCTTGCGAGCGGTGCTGGGCTTCGATCCCGCCGAGGCCGACGCCAATCCACGGCTGCGAAAACTATTGGCCGACTGGCGCCCGGATCTGCCGGCTGGGGCACGACCGATCTACCTGGCCACCTTCCTGGCCGATCGTCTGGGACTGCAGGAGGGTGATGCGGTGTCGCTGCGCGGTATCACCTTCACCTATGCCGGCTCGTTCTCGGTGACTCAATTGCAAGGCCAGTCCTACATGGGTGGGGCACGCATGGTGCCGCCGGATTTCCGGGCCATCCTGCGGCAGAACAAGCAGACGGCCGGTGCCAACACCAGCGACAGTTTGCAGAAGATCGATGTCGGCAGCTTCCAGTGGTCGTCGCCAGCGGAATGTGCCATCGTCCGGTATCAGGACCTGCAATTGCTGGATGTGGACCTTGGTCTGACCAACGCTTTGATGCTGTACCCCAACGGCGATCAGGACCTGGAGGCTGACGGCCGTCTATTGTCAACTTTGTTGCTTGATCCGGTTTATGTGAAGAGCGGTCACGGTGCCACCGGCATGTTCTTCACCGAGGCCTTCAAGGGGTCCGGTTTCGATGAGGTGCTGGTGCCGTTGCTGCTTGGTGGCCTGATCATATTCTCCTCCTTGCTGGGGTCGATCGTCGATCGCGAGCGCGAGATATTCACCTTCTCGGCACTGGGGCTGGCGCCGCCCAATGTCGCCGCGCTGTTCTTCGCGGAAAGTTCAGTTTATGCCGTGGTCGGTGGCGTCGGCGGGTATCTGTTCAGTCAGGTGGTGGCTTGGGTCCTGAAGATGTTTGCCGCCTACGGCTGGTTCCAGGCACCGGAGATGAATTTCTCCAGCCTCAGCTCCACCTACACGATCCTGCTGGTGATGGCGACGGTGATCCTGTCCACCATCTATCCGGCGATCCAGGCAGGCAAATCGGCCAATCCGGGCGTGGCTCGAAAATGGAAGATGCCCAAGCCCGATGGCCGCCGACTGCACTTTCTGTTTCCCTTCACGGTCTCCGCCGGAGACATGGTGGGTATCCTCAGTTTCATTCATGAGCATTTCGCCAACCATGGTGACGCTTCGCTTGGCAGCTTTGCCGCCTCGGAAATCCGGATACGTCATCTGCCGGATCATCCGAAATTGGGTCATGGCAACTACGCCTTGGAGGCCGAGGTCTCCCTGGCGCCCTTCGACCTGGGTATTTTCCAGCGCTTCCGCTTATCCTCGCGAGACTCGGATATCGAGGGCATCAAGGAGGTGTTGGTGGATCTGGAGCTGGAAAACGGTTCGCCAGCTGCCTGGCAACGCAGCAGCCGGCATTTCATCGCCGACTTGCGCAAACAGTTCCTGCTTTGGCGTTCCCTGCCGGCCGAGACCGTGGCACATTATTGCAGCCAGACCGTGCACGAGGCCGACGATGCCAGTCATGTCTCTCGGGCCTACCTGATCGACGAAACCACGCAAAAAATGGATAGCGAAAAATGAGTGCATTCCATAAGGACAAGGAACTGGAGCAGTTCCGCCAGATCATGGAGGTCCCCAAGACCTTCGAGAAGGGTTTCCGTGCGTCCTCCTTCATCGGCGCCATGTTCCTCGCCCTGGTGATGATTCCGGGTGCGCTGTACATGGAACTGATGGCCGGCATGGGTATTGGACCGGCGGCGCAGTGGGTGACGGTGATCCTGTTCATAGAGATCGCCAAGCGTGCCAACAAAATGTTGTCGCGGGCTGAGATCTTCATCCTGTTTTATCTGTCGGGTGCGATTGTCGCCCAGCACGTGCATGGCACGCCCTTATTCCGGCAGTTTGTGGTTTCATCGGAAGCGGCGGTGTCGGCGGGATTGACCAATCTGTTTGGTGATCACAGCTGGATTGCTCCTGATCCCAACGATGTCACTGCCTATCAAGATCGGAGTTTCTTCTCTTGGGCGTGGCTGCCGTTCCTTGCCTTGTATGCCTTCCGTATGTTTATGACCAAGCTGGACCATGCGGTGGTCAGCTACGGTTTGTTTAGACAGGCCTCCGATGTGGAACGTCTGCCCTTCCCCATGGCGCCGGTGGGTGCCCAGGGCATTATGGCGCTGGCCGAGGATCAGGAACAGAAGGTGGGCGAACACAGCCTGCGTTGGCGCTTGTTCGCCATTGGCGGTGCCATCGGTATGGTCGGCGGTCTGTTGTATCTGGCGATTCCGACCCTGTCCGGACCGCTGTTGAATCAGACTTATTCGATTTTCCCGATGCCCTTCATCGATCTCAATCCCTACATTGAGGATATCTTGCCAGCGGCGGTCTTGGGAATCAGTTTCGATTTCGGTCAGTTGATGTTCGGCATGGTGATGCCTTTCTGGGCGGTGCTGGGGTCCTTTCTTGGCGCCATGGCCCTGGTGTTCGTCAATCCTTTCCTGTATTGGCTGGGTGACCAGGGTGTGACCATCGACAACATGCCGATTCTCGGCAATACCTGGCAGCCGGGTATGAGCCTGGTGGAAACCCAGTTCGCCAACAACGTCGACTTCTATTTCAGCTTCACCATCGGTATCAGTCTGGTGGTGGCCTATATCGGCATTTCATCGGCCTTCCGGCGCAAGCGCAGCATGGCGACCGATGCACCCGAGGATAGGGTGGTGATTCCCGAAGGCCGTGGCGATATTCCCACCTTCTGGATTCTGCTCTGTTATTTCGGCACCAGCGTTCTGATTGTGGCTGTATCGGGTTATCTGATCGAATGGCATTTCGGCATCATGATGGTGCTGTTGTTCTACGCCTTTTTGTATACGCCGATCATCTCCTACGTGACCGCTCGTTTGGAGGGCTTGGCTGGTCAGGTGATTGAAATCCCCTTCATTCGAGAGATGTCCTTCCTCCTGTCCGGCTATGAAGGCGTGGCGATCTGGTTCCTGCCTATTCCCAAGGCCAATTACGGCATCCATACCGTTGCCTATCGTCAGGCGGAATTGACCGGCACCAATTTCCACTCCATCTGGCTGACCGAGGCCTTGCTGTTTCCGATCATCCTGCTCGCCACCATCGGTTTTTCGAGCTTCATCTGGAGTTTGGCGCCCATTCCGGGGCCCAACTACCCTTACACCATGGAGGTTTGGGAATTCGAGGCCAAGAACGCCTGTCTGCTGTGGAGTGCGACCTTGGGTGAGTTCAGTCAGTTCGACCAGGCCCTGTCCCTCACCAAGATCGGCATCGGTGTCGGTGCTGGTGGAGTGCTCTTTGGCACGCTGACCCTGTTGCAGGCGCCGGTGATGATTTTCTACGGCATGGTCAAGGGCCTGTCGGGGGCGCCGATCTATTTCATCTCCGTCCAATTCATCGGTGCGCTGCTGGGCAAAGTGGTGTTTGAGCCGAAATTCGGACCGGAATGGAAGAAGCACATCTCGGTGATCAGTGCCGGATTTTTCTGCGGTTACGGCCTGATCGGCATGTTGTGTATCGGCATCGTGTTCTTGAAGGGGTCGATCAGTACATTGCCGTACTGATCGGGGAGGGTGCTATGACTGACCAGAATACCCTGATCTCGGTTCGTGGGGTCAATAAGATCTACCGCTTGGGTGATGAGGAGGTCTACGCGCTGCGTAATATTCATTTGGATATCTTCCGCGGCGAATACGTGTCGATTATGGGTCCGTCGGGTTCGGGTAAGTCGACCCTGTTCAACATGATTGGCGCCCTGGACCGGCCATCAGGCGGCGAGGTTATGGTGGGTGCGGTGTCGCTGCCGGATTTGACGCCATCGCAATTGTCGTATTTCCGCTGCAAGCACATCGGCTACGTTTTCCAGAGCTACAACCTGATTCAGTCCCTGACCGCCTTGGATAACGTCAAGCTGCCGATCACCTTTCTCGGTCACGACGAGGAGTTTGCTACCAAGCGGGCGACCGATGTGCTGGAATACGTCGGTCTGGGTGATCGCATCACGCACCGGCCGCTGGAGCTTTCTGGCGGTCAGCAGCAGCGGGTTGCCATTGCCCGTGCTCTGGCCAACGACCCCAGCATCTTGCTTGCCGACGAGCCGACCGCCAACCTGGACTCCAAAACCGGTGCCGCCTGTATCGAGATCTTCAGGAAGCTTTCGGTCGATACTGGCGTGACCGTGGTCTCGGCCACCCACGATCACAAAATGCTGCGGACTTCCGACCGTATCATCTGGATCAAGGCCGGCGAGGTTGACCGCATCGACAACGTGTCCGATTTGGATATCAAGGTTGGCAGCGTTGGCGGTGAGGAGCTGTAATGCAGCAGCCACGGGCTGTGGACCAGGAGATCGGTTGGTGGTGGTGGCACGGTCGTGTTCCTGCTGATTGGGAATGTGTCCGGTACAAGAATTGGACCGAACGTGGTGAGTTGGAATTCCATTCCCGCCATGGCCTGCAGGGGATTTATGCCTGGCGTCGGGTCAAACAGATGGTGGATCTGAAGCGGACCGCCGAAGCGGCGCACAAGGACTGGTTGCAGCGGCAAGCGCCCGATCGGGTGGCACAATTCTCACGCTTGGATATCCAGGAGTTCGGCGACTTCATCTTGGCCTGGGATGCCCCCGGTGATCCGTGCCATCTGTTCCGGTATCTCCCTGACCGCAAAATCCTGCTGCATTGGCTCTGCCTGGATTATTGCAGCGGCAAGCTGGAGCAGATTCTGCAACCGATGGCGGAATCCTTCCAGCGCAACGATGGTGATCAGCGACATTGGCGCCTCTTGGGTATCACGGCCAATCTGCCGGCCGATTGGGAGCCGGTGGAAATCGAAGCGATCCCGGCCAACGTCCACATCGCCTTCGAAGGGCCGAAGCACGTGCATCTGCATCGTCGCCGATTTGGCCTGCCGGAAACCCTATTGCTGAATCACGACTTGTTCAGTTTTTACGGGAGACTGCAGAAACGGTTGGGGCGTAAGGTCTATGTTCGCGAGGATACCACCTGGCAAGGCCACGAGGCGGTGCGATTGACCATCGAGCAGCGCGGCCAATACGCTCTGGAGAAACTGACGGGCCGCTGGTGGCGTGGTGAGGCCCTGCTCTGGTACGATCGACCGGTCAAGCGTATGCATGCCATCGAGCAGGTGGGACCGAAACGCGCTAAAAGGTTGGAATTCGACCATGTTCTACCGTAAGCCACAGGAATTCTTGCCAGTGGAATCGGCCCAGGACCTGATGGATCTGGTGCCACTGCGCAACGTCCGTGCGAACCGGACCGACGGTCAGGACGGGGTGTATGCGGTTTTTGAAATAGAGCTGCGGTATCAGAAAGGCTCGAAAGAACGCCTGGCCAAATGGTTGAAGGCCAGTGATCGTCGCCGGGTGCAGGTGGAGGGGGTTGGTTTGCAGATTATTGAAGCGATCGATGGCGAACGTCGCGTGGAGCAGGTGATCGATCTGATCATGGCCGAGCACATGCTGAGCTTTTTCGAAGCTCGCGGGGTGGTCTTGTATTATTTCAAGCTGTTTACGGAACGTGGCTTGATCGCGGTGGGCAAGGAAAAGGACTGATTTCCCGCTCACCCGTATACACCGTATAAAGGGACAGGCGTAATATATAGGTCTCTGAGTTTTCTCCTCTCACCTATTCTGTTCATGGGGTTATGTTTCCATCTCCAGCCAGTACGAAGTTTTGCTGATTGAATACCGAACCGACGACACGCGTACGCATCAGCATCAGGGCTTCCGATCAGGAGGTGGTACCCTGTTCGATCATAATTGGCATAGGGACCCGGCGAATCTGCCGGCGCATCGGATCAGCGTGTCAGGCAAACAGGGGACAGCGAACCTGAAACCACTTCCGGCATCGTCGTCGAATTTCCTTTTGCCGTGCATCGGCCTGTCCGAGTACCGCTCCCAGTAGGCTTTGCGGTGTGCTCATGGTTTGCAGCCATTCGTCGTGATCGCAGTGCAATCGATCAAGAATGGCCGCGCAGTCGGCCGGAATGCTGCCACGCTTGCCGCTTCGAATTTGGCGACCGGTGCTCCCATATATAGTATGAACATACCGTGTCAGTATGCTGGATTCCGCCCCAGGGCCAGACCCGATCCTGCAGCTGGGATGGCAGCGGTGATCCGTTGCCATGTCGCTGGGTCGTTTTTTTCTTCCGCGCTCAGCGTAATGATCTGACCGGGCGCTCGACCGCGGGGTTGCCAAGCAATGGGAAAGGATGGATCGCTGTAGCCGGTGAAGGGGACAATGACCGGTACGCCTAGGGCTGCGGCCAGGTGCTGGCCGACCGAGTCGTAGCTGATCGCCAGCTCGCAGGCCGATAAGGCGGCGGCCCAGCCGGCGATGGAGCCGTGGAAACGGATGATGTCGGCATCGGCGAGTTGTCCTGGTTGCAGTTGGTCCACGGCTTGGTCGAGGTGTTTGCCGCTGTCATCGATATCGACCGCTTCCAGGCCGGCCTCTGCCAGGAGCTGATCGGAATTTTCCAGTTCGTCCGCGCCAAAACCACGGTCGATCAGTAGACGCCAGCCACGTTGACGTAAGACCTGGAGGATTTTGAGTTCAGCTTTGCGCGGCAGACTCTTGGCTGGATTGCCGCCGTGGTCTAATTTGACTGCAGCCATATGCCGCGGGCCGAAAGCGGCACGCAGACAGGCAGCACTTTGTTTGCTTGGAGTATCAAAGGCCAGGCTGGGCCAGCTGGGAGTATCGATGCTGTCTGGAAGGATTTGTTGGCACCAGCGGTCCAATAACAGACCCAGGCTCTGCGGTGCGGCCGTGTTTTCCTGAAGGCTTTCCCACAAGCGGTAGCGTTCAACCGGACAGATCGGCAGCAGGCCAAGTTGATCAAGACGGCTGTCAGGACTCACGACGAGGTCTGGTTGCAAGTTCGCAATTTGTTGTCGCAGCGGAAACCAGCTACGCAAACGGTCAGACAGTCGACCGTGTCGGGCATAGCGCAAGGCTTCTATGTGCAGATTCGACATGCCACCAAGTAGGCCCTGTAGTTTCGCGTTACCGATCAGAATGAGTTCGGCATCGGGATAGGCTTGGCGTAAACGGCTCAGCAGGACCGTCGTCAGGGCGATATCTGCGCCGATGGTGACTCGGCTGAGTATGACAATACGGTTGACGCTTTCTGGGGCCGGGCGCAGAGCACGAGCTTGCTGCCAGCGCGCCAGGAGATCATCCTCCGAGTGGATGTCCCAGTGTTGCAAGGCCTGGCGGAGATCGGTGTGCTGCTGACAGCAGTACCAGATCGCCTGGGCAAACAACTGGCCGTAAGCCGGCCGCAGCTGGGGATCCAATTGGTCGTTGATGCGTTCCACCACGCTACCGAAGAGAGCGGCCAAGCCGGGTTCGGGATGGTCGGGATCATCGGCGGCTTGGGTGACCAAGCGTATGGCGCTTTGTACTGGCTGTGGGAGGGGAGCTTGGGCACCGGCATCGAGCCAGTCGTGGATGGTCTGGAGGTGGTTTTGGATCATGACTGCAGGGTGGCAGCCAGGTCGGCTTGCTCCAGTAGGAGCTCGGCCAGGCGCCGGTGCGGCCCCAGGGCCCGCCCGATGCGCCAGGGCATGTTGCCATGTGCAGCGATGGCTTCGCCGACCAGGCGAGGGATGTCCTCACGACAATGCCGACCATCCGATAGGAAATAGGGCAGGACGACCAGTTCGCGGGCGCCTTCGCTGATCAGCGACTCAATCGCCTGCGGAATGCTGGGAGCGGCGATTTCCATGTGCGCCAGGGCGATGAGCTGTTGCGGTCGCAGTTCTCGCAGCAGCTGGACGATGGTTGCCAGTTGCTGGTTGGCCTGGCTGCGGCGACTGCCGTGATCGACGACGAGGAGGGCTTGGCTCATGCTCGAATTCTGACCCCGCGCCCCGCTGGAACGAGTGGTGACTGTACAAGCCAGGCTCCGCCCGGAACCCAAAAGGGTTGATTCTACCGGTCGGAGCCTGGCTTTCGGCTTTTTTCATCAGGGGACTGCGTCCCCCGAACTCCCTGCACCTCACGGACTTACAGCCGCGCTCATTTATTAACTCGTTATTTTGCGCGGCTATAAGTCTGTGAGGTGCTAAGAGCGAACAAGCAACAGCAGCAGGAACACCAGTAAGGCGCCTTGATAGACGCGTCGGATCCAGGCATCGCCTTTTGTCACGGCCAGATGCGAGCCGATCCAGCCGCCGGCGGCGTTGCCCACTGCCAGGGCGATGCCGACGCTCCACCAGATCTGGTCCTGCCAGATGAACACCGCCAGGGCCAGCAGGGTGTAGATGCCGACGATGAAAACCTTGTGCATGTTGACATGCACCAGGCTGCGGCCCAGGGCCGGGGCCAGAGCAGCCATCAGCAGGAAGCCGACGCCCGCTTGGATCAGGCCGCCGTAGAAGCCGACGCCCAGCATGGCCAGATGCGCCAGCACCGGCCGCTTGGCGTCAGCATTGGCGGGGTCGGAGCGGTCGCGTGCTTGTCGTGGCCACAGGCTCTGCACGAGCACCAGTAGCATGACCGCCATGAACAGCCAGCGCGTATCCTGATCGCTCAGTCGGCTGGCGCACCAGGCGCCCAGACCGGCACCGGGTACGGCGACCAGAGCCAGGCTGCTGCTCAGCCGCCAATGGCTCCAACCCTGGCGTTTGAAGCCGCTGACGGCGGCCAGGTTTTGTGCCAGGATGGCGACCCGGTTGCTGCCGTTGGCAATGCCCTCGGGCACGCCCAGCAGGACCAGGGCTGGCAGGCTCAGTAGTGAACCGCCACCAGCGAGCACATTCAGAATGCCGGCCAGGACGCCGACGCCGCTCAGGACGGGGAGGTACCACCAGTGCATGGGTGGGCGTTATGGAGGGAAACCACGCGTTGCCAAGCCAGGGCCAGGCCAAACTCGCGAAGAGATGGACCATCTCTCCTTCTGGGTCGCACCAGCAGGTTGCTCATCGATTTCTGGCAAAATGACCCAGGTGGAGAGGAGGCAAGGAATGCTGAAGTGCTTCCTGGGGCGAGCGTTGCGTGGCCCTGATTGCCACTGATTGCCACTGATTGCCAAGCGAGTCTGCAACGATGACCACTTGCCAGCGGCTGGTATCCCTTCCCAATTACAGTATGCACAACGAGTTGCTTGAGGATCTGCTCCTGTTGATGGTGTTGGGCATGCCCATGGCTCTGGTGGCGCGACGTCTGGGTCTGAGCACCTTGGTCGCTTACTTGGGAGCGGGAGCGGTGGCCCGTGGCTTTGTGAAGCCAGACGATGTCCATATTCTGGCGGAATTGGGCGCTTCCCTGCTGCTGTTTGCGATCGGTCTGGAGATGGACCTGGTCGCCATGCGGCGTCGC
Organism: uncultured candidatus Brocadiaceae bacterium; assembly: GCA_964405325.1. Taxonomy (GTDB): domain Bacteria; phylum Planctomycetota; class UBA11346; order UBA11346; family UBA11346; genus CAYONM01. Next base: position 29,208 of record CAYONM010000004.1, on the reverse strand, counting down.
TTGAAGCAGATCATTATTGCCGCCTTGGGGCAATTGGGCGGCACCATTGGTGCCGCGACTCTGGTACTCGCCGCCTTGGGCCTGGACTGGACCGCGGCCTTTGCCATCGGCTGTTGCTTGGGCCTGAGTTCGACCCTGGTGGTGTTGCGGGCTCTGGAGGAACGTGGGCTCCGGCATCGCAACGAAGGTCAGACCGTGATCGGTCTCCTGCTGACCCAGGACATCTGTCTCCCCATCCTGCTGGTCATCTTGGCGCTCGTATTGTCGGGGTCGGAGGGGCCGGGCTTGGGCAGCCAGGTGATTGGCTTGGTGGTGATCGGCGTTGGTACCCTGCTGCTGCGTCGTTTTCTGGGCGCCTCGCTGCTCTCGCGCATTCTGGCCGCCGGGCTGCCGGAATTGGAGATTGCCTTCAGCATTACCGTGGCCCTTGGCGCTGCCTGGCTCAGCGATTTCTTTGGGATTGGCGCAGCGGCGGGTGCTTTTTGCGCGGGTCTGGCCATGGGCTCGGACGAGCATCGGCATGCGGTGGAAACCAGCATCCGACCCTTTGAAGGTCTGCTGGCGATTGTTTTCTTCATTTCCATCGGCATGCAGTTCGATGCCGGCTTCGTGCTGAATCATCTGCCGACGGTGATCGGCGCGCTGCTGGTCTCGGTAGTTCTGAAGGCGGTCTTGGCAGCCCAGGCGCTCCGTCTGAGCGGTCTGACGTGGCCGGCGGCCATTGGTTGCGGTCTGATTGTCGGTCAGATTGGTGAGTTCAGCTTCGTGCTGGCGGCGGCTGGCTACCAAGGGGGGGACGGTCCCATTGCGAGCGATGATTATCACCTGATCGTGGCGGTGGCCTGTCTGTCCTTGGCTTTGACTCCCTTGTTGATCGCCATCGCCGTTCCGCTGCTGCCACGTTCACCGCTGGAACGCATTGTCGGTCGATCGCAGAAGATCGTGATTGCCGGCTTGGGTCCCGTGGGCAACACCGTGGTCAGTGCTCTGCATGAAACTGGTCACGAATTATTTCTGGTCGATCGCAATCCAAAATTATTGGCGCCCTGGGAGCGCACGGCGCGCATTACCTGTTTGCAAGCCGGGATTGAAGACTTGGAAAGTTGGTTGCCTAAAATTGGTGCCCGACCACGCGTGGTGGTCCTGAGTTTCCCCATTGCCGACACCTCGGCCCTGGTCGCCGATCGTATCCGTAAATTGGATCCGCGATTGCCGATCATCGCTCGTTGCCCCTATCGTGCTCAGATTCCGGTGCTCACCCAAGCCGGCGTGCAGCATGTGATCTGTGATGAAGACGCCACCATCGCCGCCTTGGAGCCACTGCTGGTCGAGGTTCTGGCTCAGGATCGCCGTTTAGAGACCCAGAGCCTGTCGGTGGTGGACAAGCCCGGGACCAGGGAGGATTCGTAGGGCAGCCTGCTTGCACATCTGAGTGCTCGGCAAAATCAGCGATCAGTCATCATCATCCGCTTTGCTGTCGTGTGTATCGAACTCGCGAAGTTTTTGTGCATCCTCCAGATCAAGAAGACCAAGCGCTACGAAAGCCTGTTGGAGCAGCAGCATGGTGCCCAGGGCCGGGGTTTGCACGAGAAGCTCGACCGCGTCCAGCAGCGGCTGCCGGCGGAGCTGATCAAACGCCTGCGTTTCATCGCTACGGTGCGCAACAAGCTGATCCACGAAGACGGCTTCAGCAAAGTCATCGACTTGGCCAAGTTCCGCGATGCCTGCACCTGGGTTGACGGTCGGCTCAACAAGGGTCGTCGCAGCCTGATTGGTCGTCTCACCGCCAAGCTGTTTGGTTTAAAGCGGTAGGGACGAGCCGCTACGTTTCTTCCAGCAACTCCGAATTGATCAGCAGCAGAGTTTCTGGCAGCCTTGCCCAGAGCGCCAAACCATCTGAGGGGCGGCAGTCGATGCGGCGCTCCTCCTGGTCGGCTCGGGTCAGGACCAGTTCGGCGAAATAGGTGGCATCTTCGGAGTGCCGGATCTCGACGGCACGCAGTTCGGCGTAATTCGCCTCCAGGACGCTGAGCAGCAGGTCATGGGTCAGCGGCCGGGGAAACGGCTCCTGCCGCAGGGCGCGGTCGATGGCCATGGCTTCAAAGGGGCCGATGATCATCATCAAGCGCCGGTCGTCCTCGGTATCGCATGGCCGCAGGGTGATGATGTGGCGATCGTTGCGCTCGTCGACGATCAGGCGTTGGATACGGCAGGCGACCAGTTCCATGCTTGGCATGGTAGGCCTGACCGCCGATAGCCAATCCTGATCCTCACGACAGCAGGCCCTGCTGCTTGAAGAAGGCGTAGGCGGTGTCCTCGTCGTCGATGGTCAGGAACATTTGATCAAAGCCCAGCAATCGGATCACGTTGGTGATCTTCGGTTTGGGTTGCAGTAGCACGATCTGGGAGCGGCCGTGGATGGCGCTGTCAAAGAAACGGATCAAATAGCCCAGGGCGGAGGAGCTGAGGTATTCGCAGGTACGTAGGTCAATGACCAGGGCGGCTTGTTTGAGGCGTTTGAGAATGCCTTCCACCCGTGTGATGAATTCTTCTGGTGTCGCCTGCAGGACGATTCCGGTGATCACCAGGAAGACCATGCTCCGACGATGCTCCAGATGCATGACGTAGCGGCTATCGGATTCCGGGCTCTCATAGCGGACGTTCTGAAACAGGTCAGTCAATTCGTCCGGATGCAGGGTGTCGTCGTCTGCCATCGCCGCCTCAACGGGAGTCTACCTCATGGCGACGATTCTCGCCAGGTCAGGAGGCGAGTTTGCTTCGTGCCTCGTCCAGGTTGTGCACCACCTCGAACAGACGGTGCAGGCCCAACAACTCCAAGACATCGCGCACGCGTTGCTGCGCTCCTACCAGGACCACCTTCTTCTGAACGTTGCTGGCACGGTCGTGGAAGCGGACCAGGTAGCTGAGAGCGGAGGAACACATGTACTTGCAGGTGCTCAGGTCGATCAGTACCCCGCGTGGGGCATCGGTCAGGATGTTTTCAATGCCAGACACGACCGATTTGGGTACGGCGCGGAGCATGGAACCGTGGATGACCACCACACTGACGGCCGCTTCGCGGCGCAAAATCATGCAGTACCGGTTTTCGCCGGACTGATCCTGGTGTAACAGGACATCTTCGGGGCCGATTTCAGCGGATTCCAGCTGCTTGCTCATTATCCCATCCTCAGTTCAGACTATCGTTATTCTGCCAGCGGCAAGACTATCGGCAAAGCCTATTTAGCTTCTGTGACCAACACTGTTTCCGCCAGTGGGGGGAGTTCCTGCGGCGAAAAGTCGGCCACCGACATGCGGCTGGCGTTCAGAGCGCCAGCCGCTGCCGCATAGGACCACTGTGCGGAGCTGGCCATGCCGCTGAGTCGGGCGTGCGCCAACGCGGCCACGTAGCTGTCGCCACTGCCCACCGGATTGACCGTTGGCACTGGCGGCGGTTGTACCTGCCAGCGCCCGCTTGGTGTGCGGATTTCCAGGGCCGCGGCACCATCGGAGATATGCAGTTCGGCTGCTCGGTCCCAGGCGCTGTCCTGGTCCAGCTCCTGACGATTGGGTTTGACCAGGACCGGCGGATGTGGACCGGCCAGGGCGACGCGCATGGGCGCACCGTAGCTGTCGACCCAGCAGGGTACGCCTGCTTCCGCGCAAATGCTGCAGATCGATGCATACAGGCCATCGGCTGTCGGATGCGCCACCGATCCACTGCAGATGACCAAATCGCTGTTGGGCAACAGGTGGCCCACCTGCTTCAGGCAGGCCTGGCATTCGGCTTCGGTGATCAAGAAGCCGTTCTGCAGCAGGCCGGTGGGGCCGGCGTCGGCGCAAGTACGGGCCAGGAAGCCGACCCGTAAGGGCGCGGCGGTTTCGGTCAGATGGACCTGCTGGCCCTCGGCGGCGACAATGGCGCGGAACTGTTCACCGCTGTTGCCGCCTGCGAAGCCGCAGGCATTGACTCGGTGGCCGTGTCGGACCAGCACTCGGCCGACATTCAGACCCTTGCCGCCGGCCACCACCTGGAAGCCGTCACAGCGGTTGATTCGACCCGCTTGCAGGTCGACCGCGGCCAGGTGATCCAGGAGGGGGTTGCCGGTAACAACGGTGACGGTGGCCATGGTTGGTTGACGGGTCCATCAAAGGTCGATTTTGTTCGGGCTTCGCGGGCGGGCGGTAAGCGCGCGATTTTTCAAACAGGCGCTCAGCAGCACGCTTCCTTCAGCGGTTGTTATAGATGTCGGCGTTGGGTTGGGCGTCGGTATACAGGGGGGCGTTGGCGATGGTGCTGGTGGACAAGATGTGACCATCATGGCGGTACTGACCGGCTTCGCTCCGTTCGGCAGCGGCAATAGCGCGTTGCCAGCATCGCCGGCTGAACAGGACCCAATCCCGGTGTTCGTACAGCAGCTCCAGGCGCCCTTGCAGGCCCTTCCAGCCCAAGGGAAGGCGTTTGCCGTAGGCCTGGGCCACGGCTTGGCGGACCTGGTCGATCAATTGGGGATCATCCAGCAGGACCGTGGTCTCGTCGTCGCGCACCGTGACGAAGGGTTTGCGGCTGTCTTTGCGCAGCACCTGGAGATTTTCTTTCCACTGCTGATCGGCCTGGTCGTGGGCGGTACGACGGACCCGGTCCTGCAATTCACCGGCTTCCAGTTTGATACCGGCGCTGAATTGTTCCGGTTTGGTTGTCGGCTTGCGATGCTCGCGGATATAGAGCAATTCGCTCTCGTAGCGGCGTGCGTCCAGCTCTGGATACAACGTGTAGTTACGCAATCGGCGCCAGGCGGCCGGCCGTTGTCGTGGGCTCAGGGGCTGTCGGCTGGCCAACACCACGTTGTTGCGGGCCTGGTCCACTTGCAGTGGCGGATATTCCTGGGGATAGACCACCGGCAGATTCCAGACCTCGGTCAGGCCGGCGGCCTGCATTGCCTTGATGGCACCGCCGATGACGAAGCGTTTTTCCGCTTCGTAGCTGCTGATGATGTTGGAGAGGATGATGCCGTCCTCGGGCATGATCGTGTCGATGGCGGCGTAGAATTCTCGCGTCATCAGGTGCGAAGGAATGGTGGAGCCGGAGGTGTAGGCATCCAGCACCACGATGTCGTACTGCATGCCGTCGTCCTGGCGCATTTCCGGATAGGTGATGTACTGCCGGGCATCGCCCGTGGCCACCTTCAGCCGTGGCCGGCCATCCGGCAGGGTCTGTTGCTGCAGCCAACGAAACAGCGGGTAGTGATCCAGCACCATATCGATCACCGCCTGGTCGATATCCACCACGGTGATGCTCGCCTGCGGGAAATGGTGCGCATAGACGCTGATACCGATGCCGGAGCCCAGGCCAACGACCAGAATATTGGGGCTGGCCTGGCGTGGATCGTCGTCGGCTTGGCGCAGCAACCGCTCGTTCAGCAGCACGGCTGAGGGATAGAGACAGGTATATTTGGTATTGGAGACCGTGCCCATGTCCGGATGCGGTCGGCCATCCGGCCAGGTTCGGCCGGGCTCTGGCTGGAAGGTCCAATCGCTGTCGGGGATCAGGTGCTCCAAGCCGCCGATCTGCTGCAGTTCCGGCCAGCTGGGGTGCAGACAGATCCCGCCTTCGACCTTGTCGAAAAAGCGCAGCTGGGCGTAGTTGCCATCTTTGGAGACCACCCAGGAGACGTGCGAGTAGGGGCTGTCGCGGTGGTCCAGCGCCGCTTGATCGGCCGGATAGCGGTGGCCCTCCACCACGAAGGGATCCCGCTTCAGGGCCAGACCCAGGATCAGACAGAGCACAAACAGGGCCGTGGCGATGATGCGCTGGCTCATGCTGTGCCCTCAGCGATGGTATCGAGGGCCGCTGGCTGCATGGCTTCGACGACGGCGGGGGAGCGCGAGGTCATCGGCTTGTAGAAATGCAGCAGCGCCGTCAGGCAGAGTATCACCCCCATGCCGATCATGTTGGCGTTCAGGCTGAACAGCCACAGCAGCACATAGACGGCGGTCAGGGTGCCGAGCACGTTGCCTACCGAACCGATCGCGTACAGGGTGCCGGTAATGCGGCCGATACGTTCGGGTAGATCGAATACCAGCTTCACCAGCATTGGCGAAACGCAGCCCAGTAGCAAAGAGGGCGGTAGGAACAGCACAAGTGCGGCGACCAGGCTGCCGACGGTGCTGCCGTGCATAGCCTCGCCAAAGGCATCGGTGGCAGGGCGGGCGAAGATCGGCAGCAACAGATAGTAGCAGCCAGCGATCAAGATCACCCAGGCCAGCGCGCGATTGGTATGGAAACGGTCAGCGATGCGGCCACCCAGGACATAGCCCACTGAGAGCGACAGGATGAACACCGAAATGATCGCACACCAGACATCGATGCCGGTACCGAACACTGGCTGCAAAAAACGGCCACCCATCATTTCAAGGGCCATCATGCAAAAGCCGCAGATAACGGAGGTGCAATACAGGATCGGGATCTGCATGGAAGGTTCCTTCAATTCAGTGACGGAGATCGGTCTGCCAGCCACCACGGGGTTTGCTATGGTTATAGTTATAGCGCAAACCGCGATCCGGCACCCGGCTGACCCGTTGCTCGGGCCGTTCCACCTGGCGCTGGCCGTCGATGCGGTAGCGCACCTGCTGCTCGCCCTGCTGGGTGGTGATCAACAGCTGGTCGTCGCCCAATCGCTCAAGCCACCGTACCTCCAGGTACGGCGTGCGTTCGATATAGGCCAGCGCGTCCTGTTCGGCTTGGCTCAGAGCCGGACGTTCGCCGGAACAGGCCAACAAGAAGAGGAAGGAGCTGCAGAGTGCCAGACGAGGAAACATGGGCAGGCATGGTGTTGCATGGTCTGCTGGCGCAAGTGGGGGGTCTCGGTTTGGTTCAGGGCGAGTTAAAACTCTGAGGTCGGCAGGCGCTCATTGCTCCAATAGGAGGCATCCTTGACGGGTCCCTCAGAGGTCGAATTCGGGTGGAACCAGGCGAAGCGAGCGAGCGCGTCCAAGCGCGAAGCCGTTGGCTTGATCGGGTCACCTCCGACGAACCAGTTACCGCCAATCCACCGTAAAGATCCGCTGCGTCAGTCGGTCCTGGCCGTCGATGATGCTCAGGTCTGGTAGGCCCTGTAATGGCGCGCCTTCCTGGAACAGCCGTGCGGCATTGGCGCCATCGATGGCCACCAGGCAGCGGTGGGGCTGGCGGGCATCAGGCCAACACAGGATGATCGCGCTGTCGTCGCGCAGAAAGCGGCGCTCATTCAGGAGCAGTTCGCGTTCCTGCCAACGCACAGGCGGTGGCCGGCTGGCCCAGGCCTGCTGCAGGATCCGATGTGAGCGGGGACTGCCGAAGCAGAGCAGATTCGTCTCGTTTGGGATGGCTGGATCGTCGTCTTGATAGATCGAGGGCTGGCCGTGCGCATGCCGCCCCCAGGCGCGGAGGAAGGACCGGGCATTCGTCTGGTTGCGAGCTGTAATGCCAGCGTGTTCGCCGCTACCGATCACCACCGCGAAGGGTGCGCTGGTGGCCAAGCCCGGTAGGCCGAGGCATTGCCCAAGGCGCTTCACGGGCTGGTCTACGCTTGGTGGCTGCCAGGCATTGCCATTGAGGTGGTGTAGTGGCCAGTCCAGGGACAGGTCGGCCAGATTGGTGGCCAGGAGTTCGCCGCTGCGTAATTCACCGCGGATCAGCAGGGCTTCGCCCCAGGTCTGCGGTTGGCGCAATTGCAGCGGCCCCAGATCCAGAGGGAGGGGGCTGCGGATCTCCCAGGCACCAGCTGGGCTCGGGGCTTGGATTCGTCCCAGCCAGTCCAGCAGGCTTCGCTTATCTGGTAATGGCCGTGCCAGCCATAGCCCGGTCGGATCGGCCTGGGCGATGGCGCGCAGTCGGTCGGCATACGCAGTGGTCTGGCCGCTGACGGCAAGGTGGCAGCGGCTGAGCTGCGGCGCCGCGCTGAGGGGGTGTGGCAGTGACGCCAACCAGGCCTGCCAGGTAGCCGGCAGCGCGGATGACGGTTCCTGCGGCGGTCGCGGTCGGGGTGTCAGCAGCAGAGCACCGGTCCAGGACCAGGGGGTCTGGCCCAAAAGAACGAGCGCGGCATCGGCGGCCGAGCCCTCGGCCACCAGCAAGGGCTGCTGGGTGGGGCACCATGCTGCGACTGCGGCCACCGCGGCGGGCAGGCGTCGGATGGCCACATCCTGCCAGGCGATGTCGGCGGCGGGGTAGGGTTGGATGACGGCATGCCCGGCCAGGAGCAGTGCTTGTGCTGTCTCTGGTAGTGCTGGTCGCCAGCTGCCCTTGGTGGGAACCTGGCTGGGACGGTGCAAGATCACCACGCTGGGACGGCGGGGCGGGCCTTCTGGCAGCCAGAGTCGGACCGGCTGCAGACTGCCGTCGTCCGGGCTGATGAAGGCCTCCAGGCGCTCTGATTGCTTGCGGTGTTCCGCCAGGGCTGCCTGGGGCCGTTCCAAGCGCTGGCAAAGCTGGGCCGCCAGCCGCCAATCGCCCAGGCGGCGGCTGCCACGCAGGAGGGTCATGGCCTGTTGCCACCAGAAGCGCAATGGTGGTTCGGCTGTCGTCGTCGGTTGAACGGTGCGAGCGTGTTCTACCAGCTGCTGAACGCTCAGGAGTCCGCCGTTGGCCTGGGTGAGCAGTTGCTGATCCTGATACAGTCGAGCGGTCCAGTGGATACTGGCCGTGGTGGTGGGGGCATCGGGAATCAACTGCACGGGCCAGTCCAGTTGCCAGGTCGCCGGATTTGTGAGCTGCAGGGAGGAGGCGGCCAGCACCTGCTGATCGGCTATGAGTTGGACGCGCAGCCGTAGTGGCGGGCCGCCTGCGGGCAGCTGACTACCGCGGAGCACCAGCCGCCACATCAGGCCGGGACGGATGTAGTCGTGTCCCGCAACCCGCTGCAGCTGCGCTGCCGCGATACCACTGGTCAGCAGGCAGCAGAGGACCAGGACCCTCATCCAAGCAACTCAGGATACAGGGCCTGGTAGGCCAGGTAATCACCAGCGATTCGAGCGATGCGCTCGCGCTGTTCGGCTCGCAGCGGGCCGATGATCCGTCCAGGCACGCCCGCCACCAGATAATGCGGTGGGATCTGCATGCCCTCCTTGACCACCGTGCCGGCTGCCACCAGGACGCCTTCGCCGAGCTCGGCGTCGTCCAGGACTCGACAGCCCATACCAAGCAGGCTGCCGCTGCCGACGGTGCAGGCGTGGGCGATGGCCTGATGGCCCATGCTGACCCGGTCGGCCAGGCGGCAGGGCTTGTCTTTGGCCACGTGCAGTACGCAGTTGTCTTGGACGTTGCATTCGGCACCGAGCATCACCGCGGCGATGTCGCCACGCAGCACCGCGCCAAACCAGACCGAGCAACCGGGGCCGAAACGCACATCGCCCACCAGGCTCGCGGTGGGGGCGCAGAAGGCCGGTTGCTGTGGCTGCAGATCGCCGACCGGAAAGCTTGGCATGGGGAGCACCTCGGCCGCAGCCTGGAGCGGTCCACGGTCTAGAAAATGTTTTTTCCCGCGACAGGATGCCGGGCCAGCACATCTGAGGGAACTCACAGCATTTTTGTCGCCGATGGCCGACACCACTGCGTGGCGATTATTTCAATCATCTTCGGCAAAAAGGCTGTGCTTCCACTAGTCCGGTTCGGACCTCCGAGCTTCCACGGCTTGAACGGGACGCGCTTGCCCGGGTCTGCTCGAGTTCGTCGCGAATTCAATCTTAGAGGGAATCGCTATGCCTGATGACCATGTCTCTCCACAGGAACTCGCTCAATTGGTGTGTGCTGGCGGTGACTGCAGTCGGTCCCAGGCCGAAGTCCTGTTGCACATCAGCCCCGGTTCCAGCGCCCAAGCCGAGCTGTTGGCCGGAGCGCAGGCCATCCGGCAGCAGTATCGTGGCAATCGCTTGCGTTTCTGCTCCATCCTCAACGCCAAGGCCGGCAACTGCTCGGAAAACTGCATCTACTGCGCCCAGGCGCGCGGTGTGGAGACCACGGATTATCAGCAACACTCCTGGCTGGACGATGTTGCCATCCGTACCGCCGCCGACAGCTGTCGCGAGGCTGGGGCCGAGGCCCTGAGTCTGGTCGCGGCTTGGCGCGGTCTGAAGCCTGGTCCCCGGCTGGACATGGTCTGTCGTTCCATTCGCGAGTTGGCCGATTTGCCCCTGCGTGCCGATGCCTCCTTGGGTCTGATCGAGGAACTCAGCGTTGCTGAGGCTTTGTGCCAGGCGGGACTGCGCATGTACCACCACAATCTCGAAACCGCTCGCAGCTTTTTTCTGCGCACCTGCACCAGCCACACCTGGGACCAGCGCCTGCGCACCTGCCGTCTGGTCAAGCAGGCTGGCATGCGGCTCTGCTGCGGTGGCATTCTCGGCATTGGCGAGGATCGCAGTCAGCGCGCCGAATTCGCTGAGCAGCTGCGTTGGGTCCAGCCGGATACGGTGCCAGTGAATTTCATCTGTCCCATCGCCGATACCCCGTCCGATCGCTTGCCGCCGGTGCCGACCGACGAGGCCCTGATATGTCTGGCGGTGTTCCGGTACATGCTGCCGGGTAGCGGTATCGTGTTGGCGGGTGGCAAGGAAGAAACCTTTGGTGCGCGTCTCCACGAAGTCCTCGGCAGCGGCATCGATGGCGTCATGGTTGGCAACTACCTGACCACCATGGGCACACCCGCCAGCTACTGGCAGACGCACGCTCCGGCTTATGGCCTGGAGCTCTGTGGCTCGACCGCGGCTTGCTCGTAGGACCGCAGCGTGGCGCCGGGGTGCCAGCGTCACGGTCTTGCGTCTTTGTGCCTAATTCCACACTGCGCCGCTTTCCCTGATAACGAGGTGGTATGAGCGAACTATCCGAAGCCCTGGACCAACTTCGCAGCAAGGTCGACGCCTTTGGTGTGACCTTGGATGTGAAGGCCAAGCAGCGGCGGCTGGCTGAGCTGGAAGGCCAGATGAATGAGGTCGGTTTCTGGGATGACCAGGAGCGGGCCCAGGTCGTGATCCAGGCGGTGAAGGCGACCCGGAACGTGTTGGACCCCTTTATCGAGCTGGATGAGGCGGTCATCGCCTGTCAGGAGCTGCTGGATATCGTCGAGGCCGACGAGGACGACGAGACTCTCGGCGAGCTGTGGACGGAAATCGAGCAGCTGAACCGACAGTACGACAAGCTCGAGGTCCGGCTCGCCCTGTCCGGGCCCTACGACGGCAACGACATCTACATGGTCATCCAGGCCGGCGCTGGCGGCGTTGAGAGCATGGACTGGGCCGAGATGCTGCTGCGCATGTATATGGCTTACTGCCAGCGGGCCAGCTATCGCTGCGAGCTGGTGGACCACCAATCTGGCGACGAAGCGGGCATCAAGACCGCCACCCTGCAGATCGCTGGTGATATGGCTTACGGCTTCTTCAAAAGCGAAATGGGCACCCATCGCCTGGTGCGCATGAGCCCCTTTAACGCCCAGGGCAAGCGTCAGACCAGCTTTGCCGCGGTGGAGGTGACCCCGGCCCTGCCCGAGTCTGAAAGTGTCGATCTGGATGTCATCGACGAGAAGGAGTTCCGGATCGACACCTACCGAGCCTCCGGTGCCGGTGGTCAGCACATCAACAAGACCGACTCGGCGGTACGCATCACCCATATCCCGTCGAATGTCGTGGTCAGCTGCCAGAGCGAACGTTCACAGCAGCAGAACAAGGCCAAGTGTTGGAAGATGATGACCGCCAAGCTGCAGCAGCTCAAAGAAGCCGAGCGCCTGGACGAGCTGAAGGCCCTGCAGGGCGAGCGCGGCACCATCGGCTGGGGACATCAGATCCGTTCCTACGTGTTGCAGCCCACCCAGCTGATCACCGATTTGCGCTCCCGGCACAAGGAGGGCAATGCCCAGTCGGTGCTCGATGGCGATCTGCAGCCATTCATCGATGCCTATCTACGGTGGCGCCTGCAGGCACACGGGGGCAATTAAAGTAGCGTTGGTAAGGGCGGCGCTGGAAGCGCGTCCTCCTAGCCACGTTGCTTGGTCCGAAGGTGAGAAAAGAATGCCATGTTTGGCCTTGTTATTGGTGTTGTTGCCCATGTTTGCCTGGGCAGCCGACGACACCCCCGTTGACGCCCAGCCGGAGGCGACCATCGATCAGCAGCAGGTGGACTACCTGATCGAACAGGGTCGCTACGACGATGCCGAAGTGCTGTTGAACAGCATTCTCGCCTTTGAAACCGAGCATCTGGAAGCCAAGCGTGGCCTGGCCCGGGTACGCATCGCTCGCCGCGAAGCTGAGATCCGCGGTCTGGTGGCCGAACAAGCCGAACTCTACGACGAGGTCCTCGGTCATCCCGATTACGAACGCGAGAAGGCCTTGACCTCCGGTATCGAGCGTGCCCGCCTGGACATGGTCGAATATCTGGTGGCGGATCAGCGCTACGAGGATGCACTGCGTCTGGTCAATGATCTGCTGGTGGATTATCCGGGGCAGCCGGCGGCGATGCAGATCAAGGTCCGTCTCTTGGACAAGGTCTATAAACGCGAAGTGAAGCGTCTGGAGCAGGAGCGTCAGATGCGGCGGCAGGAGTTGATGGCCGAAGCCTTCGGCGCCGGTTTCGCTCCGCGTGAAGCGGCGGCCAAGCCGCGGACCGTGTTGGTTTTCGACGAAGAGCTGGAGCAGGTGGAGCGAGATCGGCTGCAGGCCAAGCTGCGTGCCACCACCGACATTTTCCAGTTCAACGAGAGCCCGCTGCGCGAAGTCCTGGACACGCTGTTCCGGGTTGCCGGCATGAATTTCATTTTCGATGATGCCGCCATGGGTGAAGAGACCCTGACCATCAATATCGTCGATTCGACAGTGGAAGAGGTATTGGGCGTCATCCAACGCATGCTGCCGGTGCGCTTCAATTACCACGCCGGCGCAGTGTATGTCACCAGTACCGAGAATCCGGTGCTGATCACCGAGATGTATCGCCTGAAGTCCGGTCTGACCGATGTGCTGACGGTACCGACGGTGAGTTCGACCAGCTCATCTGGTAGCGGTGAAGGTGGCGCCGGTGGCGCCGGTGGCGCCGGTGGCATCCTGCCGTCTGGTGGTGGCGGTGGTGGCGGTGGTGGCGGAGGGAATAGCGACATGGAGCGTTTTCTTGAGCGCATTCCGGAATTGATCGATTGGCCGGAGGGCTCGTCCCTGTATTTGGAGCCAAAGTCCAGCACCCTGTATATCCGTTCTTCCCCGTCGGCGGTGGCCGAGGTGAAACGTCTGCTCAAGGCAATCGACTACACCAGTACGCAGGTGCTGATCGAAGCGAAATTCCTGGAGATGACCGACGAAGCCAGCAAGACCCTGGGCATCAAATGGGGCATGTTTGCGCAGGAGGGAACCCCCAATCAGGACCTGGTCGTCGGCGGCATCGCTTCGGGTGGCCCACCGCAGGGAGGCGATGGCGTGCTCAGCGGCCTGACCGGCAATGGCTTTAATGCTGGCATCGGTGGTTTTGGTGACGATCTGTTTCCGAATTTCTCCGCGGCTCTGCAGGCTCTGGAAGAGAAGAAACAGCTCAACACCCTGTCGGAACCGAAAATCCTGGCGCTATCCAACGCCACAGGTGTCATCGATATTCGCAGGGAAATCCCCTACATCGCCGATTACGAAAACCGTTCCTTATCGCAGACCATCATTGTCAACGATTCCGATTCGCCCTCCAACAGTGGCCTGACCACCCTGGTACCGGTGTTCCAGAGCGTGTACGAGGGCATCAATCTTCAGGTAACGCCGTCGGTGGCACGCAACAGCGACATCATCACCCTGAAACTGGTGCCGACCATCCGTGACGTCAATCTGGTCAACCAGGAGTTCACCACTACTGCCGGCAGTGGAAGCATCTCCAACACCATCCAGAACCCGCGCGTCAATCAGCGGCAATTGCAGACCACGCTGCATATCCGGAATGGCCAGACCATCGTACTCGGCGGCCTGATTGCTGAAGACAGCAACAAAGGGCGCGAAGGTGTGCCCGGCCTGCAGGACGCCCCGGCCATCGGCGGTCTGTTCCGCACCGACACCCGCAATTCCAACCGCAGCAAGCTCCTGATCTTCGTCACCGCCCACATCATCGACCCCTCAGGCAGCAAGCATTCCGAGGACATTCGCGTCCTGCGCGATACCGCCGAGGTGGTACTGCCGGCTGAAGTGCGCGCCGAGCGCGAGCGCCTGATCCGCGCCGAGCGCAAGGCCGCAGCCAAACGTCGGGCCGAATTGGCCGAGGAGACGGACGAGCGGAATGCGGCTCGGGACGATGGCGGTCCCTTGCAGCGTCCCAGCAAAGGTCCGCGGCGTTAGCGTGATGATGGGCGGCTTTCGAACCGGCATTGATATCGGTAGCACGCATGTGCGTGCGGTGGTCCTGAAGCGGCATGGTCAGAGCTGGCGTTGGCAAGCTGGTATCGAAGTGCCCTGTCAGGATGTCGAGGGCAATCAGCGCGACCTGGCTGAGCTGCTACAAGAGGTGAAGCGCAAGTTGCCACAGCGCGGTCCGGTACAGTTGGTGGATAGCACCCTCACGACCATGGTCCGCTTCATCGAACATCCACCAGTGGCCCCCGACCGGCTCGAACGCGGCATGCGCATGGAGCTGGTGCAACATGCCGATGAATTCGGCAACCTGGCGGCGGATTATCAGACCGTGCCGGTGGAGAGCGAAGACCTGATGGTCTGCTGTGCCCTGGCCCAGCCGGCCCAGGTCGACGCGGTGGTGAGCCTGTGTGCGCGTAATGGTCTGACCGTTTCCCAGGTCGGCCTGAGCACCGCTGCCGCTGCCAACGCCTGGGCGCATTTCGAGTGGGCGATCGGCACGAAGCTGATGACTCTCGATGAGCTTGATGCCGACACCGACACCGACATCGACACCGACATCGACACCGACATCGACATCGACATCGACACCGAAAGCAAAGACGAATTCGATGCCGAGGCCATCGAGATGGTGCTCGAGATCGGTGCGGTCGCCAGCCGAGTCGTCTTGTTGCGTGGCGGCAAGTTCTTGGCTTGTCGTTCCCTGGCCATGGGCGGTCATCGTTTTACCCAGGAACTGGCGGTGCAGCGGGGTTTGAGTCCACAGACTGCAGAAGCCTTGAAATGTTCGGGGCAGGCGGCTGAAAGTATTGTGGAGCAGTTGCGCACCCGGTACGAGCGGCAGGAGTCGGGCATCTTCATCGACGATTCCGCTTCGTTCGACCAAGTCGACACCACTGTGCCCCAGCGTTATCTGGAAACCGCGGACGAGGACGAACGACAGCAGTTTGTGGTGACGGAGGACTCGGGCGAGTTCCTCGATGAAGACGATGCGCTGGCGGTCGAGGGTGATCAGCAGGAAGAGGCATTGGTGCCGCCGCCCGGTCAGGACACGATCCAGCTGGGTGATCAGGAGCTCGGGCCGGAATTGCGTCCTGTTGCCGACCAGTTGCACATGCAGGTGCAGAGTTCCATCAACTGGTTCCGTGCGCAGTTGAAGCAACGACAACTGCCAATCGGCCGCATCGTGCTGTTGGGTGCTGGTGCCAACCTGGTTGGCTTGCCGGATTATCTGGCCAAGCGGTTTCGTCTGCCGGTGCTGGTGCCTGGTAATGAGGCTTTTGGCGAGGTCGGCAAACGGGTGCCGATCGGTTTGCTGCCCTATGTCGCCGCCATTGGCGCGGCGCTTCCCCGCAGCCAACAGGCGATGGCCGTCGATCTGCGTTCGGTCGAGTATCAGCGCAAGCAATTGCTGCTCACGTATGGTCGCCTGCCGTATATTGCCGCTGGCTTCATTCTTGCTGGTGCAATTGTTTTGGGGATCAGCAACTGGCTTGGCACCTCGGCCGACGCGCAGTCCCTGCAGGTCTATAAAAAACACGAACAAGCCTACAAAAAACAGGAAAAACGTCTGCAGGGCCTGCAGACCGATAGTACGGCCCTGCAAGAGGACCTCCGTGCCATCGCCAGCCGGATCTTTTCTGGTCGCGATCTATTGAGCACCATCCGCGTGCTGAAACAGAACGCGCCGAAGGAGCTGTGGATCACCGAATTGCGCACCGAGGGCCTGACCAGCGGCAGCGAGGATGAGCCCGAAGCCAGCACCACCAATACCATCGATCGGGGTAGTCTGTATTTGGAAGGACGCGTCAAGCCGCAGGAGGAGGGTGTGCCGGTGCGTGTCAACCTCTTCGAGCAGTGGTCGGAACAGATCGCCTCGTGGCAACCACGACCGGGATCGCCTACCTTGTTCAGTGGAAAAAAGGTGCTCAGTGTGCGCGAAGAGATCGAGGGCGAAACCGAAGGTGCGGTGACCACCAGTACTGGTGGCGAATTCTCCTTTGCCATCCGTTTTGATTTCATGCCGACCCAGATCGAAGAGGTCGTGCAGACGGTCGATCGGGGGGAGCGCTAGATGCGCCCCGATGTGCGTAAGGATCTGACCATCGCCTGGGCGGTGCTGGCGGGCAGTGTGCTGGTCGCTCTGCTGCTGTTGTGGTTGTTCGGTCGGGATGGTCAGCAGCTCCGCCAGCTGGAACAGGTCGAACGGGCCTATCAGGAGCGGGAGGGGCGGGCCGATATCTCCATGGCCAAGCAGGTGCGCCTGCAGCAGGATGCCAACGAGGAACTGGTCGAGAATATCGAGGACCTCAAGGAGCGAGTTGGTATCCGCTTGTTGCCGGCTTTTGTTGTGCCGGACCGTTACAACAACAACCAAAGCTTCTATTTCGATAAGATCTACCTGGCGACGCGGCACATCCTCAATGAACAGGCGGTGCGCAAGCGTATCCCATCCTACAGCACCACCTTGGGATTCGATAGCAAGCTGGGTGGCGCCTTGCAGGACGAGGACGTTCGCGGCGAATTGGTTCGCTTGCAGCTGATCGCCAAGGCGGTGCTGTTGGCGCTATCGACTCCGGAACCGCTGGCGACCATCACCATCGACCACGGCGGTATCGAGGCCGCCGGCCCGGAGGGTCGGCCCGTCCTGTTGAATGAATACGTGTTCACCCTGCGGGTGCGGGGTGGCCTGAAGGATCTGTTGTGGCTGCTGCATCAATTGGGCGAGGAAGAGCCGGCGGAGCAGATCGCACGCAGCTGGGACGCTCTGGTCAACCGGGTGTTGGCGGACTCGAAATTGGCCGGTGGCGCCGGTGCCGACAGCGCTAATTTCCCCCTGGTGGTGCGGCAGCTGCGGATTTCCAGTGCCAATCGCAATCCGTCAGATGAGATCCAGCAATTAGAAGCGGAGATTGAATTGGCCGGCATGGAATTCCTCGATCCCGAGCAGCGCAGCAAGGCCGCTACCTCGACCCGTTCCGGTCGCTCGTCGCGTTCCGGTCGCTCGTCGCGTTCTGGTCGCAGCTCGCGCTCGTCGCGTTCCAGCCGTTCCTCTCGCAGCCGGAGGTCACGCTGATGCATCCGGCCAAGGTGGTGGTGATTCTGGCGATGGTCTTCTGTGGCTACGGCGTATCGCAGTTGTTTTTCGGTGACCGTGAGGTGGTCCGAGTACCTGATCCCCGGTGGGCTGGCGAGCCGGTCAGTCGTTTGCGCATCGACCTGCCACCCATCGAGGAATTCGATCATTATTACGGCGGCGATCTCAATCCCTTCGTGCCCTATGCGCAGCGAGAAGTGGAACAGAAGAGCCATCGTCGACCTCCCAGCGAACGGCGGCAACGCCCGGCGGTCGAAGTTCCGCCGTCGGAAGCGTCTCCGGATCAGCAGCCCGATCTGACGGTGCCCGAATTCAGTCCGCCATCGATCGCCAACATGGATCTGTTACAGGTGCCACAGGTGGTGGGCACCATCGCCATGGGTCGTCGCCAGGTCTTGCTGGTGGAGCACGGTGGCATGAACCATCAGGTGCGCACCGGCGAAGCATTGGGCGAGTGGCAATTGACTGGCATCGAGGAATACCAGGCGTTGTTCCGCAACCAGCATGGCGAAATCTATCGGGTGCCGATCGGCGAAGCGATCGAGAGCAACAGCCTGGATCCATCGCTCCTCAAGCAGCCCGACCCCGGTGGCGATCCGGATGCCGAGCCGGCCGAGGAGGAGATGAGCACCGACGAGCTGCTGCAGGCCGTACTGCGCAATCGCAATAACCCGGAAAAGATTCACGAGATCCTGTCTGTTGGCGATCGCAAGCAGCGCCTGCTCAAAGATCCCACCGTCCAGGATATGTTGGAAGATCCGATGATGCGCGGTATGGTGGAACAGTTTCTGAAGTAGTGGGTTGCTGTCCGTACTTGCGTCTGGGAAACCCGTGGGCGCGAGCCCCCTTTGATGGCAAGCTCAGGTTGTTCCCGCTGCTCAAACATCTCGCTGTAGCGCTGTCGTTCCTCTGGTCTCGTGACAGATAAGAGGGCACCTCTATAAACGGCTTGGTTGGGCTGCTGCGGTAATTCTACATCCACAACGCCGGGCCCTGCGCCGGCGAGGGGCGGACCATTTCCGTGCCGGGGCTGACCGGGCGGAAACCGTAGCTTTCGTATAACGGATGCGCGTCGGCGGTATTCAATTGGATTCGGCAGGTGCGAATCGCGGGGTGACCACAGAGTTTTTTCACCAGCACCTTGCCAATGCCCTGGCCGCGTCGCTCGGGATCGACGATGACATCGGCCAGATAGGCGAAGATGGCGTAGTCGCTGACCACCCGGCCAAAGCCCAGCATCTGTTGGCCCTCCCAGGCTGACAGGCAAAGGCTGCCACGCAGGCTTTTCGCGATCAGTTCCGCCGGCCGAGTTTTGCCCCAGTAGCTGTGATGGTGCAGCAGGTGCAGCAGCGTGTCGATGGCGACGTGCTCGGCGCCCCAGTGGTAGACGATGCTCATACCAGTCTCCAGGTGGCATCCTGCCGGGGCGCTGGCCTGGTCCAGTCCCTCAGCAATCGCTGCGGTGATACTGGATATCGATATCATCAGCCGTCTGCAGGTACTGACCGCCTTGCTCCAGCTGGACCATCCTGGGCAAATGCAAACAGACCTCCCGCCCGCCGGTCTGCACCCGGATCCGGCCACCATCTGCATTGGATTCATGCCAGGCCTCCACTCGCCCAGCGCCATCGTCGAAATGCCAATGCAGTTGTCGTTCAAATGATGATGGCCAGACGTCGAGAATCAGCTGGTCGGGAATGGCTTCCTTCAAATGTTGCTGCGCCTGTCGGTAACGCGGAATCAGGGCACCGCCGCGCACCAGCAGTGGCAGATGTTCCAGCGGTGCAGCCAGGTCGTGCCACTGACCGCCCGAATACCGCGTGCCGCTGCGATGGCAGAACCAATCACCACGCGGCAGGTACACCCAGCGTGATCGGGCGCCGGCTTGCTGCACGGGTGCCACGAGCAGATCTGGGCCAAGGAAATACTGATCATCCAGGTTCCACAGGCCTGGTTCGCCTTCGCATTCCAATTGGCAGTGCCGTAGCAAGGGGGTGCCGTCGGCAACGGCTTCCTCGGCCAGGTTCAACAGGTAGGGGATCAGGCGATACCGCAGCTGGCCGTAATACTGCGCCACCTGCACGGCCGTGTCACCGTAATGCCAGGGTTCGCGTAGGCCGTTGCCGTGAAATCGTGTAAAGGGGGAGAGCATGCCCATCTGCAGCCAGCGGATATACAGTTCTGGGCTGGGCATCTCGCCGCAGAAACCACCGATGTCGTGGCTCCAGAAACATTCACTGGAAAAACCGGCCGACAGGCCGCCGCGCAGGCAGCAGCGGAAAGCCTCCCAGGTGGTCTGGGTATCGCCGGCCCAGGTGCCGGGAAAGCGCTGTGAGCCAATCCAGCCAGCGCGGCGCCAGACGATCCCTTCGCCGCGCGCCGCCAGGGTTGCCTGGAACGCGGTTTCCGCATACAGATGCAGGTAACGGTTATGCAGGTCACGGCCGGAGGAACCATCGTGCCCGACCACGTCTTCCGGGACCCGGTCGCCGTAATCGGGTTTGAGCACGCTGCCGCCTTCACGCAGTACCTGCTCGCATTTTTCCTGCCACCACGCTCGGGCGGCGGGATTGGTGAAGTCCACCATACCCACCAGCTCGCCGTGGGAGAGACGGGCGATACTGCCGTCGGTTTTTTTCAGCAGATAATCCGCATCGCGGGCTTCGGCGTAGATGGGCTCGGATTCCGGTAGATAGGGGTTGATCCATAGCGAGATATCCCAGCCGTCAGCACGCCAGCGTTCGAACAGCTGACGGTGCTCGGGAAAACCGTCATCGTTCCAGACGAAATCGCAGGCATCGACACCGATCTTCCAATACCAGTGCACGTGCATCCACATGGGGTCCAGGTGGATCACATCAGCCGGAATATGCCGCTCGCGCATGCCGCGCATGGCCCACTCGGCGGCTTCGGCGCGGTCGTACTGACAGCGGCTGACCCAGGTGCCAAAGGCCCACTTGGGGGGCATGCTGGGACGCCCGGTCAGGGCGGTGTAGCGTTGTTGCAGCCCTTTCATGCTGGCAGCGGTCGAGAGGAAGAGATCCAGCTGGTCGTCTTCCAACAGGCAAATGCCAGCAACGTGGGAAAAACTTCCGATTTCCCAACGGCTGCGGCGGTAGCTGTGTAACAGCAGGCTCCAGCCACGTGTGCTGAACAGTACCGGGACGGCTTTGTAGGCCAGGTCGGTGGTGTTGCTGCCGGCGGTCTCATTGATGTTGACGGTGCAGCTGATGCCGGATTTTTCGCAGGAATGCCATTTCTCGCCCAGGCCAAAGAAGCGCTCACCGTTCTGGATCCGCCAGCCCATATAGAGGTGACGCTGGCCTTCCGGGTTCAGCCGCAGCCCGATGGGGCCGCCATACATCTGACCGGCATGGCGTTCGGTCTCGATGGCGAAGATCCGTTGGCCCTGCTCATCGATCAGCTCCATGCCGAAGGTGCCTTTGCTCAGCACCAGGCGATGGCCACCCAGACGCAGTTGCCAGGCCTCGGCTTGGTCGATCAGCACCAAGCCGTGCTCCGGCGGAGTTGGGCCGGGCTGGACGAGCATGTCGCTGGTTTCGGCAAAGGTGGTATCGGCTGTGCCAAGCTGCAGGCGGAAGCAGCCGCTGGCGGCAGCCCGGACCCGGAACACCAGCTCCGCCCCGGACTGGAGTTCGGCGGTGGCCTGGAAACCGCCGGTTTTGATGTCCTCGGCATCGAAGCCACTGGCCATCAGTCGGCCGTCGCGCAGGCGGATAATGGGATCGTACTGAAAGCCGGGCCGGTGCAGGATCGGAGCGCTGTCCGGATAGAGGTGGTTATCATTCTTGCCCTGGGCGTAGCTGGCATCGGAGTAGTCGGCGCTGGTCACGGTCATGGTGGCATCCTTTCACTGCGGACCAAGATAACGCGAGTGCTGGTGGCTTGGTCTGCCGAGCGGCCGATACCTAGTAAAAAGAGGCCTCTTGGCGACGAAAGCGACAAAAAACGGATGAAAAGGCGACGGATGTCGGCATGTTCTTGGCATGCGTGAAGACCACGAGTTTCCTGGCTTCCACGACGCCTTCACCTGGTGCTACCAGCTTCGGCAGCTGCCGCGGCATCACCGGCATCATCACAGCGACCTGGAATGGAATCTCAGCCTCGGCGGCACGGCCAGCTACCAGCTGGATGACCGGCAGTATTCCCTTGCCAGTCCGAGTCTGATCTGGCTGTTCCCGGGCCAAGCGCATCGCCTGGTTGATACCAGTCCGGATTTCCAGCTACGCGTGGTGGTGTTCCGGCAACGAGTGCTGAGCAGGCGTTTTCCGGGGACCAGCTACGCCACCTTTATGCAACGGAATCCACCGGGGCAGTGGTGTCGGCCGATTGCTGCCGCTGCGGCGCAGGAGCTGGAGGCCGTGTTGGCCGACTGTCAGGACCAGACCGAGGATCGCATCGCCTTCGATGCCGGCCTCGTCTATGCCACGGCGCGCGCTTGGCGCTTGTTTCATGCGGAGGCTGCGCCGGCGATGCATCCGCTTTTGCGTCGGGCGGAGCTGGTCTTGGCGCAGCAACCGGCCTTGAACCACGCTGCTCTGGCGGCGGCGGTCGGCACCTCTGCAGACCGACTCGCGCGTATCTGTCGTCAGCAACAAGGCTGTCATCTGACCGCTTGGCGTAATCGGCAACGCCTGGCTTGGTTGAAGCGCCAGTGGCGGCCCGGGATCCGGCTGAAGTCATTGGCAGAGGCCGCCGGTTTCAGCATGCGGCAATTACAACGATGTTGTCAACAATTCGAGGGAGCTGCCCCACGTCAGGTGTTTCGCGTCTGACGAATTATTACGGTTGGAATTCCCGCTCGTCCAGGGCGGCATAGATCGCCAGCAGCAAATCGGGGGCGCAGCTGACCAGCAGGCTGCGATGCCGGGCGAGATAGACCAGGCAGTGGCCGGGGTCTTGCCAGCGTTCCGGCTGCACCTTGGACTGGAGTTGCAGTGCCAGGGTTTCGCAGCTGAGATGATCGCCGAATTGGGCGACGGGAATCCGGGCCAATTGCAGGGCGTTGGCGGGGTGGGCGCGTCGGCGTACCGGTAGCATGTCGATGCACAGCACGCCATCGAAAAAGGCGGCCTGCAATCCCAGGGCCTGCAGTTGTAACGGCAGTTGCTTCAGGGGGCAGGCGGGAAAGGCGACCGTCTCGAGAAAACCGCTGTCGATGACGCTGCCATGTACGGCGATGGAGATGTTGCAGGCTTCGTGTAGGCGAATGAACAGGGTTTGACCATCGATGGCGCGGATGGGGTGGTGCAGATTTTGACCGGTTGGGATATCGGCAATCGGCGGTGGATTTGGCAGTGGTAGCCGTGGTTGTTCAAGACAAGTGAACAAAGCCTTGGCCGCGGCGTGGCCGCTGGAGTCGAGGTTGATCAGCCAGCGATTGGCCGGGGCATGGTAAGCGATTCCGCTGGCCGGGGAGCCCAGCCAGGGTTCCAGAATCTGGCGTGCCAGATCCTCGAGACTGAGGTCTTCTTCCAGAGGGGTGGGGTAGATCTGCGGTTGGGTGGGACCAAAGGGAGGCAGGGTCCGCTGGTCGGCATAGCGGACGTCGTTGCCGCTGATCCATGCCCACCAGGTGCGGCCACCGTGGGCGATGGCCTGCTGCATGGCGCGGTGATCGGCGCCGCGCAAGAGCAACAAGGGTGGCTCTTCCGACCAGCGGTCGAGTACTGCCGGCGCGGCCTGGTGTTGGCCAGCACCCAGGGTGCTGACAATGGCCAGCAGGCTGCCCAGATCTGGTCGGCCGGGTTCCAGATCCAGGCGGCTCTCCGCCGCGGCCAGGCAGGTGGCCAGGGCAATCAGCAAAACGCCTTGGCGGTGGACGGCTGGTTTCACCTTTCGATCGAGGCTTCCATGTGGCGCATGGCGGCATCGTACACGGCTTCGCGTTGGGCCGGCAATTCGACAAAGCGGTTGGCATAGGTCGGTGTGACGGCGTCGAGCTGATCGTTGTGATATTTCAATTTGGAATCGGTGAATTTCAGGCCGTGCGCGGTGCTGATCACCACTACCCGATCGCTTTTTCGGATGCGGCCGGCCTTGGCGTATTTCATCATCGCCGCCAGGGCGACGCCGGTGTGCGGGCAGTTGAACAAACCACCACGATCAGCCAGGGCCATGGCATCGGCCAGTTCCTGTTCGCTGGCCTGTTCCACCTCGCCGTCGTGCCGTTGCAGGTAACGCATGGCTTTGCTGCGCGAGACTGGATCGCCAATGCGGATTGCGTTGGCTTGGGTGCTGCCAGCGGTGATGGGGGTGAATTCCTTCCAGTTGTTAGTGAAGCACTGGTACAAGGGATTGGCGCGCTGGGCCTGGCAGCAGACGATTTTCGGCAGGCGGGAGATGATGCCCAGTTCCTGAATTTCTTCGAAGCCCTTGTACAGGGCACTGACATTGCCCAGGTTGCCACCGGGAATGAAGATCCAGTCGGGTATTTGCCAATCAAATTGCTGCACGATTTCGGTGGAGATGGTCTTCTGGCCTTCCACGCGCAGAGAATTCATGCTGTTGGCCAGGTACAGTTTTTTATCGGCGGTCAATTCTTGCACCAGACGCATGCAACCATCGAAGTCGGTATCCAGGGCCAGGGTCAGGGCGTTGTTGGCCATGGGCTGGATCAATTGACCCGGCGTGATCTTGCCGCGCGGGATCAGCACCACCGAGGTGATACCGGCAGCGGCGCAGTAGGCGGCCAGGGCGGCAGAGGTGTCGCCGGTGGAGGCGCAGGCGACGCCGAGAATATCCTGCTTGCCGGAGCGGATCATGTGGTTGACCTGCGAGACCAGTACGGTCATGCCCAGATCCTTGAAGGAACCGGTATGGCTGACGCCGCATTGCTTCACCCAGAGCTCGTTCAGGCCCAGGTTGCGCCCGACGCGGTCGGCCCAGAACAAGTTGGTACCACCCTCGTCCAGGCTGACCACGTGCTCGTCGGGAATGTTGGGCAGGACCAGTTCCTTCTTCCCCCAGACGCCGGAGCCGTAGGGCCACATGGTCCGCTTGTAGCGGCTGTCCCACAGGTGCATCCAGCTGGTGGCGGACCGGTCTTTCAGCGCCTCCAGATCATGGGCTACCTCCAAAAGGCCGCCCTCGGGGGTACGGTAGACGATCTCATCAAGCTCCCACCGGCCTTGGCCTGTGGCGGCATCGCGGAACCAGGCATCGTATTGCATGCGCGGGATCTTGGACCGGTGCCGGCCAGGTCCAGTGGGATCAACTCGGAGAGGGCTTCGCCCCTATGACAAATACAGCGTCCGCTGTTTGACGATCCACAGCACCGCCAGGGCACCGAAGCTGGCGGGGAGGCAGGTGGTGAACAGCGACCAGCTGTGAAAGAAGCAGAAGCCGATCAGCAACAGCACCAGGCCGATCCAGAAATTATAGAGGTTGGCGACGCGCGAGTTGTGTTGCTCGATGGAGTTCTTGATCAGGAATTCGACCTTGCCGGGATTGAGCGAGGTCTGACCGACGATGCGCTTGGCCATCTCCTGCCGGCTGCGACCTTTCTTGATGCCCGATGCGATGGTCCGGGTGGTCACCTCTTGGACCTGGACATCCACCGACTCATCAAGGGCATCGAAGGGAGACTTGTAGCTACTCGACATGGCCAGATCTCAGTTCTGTTCCGAAAACAAAAGGAAGCTTAGATTAGTTTGGTTGTTTGCAGATGCAAGTTGGAGCCAATGAAGCCACGCCCAAGCAAGGCCGCGCCAAGCTCGCTCCTGGGAGCGTAGAGCACCAGTTGGGTACTCCTGGCGTCATCTTCACCAGGGGCATTTCTGCAGAAAAGGCAGGGGTGACGGGTCTCTCAGAGGTCGAATTCGGCACGAATCCGATAAGAGCCAGGCGAGCGCGTCCAAGCGCGAGACCGGCCGACCGAGGACCGGTTTTTGGCGGAAAATGCGCGAAGCGCCGCCAAAAATGCTCGCTTCGCGAGCTTGGCGCGGTCCGGCGCAGCTGCTGTGGTCCCGGCTTGCCTGGCCGGCATTGTTTCAAGCATACTGAAGCTATGTCCAAGTCTCCGTGGGACGCCTTCCGGCGCTTGTGCCGCTATTACCGCGACTGCCTCCGTTTTGATGAGCACGATCATCTGCGCTTTGCCGAGCGCCTGCACGGCGATAGCTGGTTGGCGTGTCCGGTCGATCTGGTCCTGGCCTTGGGGGACGAGGAGCAGGCGCTGGTCCCGGTCGATCTGGATCCGGCCTGGAATGGGCTGCTGCGCAATGCCCGGCAGCATGAGGACTGGTGCTGCTTTGCTGGCTATCCGGTGTTGCCGGTCGATGCTGGCGAGGAGCGTTGGCAGATTCCGGTACTGGTGATTCCGCTGCGGGTCACGCGCGATGCGCAGCAGCTGCACCTGCGACGCATCGGTCCCATTCTGCCCAATCAGGCTGCTCTGGAGCAGCTGTTCACCGATAGCCTGAGTCGGCAGGAATGCTGCGAGCGGGTGGGCCTGGTGCCGACCGAGTTGGGCAGCAGCCAGGCGGCGGCGCAGCGCTTTGATTGCAGTCTGGTGGAACTGGTGCGGCGGCTGCAAACCGAGGGGGTACTGCCGGCGCAGACGCTGTCCGAGACCGCCGTGATAGGCATGACCCGGCGCGGCCAGTACCATCGCCGGCTCAGCGAGGAATTGCATCTGCTGGCCGAGGCGACGCCCGAGTCCGAACTAGCGGCTAGTGCCTTGGCATCGGTGTTTCTGCCGGAGACAGCGCTCGGCGACGCCCTGCCACTGCCAGGGCCCTTGGTCTGGCAGCATCCCCTGGACCCACCTCAGCGGCAGGCGGTGGCGGCAGCGCTGCAGCAGCCGGTGACGGTGGTGACCGGGCCGCCGGGCACTGGCAAAAGCACCATGGTGCGGCATGTCCTGATCAACCAGGCCCTGGCCGGCCGACCCAGCTTGTTTGCCAGTCGCAACCATCGGGCCCTGGATGCGGTGGAGCCGGCGATCAATGCCTTGGGTCAGGGTGAGACGCTGATCGTGCGCACCAGTTCGCACGGCCAGAGTCGGTCCTGGCGTTTGGGTCTGCAGGATCTGCTGGAGCGCGATGACGCCGATCTGGTGGACGAGGCGGCCAGTGCGGCGGCCTTCCAGGCGAGCCAGGAGCAGGTGCGAGCGCTGGAAGCGGAGTTCGAGTCCCTGGCCGCCCTGCAGCAGCGCTATCGCACTGCCAATGCGGCCTGGCAGCAGGCCCTCCAGCAGGCTCCGGCTGCTTGGCGGCCACGCCTGACCACCGGCGAGCAGCCGGGGCCGGATCGCGAGCAGGTCCAGCAACTGCGGCAGCGCTGGCAGACCTTGTTGCAGGGCAGTACCTGGCAGCGTCTGCTGTCGCCGGGGGTGCAGGCGCGGCGGCGCGAGTTGCAGCGGCAGCTGAGCGCCTGGTTGCAAGCTTGGGAAGAACCGGCGCCGGCCGAGCCCTCGCCCGAACATGTCGAGGCCTGGGGGCTGGCTCTGCAGCAGCTGGAGCAGGCGGCGGCGGTGGCCGAGGCCTGGCAGTCTTGCCAGGAGCTGGAGCAACGCTGTCGACAGCTGGGGGTGGACCAGGCGGGCCTGTTGCAGCGTCTGGTCCAGGCGCATGGCTGCTGTTGGCAACAGGGCGTGGCTTGGCTGCGCGATCGCGCGGTGGCCGGTCCGGCAGATCCGGAAGCGCGTTTGCGTCTGGCCAATCTCCGGGCCGGGATCAGCAGCTTCGGCCTGTCGCGCTGGAACGCCGTGTACGTCGACACCTTCCCCGACCTCTTGCGCAATCGACCGCTGTGGGCCTGTTCCAACCTCTCGGCGCCATCAACCCTGCCGCGCAAGGCCGGCCTGTTCGACCTGCTGGTGGTGGACGAGGCCAGCCAGTGCGACATCCCCAGCATCATCCCCTTGCTGTTTCGCTGCCGGCGGGTGCTGGCGGTCGGCGATCCACAACAGCTGGGGCATATCAGCCGGCTGTCGGCGCTGCAGGACGAACGCCTGCTGGCCAGTCACGGGCTGTTGGAATTGGGCCAGCAGCGCTTCGGTTATCGCAGCACCAGTGCCTATCGTTTTTTGCGCGAGACACCAAGCGTGCCGGCGCCGATCCTGCTCAGCGATCATTATCGTTGTCATCCGCAGATCGCCTCGTTGTTCAACCGGGCCTTTTATCGCCAGCGTCTGCGGCTGTGCACCGACATCACCGCCTTGCGCGCTCCGGCCCGTTTGGGGGCCGGCTGCCACTGGCACGATGTCAGTGCCCCATTGTTGTTGAGTACCCACGGTGCCGCGGCCCCGGCCGAGGCCACGATGGTGGCGGAATTATTGCAGCAATTGGAAGCCGAGGGTTACTGCGGCAGCATCGGCGTGGTAACGCCTTTCCGTCGGCAGGTGGAGCAGATCCGGATCCGGGTCAAGCAGGTCGTCAGCCCGGCCTTTGCCCAGGCCACGCGCTTGCAGATTAGCACAGCGCACGGTTTTCAGGGCGACGAGCGCGATTGCCTGATCTTCTCGCTCTGCGGCGGTGAACGTTTGGCCCTTGGCGCGGCGCGTTTCCTGCTGGCGACGCCGCATTTATTCAACGTCGCGATCAGCCGCGCCCGAGCCGCCTTGCATATGGTCGGTAATCGCAGTTGGGCCGCGGCCACGGACCTGCCGTTTCTGCAGGTGTTGGCCACGGGTCAGGCCGAGGAGCAGGATCCGATACGCAGCCTGAGCCCGGAATCGGTCGTGGAACAGCGCCTCTTGGACGCCCTGGCAGAAGCCGGCATCGATGCTTTGCCGCAATATGCGGTGGCCGGTCGACGCATCGATTTGGCGGTGATCCAGGGTCAGCGGCGTTTGGCGATCGAGGTCGATGGCGCCAGTTATCACGCCACTGCTCGTGGCGCACGGGCCGACGACGACCACTGGCGCGATCTGCTTTTACAGCAACGTGGTTGGCATGTGCTGCATTTTTGGGCTTGTGACGTTCGTGACCGCTTGGGCGACTGTGTGGCCCGGGTGTCGGCCTGTCTGCAGTGAAGTGGTCGCAAGCGTCGGGTTGTAGGTGGACGTATTCGTCGCAAGGAGTCCCCAGGCCAGGCATCTGTCTGGTTTTCTGTGTCTGAGGGCGGCGTCACCTTGGTTATTCGATGTCCTCCTACGCCACGCCTGGTGGCCGACTCGGCGTTGGGCTCCGCCCCCCAACCGTTAGCCTGCGGGCATGAGCATCGAGCGCGACGATCTGCCACCCCGCTTCTTCAATACCACCGGGCCCTGTGATCCAGAGCGGCACTACATGCTGCCGCCCAAGGAACGGCTGATCGATACCAACCTCGATCGCCTGGTCACCAACCAGTTGTATTGGGTGCTGCACGCGCCCCGGCAGACCGGCAAGACCACCTTCCTGATGAGCTGGGCCAAAGAGTTGAACGCCGCCGGCCGCGTCGTGGCCTGCTACGTCAGCGTCGAGACCTGCCAGGCGGTGCCGGAGCCGGAGATCGCCATGCCGGCCATCATCGACGCCATGCAATATCGCGCCGAGCAACAAGGGCTCCCGATTCCGCCCAAACCAGCTGCCGATCTGCCCGCCCAGCGCTGGCTGGCCGAATGCCTGAAACAGTGGGCCAAACTCTGCGCGCCACGGCCCCTGGTGCTGCTTTTCGACGAAGTCGATGTCCTGGAAGGGCCGACCCTGGTCGCCTTCCTGCGGCAATTGCGCGACGGTTTCGCTGGCCGCGCCGTGGGCGTGTTCCCCACCTCCATCGCCCTGGTCGGCATGCGCGACCTGCGCGACTACCTGGTGCGCAGCAAGGACGGC
>CAYONM010000003.1:0-56443 GCA_964405325.1 uncultured candidatus Brocadiaceae bacterium | reverse complement strand
AAGAGCTGCTGCGCGAAGGCGACATCATCAAAATCGGTTCCACCGAACTGATTTTCGAAAGCGGCATCGCCCTGTCCGATACCCATGCCGGCGACAGGATAGCCTACTCCGACGAGGTGAATCTCAGCAACACCATCGAAATCAAGATCGACGACCTGGCCGATATTCAGGACGCCACCGAGGACCGCGCCGACGATCGGTTCATGCGGATCCTGTATCAATTCGCCAAGGCCCTCAGCAGCGAGGAGATCGATCCGGTGGCCCGCGCCCTGGATTTGCTGATCGAGGCCCTGCCCTGCGACAACGCCAATGTCCTGATCCGCCAGGGCAACAGCAATAAATTGGCGCCGCGCTGCGTGCGGACCGCGCATGCCTGGTCCAAGCCGGTGATCGCCCGCAGCATCATCCGCCGCACCCTGACCGAAAACCGGGCCGTGCTCACCGAGAACGCCAAGAGCGACCGCCGCTTCAATCGGCAGGAATCGGTGGTCGGTCAGAATATCCGTTCGGTGGTCTGTGTCCCCATCACCATGAGTGGCTCGACCCGCGGCGTCTTCTACGTTTCGCGGGGCATCGGTGAGGAGAGCTTCGATCATCAGCACCTGGAGCTACTCAGCGGTTGCGCGGTACAGCTGGGCATGCATTTGCTGGTACAGGAGCAGATGAACCGCGTGCATCAGGTGCAATGGACCACCATGGTGATGCTGGTGCGCAGTATGGAGCACGATAGTCCCCACCAGGGTCGCGGCGAACGCTGCGCCCGCGTGATCCGTGGCCTGGCCACCAAGTTGGAATTGGACGAAGCGCATCAGCGGCCGCTGATGCACGCTGGCCTGCTGCATCATCTGCCCGAGGTGCTGCCCCAGCTACCGAACGATGACTATTGCAGCTATCTGGGCACGCTGTCCGAGCCGCTGCTCGAGCTGATCCGGACCGTGCAACGCAAGCTCGCTGGCGAAAATGTCCAAGACGCCAGCGCCGAAGCCCGCATCTTGCTGGCGGCAGTGCAATACGAACGGCTGGTCTCGAAGCACTCTGACCAGGATGCTCTGGCACTGATCACGCAATTGGATGAAGCCGAAGACGCCGATCGCACCGTGCTGAAGGCCCTGCGCTCGGCGTACCTCGAAAAACAGCTGTAACTACTCAGGCCCCACGGGGAGAAGTCTCTCGCCGAGCGCCAGGCTGCCGCACTCAGGCCCGTCAGTGGGCCTTCCGGAGTCCGTAATTTTGGACAACGTTGTACAGCTTTCTACAAGCCGACCAGTCGCCGGTGTCGGGCCTCTCTCAGGCCCGACACCGTTTATCGGAGCTGTACGAATCAATCATGTCAAACCTTGAATTGTTGGAACTCCCCACACGCGAGGTCGACAGCTGAGCGCTGTTCGTATGCCGGAAAAAGCCGCACATACGCTCACATGCTACCAAGCGCCAAGAATGTGATACACTCAGGAGTAGTCCCAAGGCGCGACGGAACGACCGTTGAGCTCCGCGTGCACCACCATGTAAGATCACTCGCATTTGTGACACAAATCCACAAGGAACCGCCATGCCACCACGCGTGATCCTCCCCCTGACGGTTATGCTGCTGAGCTTCGGCCTGACCACCTTGCCGGCGATCAGCTGGGTGACCCTGACCCGCGACGTCCACTACAACGCCAAAGGCAAGGGCGATGACAGCCATCGCTACCAGGGTAACGGCGCCCTGGTCTGTGTTGACCCCACCGGCAACGTGACCGAGACGCATATCCGCTGGCTCCAGCGCGATCTCAACCGCACCTTTGGTACGCCATCGATTTCCGACGAGGGCCTGCTGTTCGTGGCCGACCGTGCAGACTGGCTGTCCTGTTTCGATATTCAGAAACAAGGTGAACGGCTCTGACGCGGCGATATCCATTGCAATATGTGGAACTGGAGCCAGATGCTAGCCGATGGCAAGATTTTCGTCTGCAACGAACGCAAAGATTTCTACATTTTTGAAGCCGACCGAGATGGCGGCGAACTTTTTCACATTGAACTCGATCGTTTCAATAATCCCCCCGTCGGCGCTGCCGACGGCCTGCTGCTGGTAGCCTGCAGTCGTTATCTGCGCGCTTATGGTCCCACTCAGCGTTGATCAATTCCAAGGAGCCCCTCCATGCCCCAATCACTCATGCGTCTCTGTTGCGTCGGCCTGCTGGCCAGCAGCCTGTCAGCGGCGGATTACGCGGAGGACACCGTGCAGGCGGTCCTACCTATCACCACGTACTCACCAGCCCAGGTCCAGAGCATGGAGCACGCCCGGCGTACAGCTGGCTCAACCGGTACACTGTACGTCAGCGCCATGATCATGCAGCGCTCGGAGGAATTCCGCAGTCTGTTGAACAAACAGGGCGCTGCCGCCCTGGCCGAACACCTCCTGCACAGCTATGGCAGCGATCAGGCCAGTCGCGATATGGCGGCAGCCGCTGCCATCTTCCTGGATGACTACCATTATTTCGATCGCAAAGTCAAAACCGGCGACCGGGGCCTGGACCGGGAGCTTAGGAAACGACACAATAAAAAGAATGCCGATGCCGAGGGCTTGGCCACTGCCACTCTGGAACTGGTCGACGCCCTCGCTGCTCGCCCAGAACCTGAAGCCGCCTCGGCAGCAACAGAAGTATTGCTCCAGGTGCTGACCGAGACCCTGGCCAGCTCGCACCTGTATGTCGACAACGGTAGACGGACCACACCAACCATGCCCGAAGCGCTTGCCGCGCGCGCGGCAGACTTTCTCGACCACGCCGATCCCTTCGTCCGCGCCATGGCGGAATGGGCGATCGAGGTGAAAGTGGGCCTGGATAATGACCGTCAAGGCGATGTCTGGCCCGGCAATGCACCGCCGGCCTGGTTCACGACATGGCAGAATGTGCCGGTGGCCGATCATCTGCCCTTCGATTATGTGCGACAGGCCATCAGCCTGGGCATGCACCGCCGGGCCGCCGATCTGCAGCGTCTGGCCAGCGATGTGCAACGCCGGGCCGAGGCCAAGGCCACCTGGGCCACCGATGCCGGCGGTGCTCCCGCCGCCGCGGTGCAGGCCCTGCAGCAAGCCAGCAGCCAATTGGAGCAGGTCCTCGGCGCAGCCCCCGATCTGGCCACCGCTCGTCAGGCCTGGCTCGCCTGGCGGCAACAGGTCCGCAGGGTCGTACTGCAAGGGCCGGACATCGATTTCGAGCAGCTTATTTACCTGAAGCGGTTCTCCGGCGGTCACCACATCCAGCCCAGCAGTCATATGAACAAATATCCCGGGGGTGGCGATCTGTTCGTGCAGGACGGCCTGGACCCCACCGCGCCAAGCACCGCCCTGCTCAACGGCCAATTGGACGAAGGCTATGTCCAGGACCTGGACCTGTGGTTCGACGCCGATCGACTGGTGTTCGCCTATGGCTTCAAAAAGGCCAACGGCAAGACCCAGGACCTGTTCGAGATCAACATCGACGGCAGTGGTCTCCGGCAGCTGACCGACAGCCAGCATCACGATGTCGACCCGGCCTACCTGCCCGATGGCAGTGTCGTCTTTGGTAGCACCCGCGCCTGCGCCGGAATCGAATGCGCCGGTGGTGCTTACAGTCAGAACAACGTCTTCCGGGTCCTACCCGACGGCGAGGTGATCCGCCTGACCTACAGCCCCGATGATGATGCCTATCCCTTTGTCTTGAATGATGGTCGAGTGGTCTACATGCGCTGGAATTACCAGGAGCGTGGCGTCGACGAGGAATTCTCGCTGTGGGTGGTGCGTCCCGACGGCTCGGGCAACGACGGTCTGTACCGCGTTCATATCAACGACCAATATATCATCCAAGCGCTGAAGGACGCGCGACCGATTCCTGGTACCCGCAAATTGGTGGCCATGGGCTCATCGCATCGCTGCGGTAATGAGGGTATGGTCGCGATCGGCGATCTATCCGCTGGCATCAACAATCCCGAAGGCATTCGCAGCGTCACCCCCTATCATAGCGCCATCGGCCGCGGCGTCGGCAGTCTGATGCGCCCGGTCGAGGAAGGCGGCGTGCCCTACTTTGGTGGTTATTATGTCAAACCCGTGGCGCTCAGCGAAAAGAGCTTTGTGGTCTCATCCAATTACGACATGCCGGCCAGCTGCAACTTTCAGGCTTATTATATCGATGTCTGGGGCAACAAGGAGCTGCTGCATCGCGACAAATTGCTGGAGACCGTTGCGATCATGCCGCTGAAGCCCCGCGTCAAGCCGCCGGTGATCCCCGATACCCGCGACGAAAGCAAGAGTTACGCCACCTGTTTTGTCGAGAACGTCTATAAGGACCTGCCAGGGGTGGAAAAAGGCGAGGTGAAACACCTCCGCGTTCTGGAGCAGATCTTCACCGTCAACGATGGTCGTGGTACCAAGCTTCTGTTCGACGACAACTGGGCCAATACCGGCGGCACCCTGCAGGGCGCAACACGGATCATCGGCACCGTACCGGTGGCCGAGGACGGTTCCGCTGCCTTCGAAGTGCCGGCCAAGGCCCCGATCTACTTCCAAGCCCTGGATGAACACTGGCGTGGAATCCAACGCATGCGCACCCACGTCGAATTCGCACCCGGCGAGGTCCGTGGCTGCGTTGGCTGTCACGAGACCCGTGACGACGTCGTTCAGGTCCGGAACATGGGCAGCGCGATGAAGACCAAACCGCATCGGCCGGAACCGCCGCCATGGGGCTCGAACACCTTCATCAGCTACCGCAACATGATCCAACCGATTTTCACCGCCAAGTGCGTCAAATGCCACAACAGCAAAGCGGCCGAAGGCAATCTGGTCCTGACTGACGAGGAGGACCAGCAAGGCTACCTGCAGAGTTATCGTAGCCTGTACGGCATGCCCGCCGGCAAACCCCTGCCCAAAAGCTGGCGCCGGGTGAAGGATGACAACACCCGCTTCAAAAGCATGTTCCACGAAGTCGCCAATATTCTTGACGAAACCCTCGGCGAGGTCACCCAGCCGAAGCAGTTTGGCGCACCGCGTTCTTTCTTGGCCACGCATCTGATCAACGACCCCGAACACCAGAACCTTTTGAGCGCGGACGAAAAACGTCTGATCATGGCCTGGCTGGATGTCCGTGCACCCTATTACGACTCCTACTATCAAAGAAAAGGCAAGAAAAAGGAATACGTCAACCTGATCCCCTACGCGCCGTTCGAATTGTCGCGTGAACATCGGATCGAATAGACCACCCGGCTGGCAGATCTCGCCCCAACGACACAAACCGGGCGCCATCCGGAACCCAGAGGTTCAATCGTATCGGTCGGCGCGCGGTTTTCTGCTCTTTCTTCTAGCCCGGATCCCTCATGAGGGTCGTCGCGAAAAGTCGTAGCGTGCTGTCAGTACAGGGCTTCGCGACCGAGGCGGACCGGAGCGTAGCAGCGCTACGTGAGGATCCGCCGACCGATCGAAGTGCTGTAATGGCAGTGCGATACAGCTTTGCGGCTTTGCAGCAGATGTCTCATGAGGGCTAGCCATTACCCACAAATCTTTCATCTCGCTTTCTTTTTCTCTCGCCAAGGCGCCAAGACCGCAAAGATATCCTTCATTCTTTGCGGTCTTGGCGCCTTGGCGAGAGGTATCCAAACGGATTAACGATTCAACCGGCTGATCAAGCATTTTCCGCGTTCTACGCGCGAGAAATATGAGAGAGACGGCGGTCGGATTTGTGGGTAATGGCCAGCTCATGAGGGATGCGGGCTAGGACCTCAAAGATGAGCCCGATGATCTCCTCTGACCCATTTGCCCTCCTGGCGGTGATGGGATGGCGGCCGGGCATCAATGCAAGGCGTCAGCCATCACACGTTGACATCGAGAAAACGGTCCGGGACCACGCAGTACCAATCAGGTTCCGGTCGACATCGGCGACACCTCCGGCTGCTGATACAGGTGGACCAGGCCACGCCGTAGCGCTGGCCCCACGAGCGCCTGCGCACGGCGGTGGTCGAAGCCCAACGGTGGCAGGCTACGGCCGATGGTCTGACTGAAGATCTTGTCCAGGTCGTTCAGATGCGGCTGCGACATGTTCACCGCGCGCAGACCCGGCAGCTCGGCCAGTCGATCGATATAATGATCGCCGCGGCCGCAGAAAGGCACCGCACCACCGTAGCGGTCCAGCAGTCGGCTGTCCGAGGGCGCGATGAAATCTGATGGCGAAACGTGGTCCGGTCGGAGCCACTCCTCCGGTTCCGCCCGGACCACGGGAGGCCTGAATAGAACACAGGATTGCCTCTCTGATCGCACCGCCCAACGCGGTGCGATCTTCATTTAATCACCGTGACCCAACTGATCAGCCACCGACCACTGCCCTGACGGATCAGCTCGAAGCGATAGACCCCGGCATCGTCTCGATCGGACTGCGTCTGGTGTCGCACCGTCCACATGCAGTGCGCCTGGACCCGGTCCCGATCCAGGCGCTGCACGGTGATGCTGTCCTGGCTCAAAACAAAGCCACGCAGTCGATCTCGATGCTTGCCCAGGTAATCGTCGGCGATGCGCTGCCGACCGGCATAGGTGATGCCGAAACTGTCCACCGCCACGGCGTCGATGCTGAAACAACGAATCATGGAACGGATCTCGTGCTGGTTCCAGCACGCGACATAGGCCCGAATGCAGGCGCTGACCCCCAAGCGATCATCGAAGTCTACACCTTCAGCGACCACTGCTGACTCCCGCTGTGGGGCGTGGCCTACTCGCTTGGCACTGCTGGTGTCGCATCCCATTCCACCAGGATATACGACACAATGGCCTGCTCCGCCAGCTGGCCCATCTCGAGCATCCCGCGGGGCGAACGCCGGATCAGGCGCCAACCCGGTTCCACTTCCGCTCGCAGGTCGACCAACACCGCGGCCGAAGCTGGCAACAAGGGCCACCAGGTTTCCATGCTGTGCGCCAGGGCCGCTCTCTTGTGAGCGATCGCCACGTGGGCCTGCACTGGCGCCAGCAGCTGAGTAATGCTTGAGCGTGGGCGCGACAGGGGCAACAGCAGCCGACGTCGATCCGCATCTCCCGGTTTCGCCAGCTCGTACAGGGCCATGACATCCTGGCGCTGCCAGGCCGCGAGAACACGCGCCTGCCAGGCCCACTCCGGCCGTTGCTGATCCCAAAGCGAGGCCAGACGCTGCAGCCGCTCGGACTCCATCACACAACCGTCCAAGAACAGATGCTCAATGTCTGAGTCGGCCAACCCAGCCAGCTCGTCCACCGACAGGGGCACGCGGGTCAGACGCAGATCCTGCAACGGCAGACGCTGCAGGCCTGCAATGCTGGCAATAGGGTTGTCATCCAGCCACAATCGCCGGATGCGCAGCCTGACCAGCGGAGCAATATCGACGATGAAATTCCGTCGCAGATCCAATTCCAGCGGATCGCTCTCGGCCAGGGGCCCCAGGTCCTGGATCCGATTGTCGGCCAGTTCAAGTAAAGCCAGCGGCAGCCCCGCCAAGGGACTCAGGTCCTCAATCAAATTGCGATTGGCGAAGAGCTTCAACAACGGCATATCCAGTACTGCTGCCAGGGAGGCGATGCGGTTGCCGCTGATGTCCAGATAGTTGATCGGCATGCCGCGCAGGGGATCGATATTCTCTATCCGATTGTTGGCGATACGCAGGTGATACAGGGCCATGGCACGCAAAGGAACCAGACTGGTGATCAGATTGTCCGAGGCATGCAAGCGCTCCAGCGACATACCCTCCAATGGTGCCAGACTGCGCACGGCATTGCGACTGAGAAACAAGACCTGTAGCGGCAGGCCGGCCAGGGGAGTCAGGTCCTGGATCCGATTGTTTCCCGCCCGCAGATCCCGGAGGGGCATACCGCGCAACGGCGAGAGATCGTCAACCATATTGCCGGTAATATCCAACCAGGTCAGTGGTAGATCCTGAAGCGGGGACAGGTCGGACAAACCACAACGATCCAGTTCGAGATGCTCCAACGGTGCTTCCGCAAGGGGCTCCAGCGACGCCACTGGGCAGCCAACCAGCACCAGCTCACGCAGCGGCATGCCACGCAGGGGTTCGAGAGACCGGATCGCAATGCCATGCACCCGCAAGCGTTGCAACTCCAAGCCGCGTAGGGGTTCCAGATCATCGATCGCCAGATTCTCCAGACTGAGGCTGAGCTCGCCATCGATGATCTGCAAATCGAAGTGCTGGCCAGGCCACACCGATTGCAACTGTTGCTCGTACTGCGCCAACAAGGCCAATCGTCGATGATGAGCACGCACCTGCGCCAAGCCGTCTTCCGCGGCGTACAGGGTGTCGGGATGGACCGCCTGTTCGAGCGCATGCTCGAACAGCTCCTCGGCCAAATCCACTTTCTGTTCACGCAGCAGATCCTGTCCCAGCTCCAAGAGATCGACCCGTTGCGGCAGATCCAGGCGACTGATGCGCACCTCGTGCCAGGTGACATCGGCAAACCAGGTCGACAAACCGCATACCCCAAGATCACCACCCGCCAGCGGTTCGGAGTCGTCGGCTTCCAAAATCAATTCGTCATCCAGCCACAGGCGTAAACGCGTACCGCGATGCTCGGCGACCACGTGATGCATGTCGCCCTCGCGCAGCGAGGATTGCAAACGGATAGCCAACGGTTCACCCAAACGATTGATCTGATTACGAGTATTATCCCAACCACCAACCTTGAATTCATACCCGTGCAGCGGCAGGCTGGTCTGGAAAAAACGGCTCTGCAGGCGTTTCGTGGGCACGTTGGCAAAACAACTGAGATCATCCAGGAAACGTCCGGAGATGGTGGCGGTGAATTCCAAGCGGACATCCCCGGGCAGGGGATGACGAAAGACGACAAAACCCATGCCATCTGCGGGCAGATGCAGCCCCTCCTCGGTCAATTCCCAGGGCCGATCCGGCGGCAGCACCCGCCAACGTTTGGCAAACACCTCTGGATCGGTAAAGGACTCCACCAGGACCTCGGTCCAGGACTGTTCCAAGCTGGCCTGGAAGCGCCGATTCTTCGCTTCCACCTGCTGCCGAGCCGTAACCTCGCGCTGTGCTTGGATCAGAGCCTGCCGGGCCTGATCGCGGACTTCATCGGCCACCTGACGCTGTTCGGCCAACACCGACATGTACACCAGGTTGCTGGTGGCCAGAACCACCAACACCACCAACACCGTCACCGCCCAGGTCGGATGCCGCCCGCTCCAATCCGCCAATCGATTCAGCACACCCGGCGGCCGAGCGACCAGCGGCAGACCGTCCCGATACCGACGCAGGTCACCGGCAAAACGCTGCATACTCAGATAGCGGTCGACGGGCCGCCGCGCCATGGCCATGTTGACGATCAGCGATAGGTCCCTATGGATCCCCGGCATCAGTTTGTGCAAGGGGACCGGCTCGTGGCTCTGCAGCCGCGCCGCATCGGCAATCAGGTTGCCAACCACTATAATATGCTGTTTGCCGCTGAGCATTTCGTACAAGATGGCGCCAAGGGAATAGACATCGGTGCGTTCGTCGATATCCCGCGCCGACCGCGCCTGCTCCGGCGACATGTAGCTGGCGGTACCCAACAGCACATCGCTCTGCGACAGGTGCCGATCCGAATCGTCGTCCATCACCTTGGCCAGACCAAAATCCATAACCACCACGCGACCTTCCAGGCTGATCATGACGTTTTGCGGTTTGAGGTCGCGGTGCAGGATGCCGCGCTCGTGTGCGTGCTGGACCGCTTCGGCAATGGCGATGGCAATGGCGATGGCTTGTTGCTCCGGCAACGGGTGACTCGGCGGCTCTTCCTGACTGGCCGGATTCGAACACGGCGTACTGTCCTTTGAACGTTGATCACCGGCACTGGATTCCAAGCGGTGCCGGACCTCGCTGGCCAACTGGGCCAGATTTCCAGCCTGATCCCTCGGGGCGTCAAGGATCTCAGCCAAGCTGACACCATCGACAAATTGCATGGTCAAAAACGCGAGACCTTCGACCTCACCAACATCGAGCAACTGGCAGATATTGTAATGTTCCAGACGAGCCAAGACGCGCGCCTCTTGCTGAAAACGCTGCAATTGCGTCTGGTTAACCAGATTGGTCCCGATCAGGGTCTTCAGCGCCACTGCCTCACCGCTGGGATCCAGCGCCAGGAAGACTTCGCCCATACCACCACGACCGAGTCGCCGCTGGAGACGATAGCGACCGATGCGCCGTTCGGTGCTGGCCTGGGTACGACGCCGGACACCGCTATGATCGAATGCGCCCAGATTTCCCTCCACAGCTACCACCGCGACGGAGTCGCCGCGACGGTTCAAGGCCAGGCGATACAGCCAGCGGAAGCGCAAGCGCTCCTCCTGGGCCGTGCCGAGGTTGACCACTCGACCGGCCAAGCCTGGTTCCAACGGTTGCACCCCCAACAGATGACCAAAGGCGTCCAGCGGAACCGGATCACCCTGATGCAGATCGTGCCGCCAATCGCCCGGCATACTGCTGATCAGCTCTGCAACGGTGTTCTCGCTACAGAGGATTTCACCCGGTGCTGCCGCCGCCGCCAGGCGTCCGGCCAAATGGATCGGTTCGCCCAGGGCGGTATAACGCCGGCGATTGCCCGGCCCCAGGCAGCCGACCACCGCAGCGCCAGTGTCGATACCGCAACCGCAACCGGGCCATTCCAGCCCCTGGCGGTGCAACACTGCCAGAACCTGGCGCAGATTGCTCTGAATGCGGATTGCAGTCTCCACTGCCATCAGAGCATGCGCCAGTTCTTGCCGGGGTGCGCCAAACAGACTGATCACGGCATCGCCGGTCAGGTGGGCAATCGAACCGCGACTGGCGTCCACCGCAGCGACAATCTCCTCCAGGCACGAATTCACCCCAGCCCGGATCTCCTCCGGCGACCACTGCTGGGTGCAGGAAACCAGCTCCGCCCATTCGATGACCAGCACGCTCAGTTCGCGTTTGATCGGACGACGGAAACTGAGCAGATCCTCCCCACCCAGATCCTCGACCTTGCCCGGCCAATAGCGTGCAACCAGCTGGTGGGCCTCCAGATCCAAGGCCTGATGCGAAATCACCGCGTCCCAGCCGACCGCCGACGGGACCAGTCGGACCAACAGCTGTTTGCCCTGCTCCTGGACCAAGCGCTCCTGGGGCACCATGTGTTCCGGCGGCTGCAGCGCCGCAGCCAACTGCGGCCAACCCTGCTGGGCCAGCACGGCAATGGGGTGCCCGGCCAAATGGGCCTGGGAACACCCCAACAGGCGCTGCACCTCGCGGCTGATCAGCGCCAGGCAACCATCGGCATCGATGCTGAGATGTGGAGCGAGATGATGTTTGCCACTCATAAAAAGGCTCGCAGCCGAACTTCAGCCCACCAACCAGCGTTGCAGCATCAGCCGCAGATGCTCCTGCCGGACCGGCTTGGATTGGTAATCATCCATACCGGCTGCCAGGCAACGAGCGCGATCATCCTGCATGGCGTTGGCCGTCAGCGCCACAATCGGCACCCGATGGGTGTCGTGGGTGTATTCCCAGTTGCGGAGCTCTAATTGCAATCGAAAGGCACTGCCCTCACCCGAGGTGCAACTGACGCGGATTTCGCCACCGAACAATTCCGCCAAACGACCGCTGATCGCCAAACCCTGTCCGGTACCACCAAACCGGCGCCTAATCCGACGATCGCCCTGGGTGAACGACCAGAACCATTTCCGTTGGATGTCGGCATCCATACCGATGCCGGTATCGCTCAGATCATAGCCATGCCCGAGGCAAAAGGCCGGCAACGTGGCGGAACAATCGGAAAACGGACGCTCGGCCTGATCAATATCGATGGAAGGCCTCCCATTAAGCCCCCATCCTACCGCTGGCTGCTGACCAGACAGGTCGCAGCAGCCCATCATTAACACCAGGAGCCGTGGCAACAGCGCAGACATCGCTCCAGGGTACCTCACAAGCTAGCAATCCACAAGCCAAGCAGAGCAGGTCCTGAGATCATTGCTTGAGCCATTCTGCTACTAAGCTGCGAATGACCATGAACGAGAACTCGACCAACCCACCGGAGCTCTCTGGACGCCGCCGGCGATCCTGGTGGTGGCGTTGGCTCCGTCGGCTGTTGCTGGTGCCCATCATCGGCTCGGTGCTACTGGTGGCAGCATGGCCATGGCGTTGGGAATTGCTCAGTCCACTGCTACGCCCCCTCCTCCAGCAGCAGCTGGGCAGCTTGCTCCAGGCCGATATCGAGCTGGAGACCTTCGAGGGCAGCATCATCGGCGGCATCGGCCTGCGCGGCCTACAGGCGACTCCCGCAGATGATTCCGCCCTGCAGGCCCCGTCGCGGGTTGGACACATTGCCATTGACTGGAAGCCCTGGGCCCTGCTCTGGGGCGGGTCGGCACTTGACCGCATCATTCTCGATGGCGTCACCATCGACCTGACGCTGCCGCCAAGCGAAACAGCCCCTGGCCCCAGCAAACCACCGGGCGAACGCATCGCCCAGGCCCTGAAATATCTGACCATGCTCGCCCAGCTACCGAAATGTGAGATCACAGATGTGAACCTGCGCCTGGACGACCTGCGCATCGAGGGTGCCAACCTGGTCTTGGATCAGCTGCCCGGCCGAACCCAAGTCCGGGCCCAGGTGGCCCAAGTGGTGCTGGGCCGGCAAGTGGCACCGATCACTGATATCCAACTGCAGCTGAGCGGCGACGCCCAGCGCGTGGAACTGGGTTCGCAAGCAGCGCCCGGCCTACGTGCCAAACTCGGCGGCGGCCCCGTTGCGCTCTGGGGTACCTGCGTGCCAGATAGCGGTGCGTTGGAGCTGCGCATCACCGGTGACGAGCTGCTGGCCCTCGGCAGTCCGCACGACGCGATCAGGCGAGTGCGGCTCGATCTGGACCTGAACCTCAGCGGTACCCCTGAGGCCCTGGCCGTGACCGGCGAGATCACGGTACCCGTGGCGGCCTGGCATGGCGAATTCGCCGGCGGTGGTGGTGGCGATAATGGCGCCAAGCAACCCGACAGCCCCCAGGCCAATCCGCTCGAAAACGTCGGCGTCGAATTGCCCATGCACCACGACGGTGGCCTGGCGATTCCCGGCCTGGCCGGTGGCGAATTTATTTCGGTCAACCTGGCGGTCCGCACCTCGCGACCGGCCTTGGTGGGCAATACCCTGCTGGCAACCCTGGTCAACGCCGATCTCCGCCTGCGCGGCAATCTGGCAAGCATGCGTCTGTCAGGACTTTTCACCGCCAGTCAGGGCGAGGTACGGGTGGTCGCTGGCACCTTCATCCCCATCGACCAAGTCCGACTGCAGTTGCCAGAAACGCCCGGTGCTGGCGCGGTGATCAATTATCGAGGGCGCCTCTACATTGGCCTGATCCGGATCGATATCGCAGTCACCGGCAATCTCGCGGATCCGACCGTCAGCCTGACCTCGGACCCACCGTATTCGCAAGAGGAACTCCTGGCACTGTTGGCTTTCGGCCGACTGCCCGGTGAGGTGGACCAGGGACAACAGGCCGGATTCCTGGCCGCCCAGGCGGTCCGTATTGCCAAGGCCCTGTATTTCGATCGCCTCCCTCGGCCCCAGGCCAGTGCCGCCGACAAACGCTCAAATCTCCTGTTCGAGATGGGATCCTCGCAGCGTGACCCCGATCGCGACAGTCTTCCCTTCGAATTGGAAGCCGGCGGCCGCGCCGAAGTCATGGCCCGTGCGGAATACATCTTCAACAAACACTGGTCGATCATCACCACCATTGATCAGAAGAACAATCCCTCCGGTGACATCCAGTACCGTGTACGCTTCGGCGGCGATGTGTCCGATCCGATCCAACAGAAAAAGGAATCGGAATCGGTGCTGCCACCGTTCCACTTCGCTTTGGCCGATTTCCAGCCAGGCATCAAACGCGACAAAGCCCATGGCCGGGGCGACCGGACGATATTCCCAAATCCCGATGCGACGATCGAGTACGAAGAACCGCCGCTGGCCATTCCGAGCAGCCAATTGCGCTACGCCCTGAATGTACCACCGGTCAGGCCACCTGGTGATACCTGGAATGCTAACCACTTGAGCGATGCCGCTTTCCGGATCACCCGCGCCTACCGTGACCGTGGCTACCTGTACGTCCGCGTCACACCGAGCATAGCCGAGAATGGCGACGCGGTGTTTAGCATCGACGAGGGTCGACAGGTGTTGTTGAAAGATGTGGTCCTGGAGTGGTATAATGTCCAAGGCCAAGCTATACCACCACCGGCCGACCCCTTACGCCCCAACCAGCGCCTGAGCGAAACCGAACTCAAGGCCAATCTGTTCCAGACCAAGGTCGGCGGCAAGGCGGTCTTTTCCGAACGCCTGGTCGAAGCGCAGACCCAGAGCCTGGCCAACACCCTGCAGGCGCGCGGCTTCCGCGATGCGAGTATCGAGGCCAAAGTCCTTGCCAGCAACGCACCGGTCGGACGCGGCCTGATCGGCTCGGTCGCTGCCGTGCCGCTGGTGACCATCAAAGCCATGGGCCACCTTCTGCCAGGTAGCGAGATCCCAGCCGATCGACCGGAGCACGACTACCGGATCGTTCACCTACGCATCAACCCCGGCCAGCTGTATCGTATCGGCAACGTGACGTGGTCGAATGAGCAGGCCACAGAACTGATCCCCACCGAATTGCTGCAGCGCGCACAGGCGCTGAGCGACCAACCCTTTACCGCCGGCCTCGCCGACGAACAGGCCGCCCTGGTCCGCCGCAGCCTTCGGAACCTGGGCTATCAGTTCGCGATCTGTGAACCACGGATTACCTTCGACGAAAAACAACACCATTGTCATATTGATTTCCAACTCGATCCCGGACTCAAACTGCATATCGGCCACACGGAGATCAGCGGCACCAACCGGGTGCGCAGTGGATTCGTCAATATTGTTGCGAACCTGAAACCAGACGACCTTTTGCAAACCGAGCGGCTACGCCGCGCCCAAAGGCGCCTGCTTCGCACCGGGCTGTTCCGCAGCGTCAGCATCGACACCGTCGAGCAGGATGCCGAAGACACGGATCCAAACGAAGACGCGCCAGGTGTCCGCGATCTGCATATCACCGTCCAGGAACGACAGCCCTTTGAGTGGCGCGGCCGCGTCGGTTATGGCACCGTGGACCAGATCCGTCTGGGTTCGGATTTCATCATGCTGTCCCCCTTTGGCGGCCCGGAGCGTTTCCGGGTTGGCGGCGAGGCGAATTTCCGCTATCAGAGTGTCGATGCCGAATTAACCAGGCCCTGGTTGTTCAACCACGAACGAGTCACCGGCAGCATCCGCACCTTTTGGGTCCACGCCAAAGAGGATCATCCCAAATACGAGGAATTCCTCTACGGCGCCACCGCATCGCTCGCCGTCAAAATCGACAAACGTATCCGCATCCGGCCCGGCTTGCTCGGCGCTCGCATCGTTGATGTCGCTCAGAATCCGGATGTGGCCAACACGGTCTACTCCCCGTTCCTGGAGCTGTCCTACGACCACCGCGATTCCAAATACAAACCGCACCAGGG
Source organism: uncultured candidatus Brocadiaceae bacterium (assembly GCA_964405325.1). Taxonomy (GTDB): domain Bacteria; phylum Planctomycetota; class UBA11346; order UBA11346; family UBA11346; genus CAYONM01. The sequence goes on along the minus strand of CAYONM010000003.1, from coordinate 40,948 downwards.
CCTGACGGCCTGGTACCGGCACGAATTTGCCAGCCAGACCCTGGGCAGTACCCTGAATTACCACAAAGATACGGCACGCGTCGCGGTCTATCTGCCCCTGGGCAATCGCTTCACCCTGGCGCTGGGCGCGGAGGGTGGCCTGATCCAGCCTCTGAGCGACACCCAAAGCAATGAATTGCCACGCAGCTTCCGTTTTACGGCCGGCGGCCCCTTTTCCGTGCGTGGCTTCGAGCAAGACAGCCTCGGACCCGTGGATCCGGCAACCGGCGATCGAACCGGTGGCGATGCCCTGGTCGTCCTTCGCTCGGAATTACGCGCCAAGATCTGGGGAGATTTGCACGGCGCCCTGTTCTCCGATTGGGGCAATGTCTTCCTTGATCTCGACGATGTGGAATGGCAGGCATTACGTCAAGGCGTGGGCCCCGGTCTGCGTTTCTACACCCCGGCTGGAGCCTTGATGCTCGATCTCGGCTGGAAAGTTGACCCCGAACCCGACGAGCGGGACTGGCGCTTACACTTCAGCTTTGGCATGCCGTTTTGAGCGTGACCATCAATCGTCGGTGGCGTCCCATTCGATGACGTAGGCAACCGGCATCCAGAAGTCATCGCCTTGGGCCGCAACGTCGACCCATTCCGCCCAGTCGTAGGTGGCCAGATAATGCTCCTCACCACCGTAGTTATTGGGCTGGCCAGGATGCCAGTTGGTGTAATCGAAGGGCGCACCGTTGATCCAACGAAACTCACCCTCTTCCTCGGTATCCGAAGCGCCGAGGAAGGCATAACGGTCTTCTCCCAGCAGTTTGGCCAAGAACTCCTGCTCAGCTTCGGTTTCGATGCAGGCCAGATAGCCACCACGCTCGACGCAGGCCGTCACTGCCTGCTGCCAACTGACGGTACCCGGTTCGAAAGCCACCACCTGGTAACGATGGCCCTGGAATTCGCCGATGTCGTTTTCGACTGCCAACAGCGGCATGGCCGCTAGCAGCAACAGTGCTGGTCGTAAGGTCATAAGAGCACCTTCGGCATATATCTCTGCGACGCGACTGCTGTTTTGGCAGCCTTCCACAAAAAAACGGGGTCCCTGCAGGCCCCGTTGTTCAATACTTCCAGTGCTTACCAATTATTTGAGCGAAATGATATCGTACAATTCATTGCCCTCAGACATGTTTTCGTAGATACGAGAGCGGGATGGCGCAAAATTCACCTTACGGGCCCGATCCATAGCGTCCGGACGTGAGGCGAGACCGCGACCAGCTTTCTGTGCCTCGTAATTGCGCACGGCGTCGAACGCGACCAGGGCGTATTTCCAGCTCAGGCTGCTGAAGCAGTGGATCAGCACCGGGTTCTGCGTGGAGCGATCATTGATATCGCCAGGCATCTCCCGTTTTTCCAACTCCTTGCGGATGTATTCGTGCACCAGGGCGACCTGACCGATCTGCTGGCTTTTGTTGGCGCTCTTCGAGAGGACATCCCCCTCGATCAGCAAGCGCGCGCCGTTGCCGATCTGCATGATCGCTTGCTGGTTACCGACACCAGACTGTTGCATGCTTTCCCATTGCGCCTGCAGTTGATTCTGATCACCGGTCATCGGCAGACCTGCCGGCCAGATACGAACGTTGATGTCTTCAGGCGGTTCGATGATTGATTCCAGCTCGGCCTTGGCCTGACCCTGGTCGGTGGGCATCAGGTTGGAGATGGCACGTTCGTTGGGCACGAACTTGGTAGTGAGAATGAAGAAGACCAGCAGCAGGAAAATGATGTCGATCATCGGCGTCATATCGCCTTTGACCTCGTTTTCCGTGTCCTTGGTATTAACCAGTGGCATCGTGGTCCTCCTCAGTCGGTTCCGGTGGTGTTGTCACCAGGATTACGGGTGGTGAAGAGGAGGTTGATGAAAGGCCGCATCTGGGTGATGGGCACATCCCGCGCCATGAAGGTGTTCGGATCGACCGCGTCAGACAACACCATCTGCACCTCCTGCACCATACGGAAGTCACTCTCCATGTCGGAGCGGATCTCCACCACCACATTTGGCAGCATCAAGCCGGGATTGTCGGGATCAGGACGCTTGGTGGATTCGGCGTATTTCTGGTCGAGGATCTCCCGCAGTCGGATGTACGGCTCGAAATTGTCACGCCCCTTGTAGGTCAGATAGGTATTACCCACCTTGATGGTATTTTTGGGCGCGTTCATCCTTTCCTGTTTTTCGGCCTGATCCGTTCGCGGCTCACCGAAAATATCGATCACCACATGCCCCCATTCCTCCGGAATGTCGATCTTCTCGGCGGTGGTGGTCGGCGGTACGGTGATCAGCTCGCTCTTCATATCCGAGGTGATCTTACCAGCCAAGATGAAGAAGATGATCAACAAGAAGATGATGTCGATCATCGGGGTCATATCCATTTCGTCTTTGGCTTGCGATACATCAGCTTTCGCCATGCGATCCTCCCCGTTCAGATCCTGTCAGCATCAACGATTCAAACGGTCGCTGGTTCAGCGGTGCCGGAAGTAGTCGAGGATCTCGCCAACCATGACCCCGGCATCCAAAGTGCAGCGATTGACCCGGGCGCGCAGGAAAAAGTAGAAGAACAGCATGGGAATGGCGATGATCAGGCCGGTGGCGGTGGTGATCATGGCGCCGCCGATCGAGTCGGACAGCTGCGCCGGGTCGACCGCACCGCCAGCGGAAGCCATTTCGAAGAAGGCCTGGATCATACCGGTCACGGTACCAAGCAGACCGAGCATGGGACCAAGGCTGGCCAGTAGCTGAAGCCAGTTGATTTGCGCCATGAACTTGTTGTGTTCCGTAGCGCCAACGGACTCAGCCGCTTCCTTCATGGCATCGAAACCGAGATCCTTCTTGTCCAAGGCGGCATAGACGATCTGGCCGAGCATGGTCTCATCTTCAGCCACCAGATTCACGGCTTCTTCGATGGCTTCTTCGGTCACGCCATCCTGGAACAGATTATGCAGATCATCCACCAGGTCTTCCGGCACCAAAAAGTCGGTCTTGATGGTCAGAACCCGCTGGAGAGCCAAGGACACACCGACCACTGACAGGCCGAGCAGTACCCATTCCACCGGGCCAGAAGCGAGGATGGCGGACAACAGGTCCTGACCTCCGGCGGTCTTGGGCTCGGCCGACTCGGCAGCGACAAGCGAGACGATGCCAGCGAGTTGCACGGCGAAGATGGAAAGGGAAGCACGCATCACCTGGTTCATGGTCGTTCCTTTGCGGGTCGCGACGGACGCCAGCGCTCGACTGGCGTGAAGGAATGGGTGGCTGATTAGATGGATCAGGGGCCAAACAGCAAGACAAGCGAACGGCCAGGCATTCGTAGGTGTATCACTGATGGGACTTTGCGCCCGCCGAGGCCATGCCAGGGGTCGCCCTCGGTCTGCCGTTTTCTATCGACAACCGCCGGTTTACAAGCGCCCCGGAACACACTCATCCGAGTCGCTGTATGCCAAAAACCCTGGACATCGGAGCACGGTTCTGGCCGTGAGGGCTGTCGACTGACGCACCGTCAGACAACAACCAGCGCTGGACGTCAGCAGTCGTGGCTCATCGCATAGCCGGGAACAGGATGACATCTCGAATGGTCGACACCCCGGTGAACAGCATCACCAGCCGGTCAATTCCGATACCCTGACCGCCGCACACCGGCAGACCATGATCCAGAGCAGTACAGTAGTCCTGATCAATGCTGCCATCGGTGCCCGCTTCGTCGTCCTGCGCCGCTTCGGCTTCACTGAGCTGTTCCTGGAAGCGCTGGCGTTGCAGGTCGGGATCATTCAGTTCGGAGTAGGCGTTGCCGATCTCCATGCCGCCGATGAACAGCTCGAAGCGCCGGGTCAGGTCGGGCCGATCCGCATGACAACGACACAAGGGGGTCAACCAGGTCGGCTGATCGGTGATGAAGGTGGGCGCCTGCAGATGTGGCTCGACCACGGCCTCCCAGACCTCGTTCAGCAGACGGTCATAGCTGGGGAAATCGTCGGGATCGAGTTCGAGAGCGGTAGCCTTGGCGCGCACGGCTTCCTGGTCCCGGTAATCGATCCCGCCCAGTTCCTGCAAGGCCTGATGATAACCGAAACGCCGAAACGGCTGATTCAGATCCACCAATTGGGCGCCAAGACGCAGCGTGCGGGTACCAAAGAGCTGATCCGCCAGGTGCCGGAACAGTTCCTGAGTCAGTTCCATCATCAGCTCGTGATCGGCATAGGCCTGATACCACTCGATCATGGTGAACTCGGGATTGTGGCGGGGACTCAAGCCCTCGTTGCGGAAATTCCGGTTCAGCTCGAAGACCCGCTCCAGGCCACCGACGATCAGGCGTTTGAGATACAGCTCCGGCGCGATGCGGAGAAAAAGATCTTTGTCCAGGGCATTGTGATGGGTGACGAAGGGCCGCGCCGCCGCACCACCGAGTACCGGATGCATCATCGGGGTCTCCACTTCCAGGAAGTCCCGCGCGACGAAAAAAGCCCGGACGGCGGCGATCAAACGGCTGCGCATGACGAAGGTCGCCAAGGAGCCATCGTTCATGACCAGATCCAATTCGCGCTGCCGCTGCCGCAGCTCCGGCGACAAGACCCCGGAGGAAGCGCCAGCCTGCTGCGGTGGTGGCAGCATCGTCTTACCCAATACGACCATACGCTCCACAAAAACGCTGACCTCGCCGGTTTTGGTCCGACCAACGGGCCCCTCGACGCCGATCCAGTCGGCCAGGTCCAGCCCCTGTTTGACCACTGGCCATTGCTCATCACCCATAGCGCGGCGCTCGAAAAACAACTGGATGCCGCGTGCCTTCTTGGCCTCGGCTCCATCCAGATCGGTAACACCGGCCACCTGTTGCTGTTGATAGAGGTCGCCTCGACTACGATCGAACAAGGTACCGAACATCAACTTGCCGCCAGCCTTACGCAGATTGCCAATACGACCGGCCAAGCACACGCGCTCACCACGTGGTTGCTGCTCGCCATCGCCATTCAGGTCCGGAGCCAAGGCCCGTGCCTGCGCGATGCTGTGGCTGACGTTGAAGCGTTCGCCGAAGGGATCGATCCCCATCTCCCGCAGCTGTGCCGCCTTGGCCTGACGGGCCTTGCGGTACTGGTCGACCTCTGCACCCATGCCTGCTCCTTTGCCTCGCGGCAGGACCTTGGCCCGCTCCTGACGTGGGGCAAGACGGCATACTCACAGGGGGCTCTTCGCCTCTTCGCGACGTTCGTCGCACACCTCCTGCCTCGGTCGGACCGCACTCGCTGCGCGAGCATTTTTCGGTGACGCTACGCGCATTCCCGCCGAAAAACCGCCGGTCGGTCGGACGGCTTCGCGCTTGGACGTGCTCAGCTGGCGGGTACCGAGACCGGCCCGCTTCGACTTTCGAGGCACCCGTCAGCATGAAACCGGCCCGGAGCACTGCTCCGGGCCGGTCTGTTTGCCAGCTCTTGTTCCAATACGATTAAAGCTCGGCTTCGAGCTCGTCGAACAACACGATATTGGCGCGTACCGAGATGATGGTCTTGCGCTCGGTTTCCGAACGGGCGTTGGTGCTGAACAAGCGACCAAGGAAGGGGATGTGACTGAGGAAGGGAACACCGCTGTGCTTGCGACCACTCTGCGCATCGGTCAGACCCGCCAGCAGGATGGAGCCACCATCAGGAATCGTGACCGTGGTCTCCACCGACTGATATTCCAACTGTGGCACACGAATCGGATAGTCCACCGGCGCCGAGATATCCACGCCTTCGACCTGCGAAGTGATGCTCAACTCGAAGAAATCCACCAAGCGCGCCTGGGTCGGCTGCATGGTCAGAGTGATGTACTTGCGATCAGCCGAAGCGATGGCGCGAACGTCCAACACCGTGCCATGACTGATGACACTGACCACGGGATCGTATTGACCGCCGGAGACGTCATAGTCGGCAACGTAGGCCTCCTGTACCAGATCCACCAGATGAGCGCGCTGGCCATTGAACAGGGTGATGTTGGGCTCGATGACGACGTTGCCGCGCTTCGACTGCTCGACCGCTTCGATGATCGCTGAGCCCAACAGACCATTCGGGTCCTTCCACCATTGATATTGCGTGCTGATGCCACCGCGGGCGGCGTTGGAACCGAAAAAGGTGGGATCGTACCAGTCGTCACCGATCTCGCGGTTGTTGACCGAGCCCAGATAGAAGTTGTCGTCGCCAGCCTTGAAGGCTCCAACGTCTTCGTCATCGATGATGCGGCCGTTTCGCAGGGTTGGACGATCCGGTTGGAGAGCAGCCGGATCACCGTTGGCGTCGTTGAACTCGAGCTGATATCCGAGCAGATTGACGCCGATCTTCTCCAGCATGCCGTCTTCGACCGTCAGCCACTTGGCGGCGACATTGATCTGCAGACCACGCTGGTTGCGCAGGGTGTGCAACAACTGCTCCACCTGCTTATGCACGTCGATCGAGTGGGTGATCACCATCTGGCCATTGTGCTCGCCGATGGAGACCCCTTCTTCACCGCCATCCCAACTATCGGGGGCGACCACGTTGCGGACGATATCGATGAAATACTGGATATCGTCGGTATTCGTGTCGGGGATGATCTCCGACACCAAACTCTGCCCCTCTTCACCTGGTTCAGGAATGCGCATGCGTGGGCCGGGGAAGTCGGTCAGGGGATGCGTCAGGTCGGCGATATCGTAGATGGTCATGGCCACCTCGCCCTGGACCCCCTCCTCATTGGAGATGTAGAGTGCTTCATCGCGCAGCACATAGTGCAGTTCGCTCAACTGCATGATGAACTCGAGCGCGTTATCCATGCGAATATTGTCGACCTTCATGGTGATCGGCGGCACCAACCCGCTCTCCACCACCTGGGGGTCCAACACGATATTGACGCCAGTGTTCTGTTGCAGGAACTGCACCACATCAGTGATTTCCGCATCGACGAATTCCAAGGTCAACTGCTGCGCCAACTGCTGGCGGATCTCATCACGCCAAGCCTCGGTCTCACTGATGATGCCACGGGTCGGGGCCGAGCGCAGCCGATCGATCTCGGTCCAGTCGTCGGAATAGGTGACCACATCGAACTGCGGCAGCATATCCCGACGGATCTCCTCGGAGAGCAGTTTGTGTTGCTCTTCCCAGGTGACCGCAGTCAGGTTGCGGATGTAGACATGCCGTTCGCGACGTGCGCGCACCAACAGGTCATGCGCACGCGGATCGGCCGGATTGATCTTCAGCACCTGCTCGCAATACAGAATACATTCGTCGTAATCACGACGCAGACGGGCCTGCTGCGCACGACCCAACATGGCATCCAGGCGCTGCCGTTCGATCTTCAGCTCCATTTCCCGCAGCTGGCGCTTCCGGGCATTGGCCTCGGCCAGATCCTGACGAGCCTGCTCACGCTCCGAGGCCAGGCGACGACCTTCCGACTCCTGCAGCAACTGCTGGACCCGATTCATCTCGCGAGCCCGATTCGGATCTGAGACACTGAGCGATTCCAGACGGATCTGGGCCATATTCAGGGACTGATACGCCTGATTATAGCGACCAGCGGTCATGTGTTCGATACCCGCTTCGACGCGTTCTTGGATCTCGATCCACAAGCGCTGCTCTTCGACCCGCTTGGCATCGACCAGTGCATCCAGATGCACCTGACGGGCATCGGTACTGAGACCAGCCAAGGCGGCAGCCCGCTCGAAATCGGCGTTGTAGGTGGCATTGGTTCCGCCGGCGTAGTCCACTGCCAAACGCAGCATACGAACCGCGTCCTCCAGGCGCCCCTCCTGCAAGGCGATTGTCCCCTGCTGATGGTGGAAGGACGCGAGCGCCTGGCGATCGGCGGAGGCTTTCCGGACCTCTTCGGCCACCGCGTCCAATCGCGCTTGTGCCGAATCCTCGGCTGCCACTAGGCCACCGAAAGAACCTGAACACGCCAATGCCGCCAGCACGGGCACCAGAATACGACGACCGGTGGGAATACGCACAGCCTTGTTCACAGTTGAGCCTCCAGTTCGGAATACAGGATGATGGTCGCCGAGGTCAGCAAGTAGACGGTGGTATCACGTTGTTGGATACCTCGTCGGCCGAACAGGCGCCCCAGGTAGGGGATGTTGCCGAGTACGGGGATCTGAGCCGCGGCATGTTGGTCGCTTCGCTTGGTGAATCCACCAACAAGCACGCTCCCACGATCAGGGATCATGACACGGGTCCGCGCCCCTAGCACTTTGACGATGGGGAGATTGATGCCGAGCGTCAGGCGCTGGATGCTTGGCGGTGCAATCAGGATGACATCACCGAGGTCGGCTTCATTGTCCCGGACCTGCAAGGCCCGGATCTGCGCCGTGTCGAACTCGACCTCCACCAACATCGGCTTGAAGTCGAGGGTGATGTATTTGCGGTCGGCAGACACCAATGGTCGTACCTCGAAGCTCTGTCCTTCGGAAACGGTCTTGATGACGGGCTCGAAGCCGCCGTCGTCATCCCCACTCACGGTGATGTCGTAATCAGAGATGTACGCCTGACTGCGCCCGACGAAGGTATTGCCCCTGGCACCATTGCGGGTGGTCACATCCACCGCATCGAGCATACGCACGGAGGTCCGCTCCTCCGCAGCCTGGAAAATGGCTGACAGTTGCCAGATCCCCAGAAAACCGAACTGGAACGTCAGGCCACGCCGGGTGGCGCCAGCAACCGCCGCGAAGGGGTCCTCGATCGGCAGCATATGCCGCACCATGCCGGTATTTCGACTCTCGGTATATTCGTTCACCCAACCGTAACCTGGGAGCTCCTGACCCTCAACATCCTGCTGTTCGAACAGACCGCGTGGTGGCCGGCCCATATCCATGTAATCGGGACTGACCAGCTTGACGCCGATGTCCTCCATGAAGCTCTTTTGCAAGGTCACCCAGCGGGCGTTCACCCGGACCAGAAGCTCTTCGCTCTCATTCATCTGACGCAAGAACTGCCGCAACTGTTCGTGCAGGGCGTCGTTGGCAGTCACCAGCAATTGCGTGCCATAGGTGCGCAAGCTCACACCCGGAGCAGACCAGCGCTCCTCACCAAGGGTGACCCGAATCAGATCGACCAGGTCTTCGCCAGCGAGACCGCCAACCTGGTCGAGGGTATCGATGGCGGCAAAACCGTCTTCACCACCACCGAGATCCGACAAGCCCAACTCGACACCACGAAAATCCGGCGCGGCGTAGAGCAGGTCAGCAATGTCATAAATGCGCGTACTCATCGTACCGGGATCTACGACTTCCGTAACCAGAATGGCGCCCTTGCGGATCTGCCAGTGGACCTGTGCCTGGGCAACCACCCAATCAAGCACATGATCCAATCGCATATTACGTGCCTCCAGCGTCACCATGGCGCGCGGGCTGGCTCGAATCGCCGATCCGAGGATCAGATTGAGACCCGAAGCGGTGGCTAGCTGATCGAGACACTCAGCAGGCTCGAGACCACGGAAGCTGACGCTGATCCGTTGTGCCAACTGGTTGCGCAAGGCACTGTCATCCGCGGCAACGCCAGCCACCACCCAAGCAACCTGTCGTCGCTCAATACGCTCATGCCAATCATCAGGGAAGACGGGCATGCCATCAAAGCCCTGTGGCAGGAGACTGCGACCAACATTTTCAGCAGCTTCCTGACGGGCAAACTCTTGCTTCTGATCCAGATCATAGGAGCGCTGCCGATGCACCTCCCGGATCAAACTGGTATAGCGCTTCCGCACCTCGGGATGCCGCGGATATTCGTCCAGCAACAAACGCGCTTCCTCAAGCGCCAGCTCAAAATGATGCCTGGCTTCCAGTTCACGAATCCGCCGCATACGGGCATCAAACAGGGACTGCAATTGCTGATGCTGAAGATCCCGAGCCGCCAGCTGCTGAGCCTGGGCTTGCCGTCGCAGGGCGGCGTGATCGGCCCGTTCCTGCTGGCCTTGCAGGCCCCGTAACCGATCCAGGCCGGCCTGCACTTCGGCAAGGCGCCGACGTTCGTCCGGGCCGGCTGCTTCCAGTTGATTCCGCATCAGCTGCAGTCGAGCAATGGCGGTATCCAGATCACCCCGTTGTTCGGCGTCCTGGGCTTCGGCCTGCAGGCGCAAAAACTCCACCTGCCGCACCTGGACCAGCACCTCCGCACTGGGAGGTACGGCCGATTCGACCGCTACCAAGGCCGTACAGACGACCAGCAAGCCACATGCCAGCATGCCATGCATCCGCTCAGACCACCTCAGCTGCGCGATTCACGCTCGGCCAGATCCAGGATCTCAGCCGAAACGATGTAATACAGGGTGCGACTGACATCATCGATGCCATTACGTCCGAACAAACGGCCCACGAAGGGGATATGACTCAGGAAGGGAATGCCGGAGTGAGTCCGCTCCCGCTGCGCGTCAACCACGCCGCCAACCACCACGGACCCCTTGTCCGGCAGCATCACGGTGGAACGCATGGAACGCACGCGAACCACTGGCAGAAACAGATCCAGACTCAGCCGCAGACCGCCTCCCAGTTCGCCAATGCCCTGAAAGATGCGGATCTGAGTGGTCTCGAAGCGTTCGAGCTCGGTATTGGACGGACGCACCTCCATGGTAATATACTTGCGGTCGGAACTGACGATGGGACGCACGTCGATGATATTACCGACATTCATCACCTTCAGCTGCGGATCCGGAGTGCCGTCGTCTTCACCGGTGACCACGATGTCGTAGTCGTGGATGTAGGCGATCTGCTCGACGAAGGCAGCGTTGGCGCGCTGACCATTGTAGCAGGTGATCTCAGGCGAAACCAAGGCCTGGTTATCACCTTCCTGCTCGACGGCATTGAGCACCAGGTCCACCTGCGGACCGGTCAGGGCATCCTGATAGTTGAACACACCGCGGAGACTCAAACCACGATCAGTGTCCTGCACACCTTCATCGCTATCGCGCAGGAGCTGGTGCTGGATGGGGAACTGATTCGATGAGCCCCTGCCGGGGGAGAGCATCGCGTCGGCCTTATTGAAGTTCTCCAGCATCTCCCAGGTGACGCCGATATCCTCGAAAAAGGTTTTGCGAACATTGAGCATACGGATGGTGATCTGCACCTGGAGACTCTGCTGCGAACGGATATTTGCCAGCAAAGACTGGATCTGGTCGTGTACCTCGGGGGCCTGACTGACGAACAAGGTGCCACCCGATCCCAACTGGATGCCGCGACCCTCAAGGTCCCAGCTTTCCGTCGCCACGTTCTGGCGGATGAAATCCACCATGGCCTGAGGGTCCGCCTCCTGGGCTGGACCCATGGTGTCGATGATCTGGAAACCTTCCTCCGAGGAACCATAGCCCAGTTCAATACCGGTGAAATCCTGTGTCGGCAGCAACAGGTCGCTAATGTCATACAAATGCAGGGCAATATCGCCGGTCTCGCCTTCTTGGCTGATGAAAATGGCCTGATTCCGAATGACCATTTGCAGACGAGTGATCTGCATAACCCATTTCAAGGCGGTCTTCAGTTTCATGTTGGTGGCCGACAGGGTGATCGGCGGCACCGCGGCATCGGCAATGACCTCGGTAGCGATGATGATGTTGACGCCAGTCGTCCGACGCAGGAAGTCGACCACGTCGACCAGCTCGGCATCCTCGAATTGAACCGTGATCATCTGCTCCAGACGATCCTTGATCTGTTCGACCCAGGCATCCTGCTTGCTTTCGCTCAGCTCGATGGGCTTGCGCTGGCTGCGCCGGAACCAGTCCTCGGGATAGGTCAGCAATTCCGTCTGCGGAATCAGGGCCTGATGCATCATCTCGTTGGTTCGGGCCAGGCGCTCATCCCGCTCGTCCTCGTACCAACGCTCGAATTGCGTATGCCCCTGACGCTTGGCATCCATATAGAGCTGGCGGGCATCGTCTCGACGACGATCCAATTCGTAGGCATTCCAGGCCAGGGCTGCCGATGCGCGATAATCGCGGCGGCGATACGCATCCTTCGCCCGACGCATGATCTCATCGACCTTGCGATCCAGCACCTCTTCCTGGAGCTCAGTCAGCTGCGCTTCGCGCTCACGAGCCTGCTGCCGGGCATCCCGTTGTGCTTCCAGGTCAGCCTGGCGTGCCAAAGACTCGGCCTGCGCAAGTTTGGCCTCGACCTGTTCCGGCAAGGCACCCCAATCATATTCATAGCTGAAGGTGCGCATGGCGATGGCAGCGCGATCGAAGGCCAGATGGGCGGCCTGGAAATCGTCCGCAGCCAAGGCGCGATCACCGTCTTCGATCAAACCGGCCACCCGGACCGCCTGTTCCTGAGCAGCGACATTCTTCTGCTCCAACATCCAGCTGGCGGTCGCCTGCAGGGAATCACTCCGCTGCGACAAGAGGGCGCCCAGTCGACCGCGCAGCTCCTGGGCCTCGCTGTGACCCGGAAACACCGCCAGAGACCGCTCCACAAGCTGCTTGGCCTCCAGGAGCCGGGCCGCCTTGTACTGCCCCAGGGCTTGCTGGTAGTAGCCCTCTGCTTCTAGGTACATGGCAGCCTGCTCGGCGTCCAATTGCTCGATCACGGTCTGGGGATCGACAGCCTGACGCTGTGGCTGCTTGGCCGTGTCCAGCTCGTTCATTTCATCCGGATCAACCGGACGAATCTGCAACTCCTCGGCTCGCAGATCGAGGAGCATCGCGGCTCCGAGCAAGCAAGCGGCCAGCGGCAAACGCGTTACGAAGGCATGCATGGAAACTCCTCTGCACCGACGGATGGCTCCGAGTCAGGAGCGGGCGCCATGCTAGATGCAATTCCCGCTGCGAAAGACCCGTAAGCCGGCTGGAGCCGACAGTGTCTGCTACTCTTGGGATGTGGCCTCAGCATCATCGCCTTCGGCTTGGTCCGTTTCGGATTCCTCGTCGACAGGCGGCGCCATCTGAACCACATACATTTGTGTGTTGATCCGGTCATAATAGACCAGACGACCATCGGCTAATTCGTAATAAGGGACATTGGTGTCAGCGGTGGGCTCATGCTCACGCAACAACGGATCATCAGGAGCATGTTCGATGGGCGCGGTTGGCTTCAGCACGGCAGATTGATAAGCAGAAGGGTCATCCGCTGCCAAACCAGTAAATTCACGGTAGGGATTTTCGGGCGGCTGCGGATAAACAATGCGATTTGCGAAATAGCGAATGGTCTCCAGACGCAGCAGACGGATCTCCTTGCCCAGATCGACGTTCTCCAGCACAGCAACGAAACTCTGGTCGGTTTTCGGACGCACCTCCAGACAACGCTCGCCGTTTTCCAAACGCGTCTCTTTGATCTCATAATACTCGATACGCTCCGCTTCGATCAGCTCCTTGAGCCGGAATCCCGTGCGCAAATCGACTTCGATATCCTTGTCAGCAGCAATCTCGGGCACCCGCATCACCACCTTTTCCCCAATCTCCTCACCCTCCGCGACCTTGAATTCGGCCCGTCGATCGGCCGGCGTCCATCCCAGCGGCACGTTATCCAGATCGCGCAACAGCTTGCGCACCAGGAAACGTGCCTGAGTCCCGTTCATGCCGGTGGAGACGCTCTTGAGACCAACCAGGATGTCGGGCTCAGATTCGACGGCCACGGCTTCGGACCAACGTCCCTGGAACAGGATCTCCCGCTCACGCAGCGGCACGGCAGTCGGCACCGGCTGCATGGGCTCGGCCAACACCCCCAGGTTCCGCCAACGCTGAGCAAAAGTCCGCCATTCCAGATCCGCTTCATTGATACGGGTATACATCACCACGTCATTCCCCATGGGATCTTCCTGATCCAACATGGCAGTGGCGGCATAGAGCAGACGGGAACGGAATTGATACTCCTGCATGGCCTGGATGTCGGTCAATTCGATGCGTCGTTCGTCGCTTTCAGAGCTGAGCATCACCACTCCCTGATCGCCGATCGAACTCAAGGGCCGGTACTCACCACCGCCAATGAGAACCTGCACCTGAATCGCCACAGGCCTGACATGATTCTTCACCTCGCCAAAGCCGACCACCGAACGGGTCCACTGGGCCGCCCCGGGACCGCCCAAACGATTGCTCGCTTCCCTGCGACCGTAGCCGGACAATCTCCGCTCCGACGTAGCGGCCGGGACCTGAATCAAGAGACCGTAGGTCCCCATATCGCTTTCAACGGCCAGTTTCGGTACCCCACACCGGAAGGCGTAGGGGTACTTCCCGCCACCATCGGTCTTGATGAAATTGGGATGAGCACTCAACCACTGCACCAAGGCGGGCGTCTCGGCCCCCACCGCCATGCGGGCACGCAGAGCTGCCAGACTGTTCTGGGGCTGTCGCGGCTCGGGTCGGGGCGCCGGTCGGTTCGTGGCTGCTTCGATGGTACGGAACTGATCGCTGATCAATGCCGCATCCGCCTTGGGCTTGGACGCCTCGTCGGAATAGACCAGGAACACGGTCAGCACGGCGAACAGGAACACGATCGCCAACGCCAGCCATTCCCCACGTTGCAGGAGCAATTGTTTCACATCCATGCTCTACTCCCCTCCGATCGCTGCCAATTCCATGGCGTCGAAACGGAGTACCGCCAGTTGGTAGTTTGCCACCATGGCGACATCCATGGGATTCTCCTGCGTCTGCTGCGGCGTCTGCTGCGGGGCCGGGTCTGTTTGCCAACTCGTCCCCAGCAGACTGACCATGGGCGCATCCAACTGGTCCAAGGCCGCCGATGCGGCAAGCAGGGCACTCGGAGTGCCGCGGAGGCGAATGCTTAGTCCGATACACTCACCACCAGCGATATCCGGTACCCAGTCGCGGGAACCACTGGCGGTACCGGCCGCCGACTCACCGACTGGACCACGGCTCCACTCGATCGCCTCCAAGCGAACACCGCATGGCTCCGGTGCTGGCACCGGTGGCTCATCGCCAATGCGGACCAGGGGGTTTTCCTGTGGCGTCACTTGAACTGAAACCAATGCGCGACCAATAACCTCGACGATACGGAAGCGACGCGTGAGCTGGCCCCATAATGCCTGCTCGGGAAAGTAGGTCTTCTTGGTGTACAGGCCGAATGGGCGCCGATAACCAGACTCGGTCAAAAAATCGCTCTGACTCAGGCCGGCAGGGACGATATCGGCCAATAAGCCGGATTGATAGAAATCCCACAGCAACTGCGCGGTCTGTCGCTCGTATTCAAAATACCACTCGGGAGCATCCTGGGCATTTTCGCGGATCGGCCGAGCCAGCACTTCACTCCGACGCACCAACTCCTGATGGATCCCTGCAACTTGGCGCTGATAGGTCTCCCGCAGCTCCCTGAGGCCCTGCTCCCACTTGGCGGTGATCAGGTACTCGTCCTGCAGATTGTCGAATTCCTTGGGGTCGTTGGTGCGATAGCTGGTGATCCGATTCTCGGCCTTGTCGGCCATCTTCTGCAGATCCTGGTACTTCCTGTTGAGCTCACGTACAGAACGCTCGACCGTGCGCTTGCCCAGCTTGGGCTGCATGGCTCCGCCGACCACGACGATGACCACCAACACGACCAGACCGATAATCCAGAACAGATAGGGGCGCAGTTTATTCACCAGCAGCTCCTTCTTGTCCGCTACGGCCAAGGGCAGCCCATTGCGGCTCCAGTTCGGCCAACACACAGCGATATTCGGCCAAGGTCACCTCCAGGCGACGCGCCTCATTGAGAGGGTCTGGATCACCCTGGTCGTTGATACGGAAACCATCGACATAACGCCAGGTATCGCTCTGTTGGCGAGTGGCACCGGCTTCGACACTGGCAAACAGGGGCTGGGCCGCATCCAGGCCATAGAGTTGGGCCAGATCTGAGCCGATACTCAGCTGGCGCAAAACATTCAGCAGCTCGCGATTCACCTGCTGGAACTTAAACCCTGTGGGCATACGCAATTCCAGGACTAGCTCACGGTCAGCACTGGGTTCGTACACATCACCACCGGATTTCGGCAGCAGGTTCAGTTTATCCAGATAGATGGGCTGCCGGATGGGATCGCCACCCTGGGCGACATCGCGACTCGGCTCGTCCAACCACAGATCCTGCCGCAGGACCAGTTCAGTGATCACCGCCAGGGTCCGGGCCTGGACGGCATGCACCACACCACGATGGAAGCCGATACGATCCAACTGATTCAAGGACTGCGCCAAGGGCTGCAGGTGCTCGATCAGATCCACCGCCTGCTTCTTGTTGTCGTTTTCATCGTCCACGAACTTGTCGATCTTTTCGATATTCTCGACATTGGTGGTCAAACGATTGCTGCTGATCAGATAAGTCGAGACATAGGCGGTCATCAGCATGATCGCCGCTGCCACCATCGCCCATCGCTTGGCCGATAAGGTCTGCCGGAGGATGACGTCTGCCGGCAGCAGATTGACGTCGGCGCGACTGCGGCCGATGGCCTGCAGGCTCAGACCCATGGCCGTGGACATGCCCTGCAGTTCATCCAGGAACACGTCCCGATTGAGCGCCGGCTCCAGGCCCATGTGCTCCAGCTCGACCAGGGCGATCAGCGGAAAGCCCAATTGGGTGGCGAGATATTCGCCCAGCAGATCCAGGCGAAAGGTGTTGCCGCAAACCACCACATTCTGGAATTTGGCGCTGGGATTCTGACTCTTGTAAAAGCCCAGGCTGCGCTTGACCTCGGCCACCAAATCGTTCAGCGAACCTTCAATCACCTTAAGAATGCGCTCGGCCTGATTGGAATCATTGACTTCCTGCTTCAGACGCTCGGCCTCATCGAAGCTGACCTTGAATTTCTTCATGAAGGCGCGGGTGATCTCATTGCCAGATACGCGCAGGTTGCGCATCCACAGGGCATCACCCTGATACACGACCAGGTCGGTATTCTCAGCACCGACATCCAGCACGATCACGGATTCGTCATCGTCGAAGTCCTGATCGAAGGCGACGAAGTTGTACACCGCCAGGCCAGTGACACTGATACCTGCCAGCTTGATGCCCACATTCTGGCAGCGACCGATCAAGCCATCCACCAACTCCTTGCGGGAGGCGAACAGCGCCACGTCGTAACTGCCATCGTCCTGCGGCGACGGCGACAGATGGTAGGACCAATACAATTCCTCAAAGTTGCCGGGGATCTGTTGGCGTGCCTCCAACTCGACCATGCGATGCACGGTCTTGGGGTTGATCACCGGCAGATTGATGCTCTTGCTGAAGACCTTTTGCCCCGAGAGCGCAGCATAGACCGGTTCTCGAGTGATGCCGTCCTGATGCAGAACCAGGGTTCTCAAAGCATCGGCCACGGCGGCGTCGCGGTCGACATCCTCTCCGTGCTCGATGGGTTCAACTGCATAGCCAGCAACATTGATGCGCGATCCAGCGCGCATCAACTTCACCGCTTTGACGCTGGTCTCGCCAATGTCGAGACCCCATGCCGCCGTAAATTGAGCCATAAGCATCTACCCGAGCATACGTTAGACCGGCAAGGCCGGAGGGTCCGGCAATGGTGGAGAGCCACCCCCATGGGTCAAAGCGTCCACTTCCATGCCCTCGGCGGGTGTGTGACCATCACAGCCGGTCGTCAGACGCTGCCATTTTTCGGCTGCGCTCACCGCTGGCCGAAGGGGCCATGCCATTCTGGCATCCTGGGTGCTTAGGGGCGGCCAACGATCGCTGCCTCTCCGAACCACGTCACTCTGACAGGCCAAAACGACCGAGGAGCCTTCAACGCCATGAGCAAACACGCCTTCCAGACCGAAGTGAAACAGCTGCTGGATATCGTGATCCACAGCCTCTATTCCGAGCGCGAGATCTTCCTGCGCGAGCTGATCTCCAACGCCTCCGATGCCCTCGACAAGCTGCGCTTCCAGGCCCTGACCGACAGCGACCTGCTCCGTGGCGACGAGGACCTGCGCGTCGACATCGATTTCGACAGCGAGGCCAAGACCATCACCATCCGCGACAACGGCATCGGCCTGACCGAAGCCGAGGCCATCGACCACCTGGGCACCATCGCCAAGAGCGGCACCAAGGAATTTGTCCAGGCGGCCAAGGACAAGGCAGACCTGTCCAATCTGATCGGCCAATTCGGCGTCGGCTTCTATTCGGCCTTCATGGTGGCCGATCAGATTGTGGTCGAGAGCCGCAGCGCCACATGCTCTTCCGACGAAGGTGTGCACTGGGAAAGCAGCGGCGATGGCGACTTTGCCACCGAGACCATTGCTCGACCGCAGCGAGGCACCACCATCACCCTGCATCTGCGCGAAGATGCCGCCGAATTTGCCGAACGGTATCGGCTATTCGGCCTGATCAAAAAATACTCTGACTTCGTCCCCTACCCGATCTACCTGCCCCAGCCACCGCCCGCGAAAGTCAAGGAGGAGCAGAAAACCGAGGACGACAAGGAAGCAGAGAAGCCCGAGGACACCGGCCCGGAACAGGTCAACGAGGGCAAGGCGCTGTGGACCAAATCCAAAGACGATATCAGCGAGGAACAGTACACCGAGTTCTACCGCTCTGCCTGCAAGCAGTGGGACGAGCCGGCAAGCCGCCTGCATTTTCAGGTCGAAGGCACGCTCTGCTTCACTGGCCTGCTTTTCATTCCCAGCTCAAAACCCTTCGACCTGTTCGACCGCAACAAACGCGGCCTGAACCTCTATGTGCGTCGCGTCTTCATCATGGACGACTGCGAGGAACTACTGCCGGAATACCTGCGCTTCGTCCGCGGCGTGATCGACTCCGACGACCTGCCGCTGAACGTCAGCCGGGAGTTGCTGCAAAAGGACGCGGGGGTCAGCAAACTGCGCAAGCAGATTGTCAAACGCGTGCTCGATCACCTGGGTAAGCTCGCAAACAGTGAGGACGACGAGGACCAGAAGGCCTTTACCAAGATCGATGCCGAATTCGGCAAGATCCTGCGCGAAGGCATCGTCAACGACTTCGACAACAAGGACAAGGTCGCCAAACTGGCGCGTTGGCAGAGCAGTTGGACCCTGACCCAGGAACACGACGGTGATCAGCCCCTGACCACCGGCCTGGAGGCCTACAAGGCTCGCATGCCCGAAGGCCAGGAAGCGATCTATATCATCACCGCACCCAATCTGGCCACTGCCAAGTCGGCGCCGCAAGTGGAAGGCTATCTGAAGAAGGGCTACGAGGTCCTGTACCTGCACGATCCGGTCGACGAATGGGTCAGCCAAAACCTGAACGAATTCGACGGCACCAAGCTGGTGAACGTGGTCAAAGGCGCCGACGATCTGGCCGACGAGGAAACCAAGAAGAACCTGGAAGCACAGACCGAGACCTTTAAGCCCTTCCTCGACTACGCCACCGAGCACCTGGACGGCATCAAGGAAGTACGCCTGACCAGTCGCCTGGCCGACAGTCCCTGCTGCGTGGTCTCCGATCAGCACGGCATGACCAGCAACATGGAAGAGCTGATGCGCCAATTCGGCCAGGAAACGCCGGGCACCGAGCGGATTCTGGAGCTGAACCCAGAGCACGAGTTGATCAAGAAGTTGAACGAGCGTCATACCGACGAAAGCCACCGCGACCTGGTCGACGACTACCTGGCGGTGCTCCGCGATCAGGCCCTGCTGGCCGAAGGCGCACCGATCAAGGACCACGGCAGCTTCGCCAAACGCGTCCAGCAGCTGATGGGCAGCGCACTGACCTAGGCCCAAATCGCTTGCCAACCCATGCACAGCGGGCACGGCGCAATGCCGTGCCCGCTGCTGCTTGTCAGACGCTCGCAATGCTCAGGGTGTCTGAGCATGAAATTCACCAATACGCTGCTCGTGATCGTCGCCCTGCTGCTGCTGATCCAGATCATCGACCGGTCCCGCGAACCCGCGCAGATAGGCGAATTGAACCAAAGCCTGCAAGCCAATACCGCGGTGTTCGAGCAACTGCTGACGCAACAGCAGCAGCTGCAGCGGCAGCAGGAGAAACTTCTCCTGCGCCTGCAACAACCGACCATGGTCAGCAGCACCGAGCCGATGTCGCAAACAGACGTCTATCAGCCAGACGGCATCCCCAAACCCGGCGTCAACTTCCTCCGACCGCCGAATTTCCAATTCTACGACCCCGACAAGGTCCAGGGCACCCTGCGCAGCTTCGGTCAGGACGTCCCTGGCACCAACGACCTGCTGGAAAGCTACACCGGCACCCGCGCCATCCACAAGATGTGCAACGAGTACCTGGCCAAACGCTCGAAGATCGATCCCGAACGCTGGGATGCTGGCTGCGCCACCGCCTGCATCGTCAATGAGGACTACACCGAATTCCGTATCAGCATTCGCAGGGACGTGGAATGGCAGACCCCGGCCATCGCCAGCCAGGAAAGCTTCGCCTGGTTGCGGCAACGGCATCAGCTAACCGCACACGACTTCGTCTTCACCCTGGACATGATCACCGACCCTCAGGTGGAATGCCCGCACCTGAAACCGTATTACGACAACTTGGTTTCGTACGAAGCGGAAGACGACCACACCCTGGTGATGCGCTGGAAGGAGAGCGAATTCGGCAATCTCGAATTCAGCCTGCTCATCATGCCCTACCCCAAACATGTCTACAACTGTGACAGCACCGGCGAGCCGGTTCCGGCCGAGCAGCTGCCGATCCTGTTCAATACGCATTGGTTCGACGAAAAACGGCAAGTGATCGGCGTCGGCGCCTATCGCTTAGTGGACTACACACCCAAAAAAGGCATGCGTTTCGTCCGCAACCGGTCGTTTTTTGGCGTTCCCGACCACTTCGAAGAACGCTTCTGGGACACGGCGGTGCAACAACCGGAAGCCGAGCTCACTGCTTTCAAGAACAATCAGGTGCACTACACCGGCCTATCGGCGTCGCAATATAAGGCGGAAATCCTCGACCAGCACGAACCCCGCTTCCAGGCGCCCGAGGGCCCTCATGACCGCAGTGGTCGTGAGGGCGCCTTCGGCTGGGAACAGATCGGCGCCAACCGCTGGATCGGTGTCGCCTGGAATTGCCGTCGCCGTCAGCTGACCGACATCCGGGTACGGCAGGCCCTGGCCCATCTGTTTCCCTTCGAGCGCGTTCTCGATTCGGTCTTTTTCGGTCTGGGAGAACGCTGCGATGGTCCTGTGCACCCCAGCAGCCCCTACCACCATGACAACATCGACATCTTCACCTTCGATCCAGACGCCGCCGCCGCCTTATTGGATGAAGCCGGCTGGATCGACAGCGACAACGACGGCTGGCGCGACAAGGACTTCGACGGCGAACGGATCACACTGAAAATACGTGTCACTTACTACGGTCTCGCTCGCAGCATTGCCAACATGCTTGCCGTCTACCAGGACGAGTGCCGCAAGATCGGCGTCGACCTGGCTGGTGATCCGGTCGAATCGCAGGAATGGAGCGACCGCGCCGACAATCGCAATTTCGATGGCTTCACCGTCAACTGGGGAGACGCCGACAGCCTCGAGGTGGACTTTAAGCAGCTCTGGCACGGCAGCACCGTGGACGATCCCCGCAGCAGCAATTTCTCGCAGTGGTCCAACAACGAGGCAGACCCCTTGATCATCCAGCTGCGACGCGAATTCGAACCGGCCAAACGCAAGGCCATCGCGCGACAAATCCAGGAAATCATCTACCGCGAACAGCCCTACCTGTTCGTCACCGTGGCGCGCGGCGTGTTCGCCTGGCACAGCCAACGCCAAGGTGCGGGCGACCAACGGGAACTGCTGAAGGGGGTCGACATCGGCCTGGACCAGTATCACCCGCTGTTCAATCGCGCTTCCAGCTGCTGGTGGCTCGAGGTGCGCTGACGTGTGGTCCTATCTGCTGCGACGCCTGCTGCTGCTGGTTCCCACCATGTTCGGGGCCTTGGTGATCACCTTCGCCATCGCTCGCATGGGTCAGGACCCCTTGCGCTCATCCCTGAGCGCCACCGGCGATGAAGAAGGCGCGCTCGATCCCAAACTGATCGGCCAGAGCATCGAGTCCGGCCTGACCAAGGCCCGTCGTACGGGTCAAGATCTACCGGCGCTGCTGAATACGCGCGGCTTTCTGGATCAAGCCGACCTCGTGGCCTGGTTGCGTCAGCTGGAGCGACGACCCGATCAGGACGAGGCCGACCGCCTTCGTTCGGAAACCCGGCTCTGGATCCAAGGGCGTTTCGCGGCCGCGCCGCTGTATGCCATCATCCAGGATCCAGAGCTGACCGAACTGCACGGACCGGCCAGCCTGGCCTTCAGTTTCTGTGCCTATCGGCCGCTGTTGAAAATCGATCTCCAGGTTCTGGCGGAAACCGAGCGACGACGCATCCGACTGCGCAATCAGGCGCTACGCTTTCTGCGCATTGAGCATGAGAATGACCGCACGCACGGTTATCGCCTTACCGATCCCGACCCGGCCAGCAAACGCCTGGCAATAGCGGAATTCTGGCAACGCTACGGCAACGATTTTCAGTTCAGCACCACCAAACGCTGGCAGGCGGTCGTGCTCGAAACCGGTTTTGTCGATTTCTTCGTCCGCTTTTTTTCCGGCCAACTGGAATCCGAACAATTCCAGCGTCCGGTGATGGATCTGATCGGAGAGCGCTGGTACGTCAGCTTCTGGCTGCAGATGATCTCGGTCTGCTTGGCCTGGGGCATTGCGGTTCCGTTGGGCATTCGCTCGGCGCGCATCGACGGCAGCCTGGAAGACAACGTCACCACCAACAGTCTGTTCCTGTTGTGGAGCCTGCCGGATTTCTTTGTCGGCAGCCTGCTGCTGTTTTATTTCTGCACCGATCGCACCGGCGCTCCGGCCTGGTTTCCCAATCGCGGTCTGTCCAGCCCCGACGCACTGTGGTATGGCACCCCCCGCTACCTGCTGGATCTGGCCTGGCACGGCCTGCTACCGCTGATTTGCCTGACCTACGCCAGCTTTACGGTGCTCTCGCGCTATATGCGTGGCCAAATGCTGGAGCAGCTGCATACGGATTATGCCCGCACCGCTCGCGCCAAGGGCTGCGCTGAGGACCGGGTGGTCTACGGCCACTGTCTACGCAATTCCCTGGTGACCATGATCACCCTGGGCTCGGGTCTTCTGACGGTGCTCTTCGGTGGCTTCGTGATCGTCGAAAGCATTTTCTCCATAAACGGCCTCGGCCTGCTGCTGTTGGACGCGGCTCGCGCCCAGGACGTGCCATTGATCATGAGCAGTACCATTATTTCGGTCGGGCTGCTGCTGCTGTCGATTCTGACCGCCGATCTGCTGTACGCGGTGGTGGATCCCCGGATCCGGGAGCAGTTCACATGAACACGAACGCCTCCCCCCTGGCCATCGCCCTGCGCCGTTTCGGCTCGCGCCCCGCCGCGCGTGTCGGCCTGCTGCTGTTGCTCGGCTTCATTCTGATCGCCACCTACGCGCCGCTGCTGTGCTCGCCGGTGGCACTGTTCTGGTGGGACGACAGCGGCCTGCACTGCCCGGTGCTGTTCGACCTGTTCAATAAGAACCAATACAGCAAACCCCACCACCTGCTGTTCAATGTGTTCGGCCTGCTGCTGCCGATTTTTGTGGCACTGTGGTGGTGCCTGCGTCGCAGGCGAGCCGGCAACCGCCTGCTGCTGAACACAGGTTTGCTGCTGGGTGGCATGCTGCTGTGCCTGGTGCCACTGCTGCCGACCAAACACGGCTGGCGCGCGATCTGGAGCGAGCGGCCACCAACCACGTTGACATGGCCAGAATACCGCGGCAATGACAGCAAAGATGTCACCGCGATATTTCCACTGATCCCACACGGGTTCCGCGATAAATTCTCGGTTTACCAAGCGCCCATGAGCGAAAACCCCACCACCGGCACCACCCTGTATCTGGGCACCGACGATCGCGGCGCCGATGTGTTGGCACGCATGGTCTACGGCGCCCGGGTCAGCCTGACCATCGGCCTGGTGGCGGTGGGCATCAGCATGTTCATCGGCGTCGTCATCGGTGCGGTCTCAGGCTTCTTCGGCGGCTGGGTGGATCTGCTGCTGCAACGCGTGGTGGAGCTGATGATGACCTTCCCCACCTTCATCCTGGTACTGGTGGCGGTGGCGGTGCTGGGCCGCGACATCTATCTGATGATGATCATCTTCGGTCTGACCGGCTGGGCCAGCACCGCACGCCTGGTCCGAGGCGAATTCCTGCGGGAAATGAGCCGCGATTACGTCCTGGCGGCACGCGCTTTAGGCCTACCCGGCTGGCGGATCATGTTCCGACATATTCTGCCCAATGCCACCACACCCTTGCTGATCTCGGCCACCTTCGGCATCGCCGGCACCGTACTCGCCGAATCCGGCCTGGCCTTTATCGGCCTGGGCGACGACTCCGTGCCCAGTTGGGGTTCACTGCTGGATGTCGGCCGGCAGCAAGTGCAGTACAGCTGGCTGATCTGGGTCCCCGGCCTGGCGATTTTCGGCTTGGTCACCGCGTTGAACCTGATCGGCAATGCCCTGCGCGAGGCCTTGGATCCCAAGGAGTTGGAACGATGAGCACATCTGCCCTTCTCCATTTCGACAGCCTGCATGTCAGCTTTGGCGATACCCAGGCAGTGCGTGGCCTGGATTTCAGCATCGAACCCGGCCAGGTGGTGGCACTGGTCGGCGAATCCGGTTCCGGCAAGAGCGTCAGTGCACTGTCAGCCATGCGCCTGCTGGACGACACCCCAGCGCGCTATCAGGGCGCAATCCGTTTTCGCGGCGAAGACGTCTTGCAGCTACCGAAAAACCGCTTGAACCAGCTCCGCGGCCACGACATCGGCATGATCTTCCAAGAGCCGATGACCGCCCTCAATCCGGTGCAAACCTGCGGCCTGCAGGTGGCCGAAGCCCTGGAACTACACACCACCTTGCCACCGACAGCCCGCCGCGAGCGTGTCATCGAATTGTTCCGCGCCGTGCAACTGGCCGAACCGCAGCGCCGCTATGACCAATACCCGCACGAGCTCTCCGGCGGCATGCGACAACGGATTTGCATCGCCATCGCTTTGGCCTGCGACCCGGCGCTGCTGATCGCCGACGAACCGACCACCGCCCTGGATGTGACCGTCCAGGCCCAGATCATCGACCTGCTGAAAGACCTGCAGCGTGAACGCGGCATGGCAGTGCTGTTCATCACCCACGACCTGGGCGTGGTCGCCGACATCGCCGACCGGGTGGTGCTGATGTGGCGCGGCGAAGCGGTGGAGCAGGGCCCGGTTGGACAAATCTTCAACCACCCCGAGCACCCCTACACCAAGGGCCTGCTGGCCTGCCGCCCCCGCCTGGATGCCGCCACCGCTGGTGGGAGAAGACAACGACTGCCGACGGTGGCGGATTTCATCGAATAGAGCTCACACCTCCTGGCCCGCCTCGTAGCCCCAGGCCGCCAAACCGGAGACCAGGATCATCATCATGATCGCCACTGGCGGGAACACGGTATAGCTATCCATCGCCCCCATCAGGCCCACAGCACAGGCGCCGAAGACCAGCATGGACAGACCGATGCCGACCTCCAGCAACAGGCACAGGCCCAAGGCAATGCACGGGGCGATCGACACCCACAGCAGCGTGGCGCCGGTGATCAGCAACAGGTAATGGGCAATGCCCACCTGCAGGGTGAAGACCAGGGCCATCAGGGTGATGAAACGCAGCCAGCGCAGGCGCTGCCGGACCTTGTGCTGCTGGTTGCGTCGGATGACTTCCGTCCGCCAGACCGCCACTTGGTGCGAGGAGATGATGCCGCGTGCGCTCATAACCAGCCCCCTTCGGATCCTTTCGGCATTATACCGAGCATGGGCGGTCGCGAAAAGGCTTTTGCACACGTCAGACCCGCGTCACACAACGCGGGTGTCGAGCCAGATCTGGAAGCCCATGGCAGCCATGGCTGGAACCGTAGCTTCGAACAGCATGGCGAAGGGCTGGAAGGACCCCAGGCCCACCAGCAGCAGATGCAGGCCCAGGATGGCGGCATTGTAGCGTAGGATCAGCCGCGCCTTCACCACCTGGTCCGGAACCGATCACC
The DNA here is from genome assembly GCA_964405325.1 of uncultured candidatus Brocadiaceae bacterium. Lineage (GTDB taxonomy): Bacteria > Planctomycetota > UBA11346 > UBA11346 > UBA11346 > CAYONM01. The sequence goes on along the minus strand of CAYONM010000003.1, from coordinate 15,020 downwards.
GCAAGGTCGTAGTCATGATCCATGCCTGAGGATACGTCGCGACAGGCGGCGGTGTCAACGCTGACGGGTGCGCCGGAGGCGCGAGGGGGCAACACCCCCTTGCCAGGAACTCACATCGCCACCGTGTCGATTGGACATGGAAGGATCAGATATTCTGCCAAAAAGACCTTGCGCCCGGAAGCAGGAGTTCCGGGCTCTTCGCAGCCGGCCCGCAGAGCCGGCGGGAGCTCTGAGGGAAGCGTCAACGCTACTTGGCAGGCACAATCAACGGTGCAGCAGTGCACCCAAAGCCAGATCGACCTGCCGAATGGTCTGCTGCTCGGCACTCCAGAAACGCAGCGGTACGGTACTGCCCGGTTCGCGCTGGCCGATGGCATGCTTGATGCACCAGCGCGAATACATCGGACAATCGCCCAGATCCAGCAGCAGATCGCCCGGCTGCACCCCGACCTGGGCCGCTGGACTGTTGCCGGCCACCTGGAGAACCAGCAAGGCCTGGTCCTTGCCCGGAGCGATAGCTGGATCGATCGCTATCGGCCGAGTCCACAGCCCCAGCCAAGGCTCCGCCTCGATCGATTCGTCCGACACCGCCTGTCCCTCATAGCGAACCGGATCCACATCGTCGCGTACGCTGACCGCCTGCACCGCGTCGCCATTCTCCTCGAAGTAGGTCGCCTGAGTCAAGGAGAACTGACTAACCAACAGTGCCAGGCAAGCCGCCGCCGCCCAACCACCCCAACGCCAGGGATCCCAACGCAGCACGCGTTCCTTGGCCAGGCGAGCATGCAGGGCTTCCGCCAGCTCTGGCCCTGGCGCTTGCACCGCAGTGGGCCGACCGGCGGCCGGCAGCTCCCGCTTCATGCGTAGCCAGAAGTCGTGTTCCTGCTGCACACGCCAGTCACGCGCCATCAGGGCCTCAAACACCCGCTCCTGGTCGCAGTCCAACTCCCCCGCCAGGTAGGCCCCGGCGGCGTGGCGCAGATCCGATTCCTGCATGATCGTTCAACCCCTTGCTATTGATACGTCAGCACGACCTCATCGTTTGCAACAAGCCCAAGCCTTGTGAGCCAGTGCAGCAGCCTTAGAACCACGCGCTCTGCCGAAGATGGGCTCACGTCCGCAGGGTGGGCAACCACCGCGTTGCTCCCGCGTGATGTCTCGTCCCATCACTTTCGCCCGCCTCGGCATGCGGGTCCCAACCCAGTGGAAACTCCATGACTCAAGCCACCGAACTCGACGGCATGACCATCAAAGGACTGCGTCAGCTTGCTACCGAGCACCAGATCCCAGGTCGCAGCCGTCTCGCCAAGGAAGAGCTGATCGGCGCTCTTCAGCAAGTGCTTGCCAAACGGCAAGCCAAACCTGACACCCCGAAGGCAGCGCCGGCCGCTCCCAGCCAAACCAAACCCAGCAGAACCAAGCCGAAGAAACCCAAACCTGAGCCAGCTGCCAAGCAACAGCCCCCGGCTGCTACTGAAGCGCCAGCTGATCAGACCGGCAAGGCCGACTCCCCGGCTCCCAATCGCAGGAGGCGCGGCAAACCAGCTAAGCAGCCCGAAGTCCTGGATGCCAGTACCGTCGCCGGCTTGCAAGACCCCGCCGCACCGGAGCAACCCAGCGCCACCGCGCCGGAACAGCCAGATACGAAGCGCGATCACGATGGGGATGAGCGCGGCAGAGACGGCTCCGATGGCAGCGAGGAAGCAGAGCCCGGCAAGCGCAAGCGCCGCCGTCGTCGTCGCAAGCGTAGCAAGAAAACCGGCGACGCCGAGTCTGGCGAACAGACCGCCAACCGCATCGAGCAGCCGGACGCGCCGACATCCGACGCTCCGCCGGCCAGCGGCAAGCACGACCACACCGGGCCCAAAACCGATCAGCCAAAGGCAAAGGCGAAGGTTGACCATCACAATAAGCCCGAAACGGATCACGGTGAGACGCCGTCCAAGCCCAGCAAGGACGACCAGACGAGCCCCCAGGCCAAACCGGCCCGCGAGGACACACCGCGTCACCTGGACCAGCAGAGCTCGCCGCGGCTCAAGCTGGCAGGCCCCCAGCGCGATCTCGGCCCGATGCATGAACGACTGATCGATCTGGCCACCGGCATCGTCGAACTTTGCGACCCCGAAACTCCCAACTGGGCCCAAGCGCGTCTGAGCGAGCTGCTGGCTGCCGCCGGTTTGGTGGCCATCCCCTGCCAGGGCGAACCCCATGACGACTTCCACGAGGTGATCGGGCATATTGCCGACAGCGGCGTACCGACCGGCCACATCGCCGAACTGGTGACTCCCGGTTTCTGCCTGCGTGGCGATCGCAATGGCCGGCTATTCCCAATCCGCCGCGCCCAGGTGCGCATCGCCGGCACATCCGACCAGAAACAAGTCGACACCCCGGCCAAATCCAGCGAAGCGTCTCCGACAAAACCGGCACCCTCCAAGTCAAAGCCGGAGTCAAAGCCGGAGTCAAAGCCGGAGCCGAAGCCGGAGTCAAAGCCGGAGCCGAAGCCGGAGTCAAAGCCGGAGCCGAAGCCGGAGTCAAAGCCGGAGCCAAAGCCGGAGCCGAAGCCGGAGCCGAAGCCCGTCAAAGCCACCCCGCAGCCTGGGACGGCCCTGACCGATCTGGCTGAAGAGCCCATCGTGGTCGAGGACGAGCAGGCCCTGATCATCGAGCAAGAGGCCAAGAAGCCGATCCCGGCCGATCCCTCGGAAACCGCCGCCCACCTGCCGCTGCGGATGCAAGAAGCAGAAGAACTGGCCAGCCGACCCAAGGCCGAGCACTGGCGCGAACTGGGCCTGAACGACCAGCTGCTGGCCGATGTGCAGGACTTGGGCTTTGCCGAGCCCACGCCCATCCAAAACGGCGCCATCCCCATTGCCCTCCGCGGCGGCGACCTGATCGGTCAGGCCCAAACCGGCACCGGCAAAACCGCCGCTTTCTCGCTGCCCATCTTGCAACGTCTGTACGAGCTGGAGCAGGACGGCCTGGCCGCCATGGTGCTGTGCCCCACCCGCGAGTTGGCTCGGCAGGTGCACGAGCATTTCTGCCGCCTGGCCGGCAAGAGCCAGGCCCGCGCAGCGCTGATCTACGGCGGCGTGAGCATGCGCGACCAGCTGCACGCCCTGGACAAACGGCCGCACGTGGTCATCGGCACCCCGGGCCGGATCATCGACCACATGCGCCAGGGTCACATCGACTGCTCACAATTGTCGATCATCGTCCTGGACGAAGCCGATCAGATGCTGGATATCGGTTTCCTACCGGACATCGAATACGTACTCAGCCACAGCAATCCGAAACGGCAGATTCTGTTGTTCTCAGCCACCATGCCGAATGAGATCCGCAAGCTGGCCGACCGTTTCCAGAAAGCGCCCGAACTGGTTCACGTGCTGCCGGAAAGGGTCACCGCCGACCGCGTCGACCAAGCCTACATCGCCGTCGACCAGGATAAAAAGACCAAGCTGCTGGCCCATTACATGGAGCAGATGCAGCCAGAAAAACTGGTCGTATTCTGCAAGACCAAGGCTCAAACCGATCGCGTCGCCACGGTGCTGAAGCGGAAAAAGCTCAAGGCCGCCGCGATCCACGGTGACCTGCCGCAAAGCAAACGGGAAAAAACCCTGCAGGGTTTTCGCGAGGGCACCCTGAACTGCCTGATCGCGACCAATGTCGCTGCCCGTGGCCTGGACATCCCGACCGTCAGCCACGTGATCAATTACGACATCCCCGAACACGCCGAGGAATACGTGCACCGCATCGGCCGTACCGGTCGCATGGGCGGCACCGCCGGCTTCGCGCGCACCTTCATCACCCCGGCCGATGGCCAATTCCTGCTGGAAATAGAAAAGCTGATCGGCATGGAATTGGAGGAAGAAGAAGTGGAAGGCATCACCGCATCCACTGCCACCGAGGTGAAGCGCTCGATCGCCGACATGGAGATCAAAGGCCCGCGGCTACTGAAACCGCTGGTCGGTGGTATCCGCCTGGGCCGCCGCCGCCGCTGAAACGAGCTCGGCGCTGTGCCACCTCAACCCTGACCGTGATTACGGTCAGGGTTTTACGGGACACAGCACTAGTGCTGTGTCCCGTAAATAGCTGATAGAATTCAAAGCGCCGTAGTGCAGATGCAAGGCGCAGGTTCCGAAGGAATGGCAGCGCCATTTCGAGGGTTCGGCAAAGCTGCAGATGCGCTGCGCCACGAAGAATTATGAAGGCTATTTATGGGACACAGCACTAGCAGCAGGCCTCCGTGCGTCGAGCCACCCACACGAAATGCCGAAGAGCCCGACTTCGAGACTCGTCTGCAAAACGTCGCACCTGAGAGCGAGCGGGCCAAGTGCTGAAAAAAATGCCTGGGACCGATGCCGGACAGCCGCCACGCCTCAATGATCGGCTATTTGTGCGAACTAGCATACGGGAAGTTGCTCTCACACATCCACCCAGGTGCCGGAAACCGTGATCCCCTTTTGAAAACGGGGCGGGCCGGATTCGCCGCTGTGGATCATGCTCACCAGGCTGTCCACGGCGGCGTGGCCCAGATCGCGGCCCGGAAAGGTGACGCCCGGCCAATCGGGGGTTTCACCGGTGCGGTTGACCTGGACCAGCAGGACCGGATCGCGATGGGGATTCCAGGAGAGCCAGCGCTCGCGCGATTCGTTTTTGAGCACCGTCAATATGGCATCGGGTCGCCACTCCTGCCACCAGGACCGGATTTGCGCCCGCCGTTGCTGCGATGACAAGTGGCTCGCCACCAGCAGCGGCGGAATTCTATCCGCCGCAGGCAGCATCTGAATGGCGCTCAGGTAGGCGCCGCTGATCTGACCGTCCTGCTGATGATCGAAACCGGTATTGAGCACCAGCCCGGGACGAGAAGAGCCCCGTTCCAGAACGCGGTACATGGCCAGCCGGGTGCCCTGGTAATGATCCGATTTGCAGAAATGGATCGGCAGATCCGACAAAGGATTTCCACAGCGGAGCATAGAACACTGTTCCAGCAGGCGCCGCAATGCTGGCATCAGCTCACGGCCCCAGGGCCCGACGATCAGCAGTCCGGGAACACCGCGCTCGCGTATCTCCTTGACCAGATGACGGAGCACATCGGCTCCATAATGGAGCTGCCGCTGTTCGATCCGATAGCCAAGCGCCTGTGCGCGCCGCTGAATGCCGGTCAGCACACTGCGTATACCCTCCCAACGCTGCAGCTCGGCGGCAGGCGTCGCATGCAACACCATCAACAGACCGCCGACATCCGGTAGCTCCGATCGACGCAGGCGCGCCATGCCGGCGGCCACCACCGGATCCGGACGATAGCCGAGGCGGTCCGCCACTGCCCGGACGTGCTCCCGGGTGGCGGCTGCGATACGGCGATGCCCGCGCAGTGCCAGGGAAACGGTATTCACCGACACCCCGGCCGCCGCTGCCACCTGCTTCATGGTGACCCGCTCACCCATGCCTGAATTCTGGCGGGACCGGCGGCGGCGTCGAACGGTAATACATGATAGCTTTCGAAACCGGTCGCGCCCTGATCATGATGATCACGAACGCGAACGAGGATTCCAGCTATGCGCATACTTGACGGGTCCCTCAAAAGTCGAAAGAGGGCCGGATTCGAGACGAAACAAGCGAGCGCGTCCAAGCGCGAAGTCGTCCGACCGAGCGGTGGTTTTGGGCGTAAAATGCGCGAAGCGCCGCCCAAAACGCTCGCGCAGCGAGCGAACCGCGACGGAGGAGCGTGGGGGTGTGCGCCGGAGGCGCGAGGTCCGAGCCGGACTGACGGGGGCGCCCCCTCTGAGGGAAGCGTCATACTTATCATCTGCACGCTGTTCTGCCTGGCGCTGGCCCAAAGCCTGTACGCCCAGGACGGCGATCGCCCCAACGTCCTGTTGATCATGGTCGATGACATGGGCTATTCCGATCTCGGCGTGTACGGCTCGGAACTGCACACGCCGAACCTGGATCGCCTGGCGAATGACGGCCTGCGCTTTCGGCAGTTCCGTAACTATTCCCGCTGCTGCCCCTCGCGAGCGGCCTTGATGACCGGCCGCTATGCCCATGAGGTGCAACTCGGCTGGATGACCGCCGCCGATGAGCAGCGCCCCGGCTACCGGGCCGGCCCCAGCCTCGCCTATCCGATGCTGTCGGAAATCCTCCGCCCACTCGGCTACAGCACGCACATGGTCGGCAAATGGCATCTGTCTCCCGCGCAAACCACGTCCCAGGTGTGGCAGAGCGGTCAAAGCCATGGCACCTTCCCCACCGATCGTGGTTTCGACAGCTTTTTCGGCATCACCTCCGGCGGCGGCAGCCGGGTCAGCTACGACGATCAGGGCAAGCGCATCGGCGGCGGCTATTTCACTCCTTGGATGCTGCTTCGAGGCAATCAGCACATTCCTGTGGAAGAGCTGCCGGAGGATTTCTTCCTGACCACCGCCTTGGGTGACGAGGTGGTGCGTCTGATCGATAGCACAGATGATGACCAGCCCTATTTCATCTATTATGCCCCTTTCGCGCCACATATGCCGGTAGAGGCCCCCGCCGAACGGGTGGAGCGTGTCCGTCCCCGCTATGAAGTCGGCTACGAGGTGCTGTGGCAGCAGCGTATCCACAACATGGCCGCCAATGGTCTGCTGCCGGAAGGTTGGACCCCCGCCGATGTGCAGCCCTGGTTCGAGCATGCCTGGAACGAATTGAGCCAGGAGGAGCAAGCCGCCTGGATCGAGCGCGCGTCCAATTATGCCACCCTGGTCGAAATCGTGGATGAACAGATCGGCCGGGCCTGCGAGGCCCTCCGGCGACGCGATGAACTGGACAACACGCTGGTCATTTTCCTCAGCGACAACGGCGCCACCAAATTCGGCGGCAAGCTGGCCAAGTTGCTGGCCAATCTGAACAATGCGCCATACCGGCAATACAAGAGTTCCAGCTACGAGGGCGGCGTCAGCTCACCGCTGATCATGCACTGGCCGGCTGGTCTAACGACCGTGGACGCCTGGATCAATGGCCGGCCGCACATCACCGATATCGTGCCGACGGTGCTGGCAGCGGTAGGCACCCCCTATCCCAGCCGCTGGGGCCTGGCCCCCCTGCCCGCATTGGAGAGCCAGAGCCTGCTCACCAATCGCACGGCCGTCCCCGAGCGAGCGCTGTTCTTCGAGCACGAGAGCACACGCGCGGTCATTACCGGCGATTGGAAGCTGGTTTCCGGCGGCTATGCCCAGCCCTGGGAGCTCTATAACCTCACCATCGACCCCTATGAATATCACGACCGTGCCGAGGAACATCCGGAGGTGCGCAAGGATCTGGCCGAACAATGGCAGACCTGGGCCATCGATCACGATGTGTTGCCCTTGGAACCGGAGGCTTGGTCGCGCATCAAGAAGTACCGTTCGGAATGAACGGTTTCCCACGCCTCAGCGCCTCTGCGAGCGCCTTCAATTGATGCCTTCGGACGCTGGATTCTGTAATAAGGAGAACGCCCATGACCATACCATGCATGCGACCATATCGCGCCATCCGGCCGGCTCTCACGGTGCTCGCCTGCTGTTGTCTGGTCAGCATCGCGCATACTGTCGAGATGGTCCATCTTACCGACCTGCAGCCCACGGAGGCACGGGATCGCAGTGGCAAGGACCCTTTCCGAAAGAACGGGTCCATCCTGGTTAACCAGGCGCCAAAGGAATCCGACCTGGCCATCGGCGATCGCCAGTATGAACGCGGCCTCTTCTTCACCGAATCCAAGCAGTCCGTGAGCTACGAGCTGGACGGACAGTATTCCGGATTCACCTTCGATATCGGCCTGCTCAAGAACGGGCCCGTCGGCTTCGACGTGCTGGGTGATGGCAATTATCTGTATCAAAGCGGATCGCTCCACGACGGCGATCACCATGCCGTCGTGCTCGACGTGAGCATGGTCGAGCAACTGACCCTGGTCGTGGACCGCTTGGATAACTTGAAGACCCATGTGGTACTGGGACGCCCCTATCTGATCCCCCAACCGCAGCTGCCCGAGCGCAAGCAGGGCAAAGCCGGCAATACCGCACCGAAGGCGGTTATCACCAGCGATGTCCAAGAAGGCCGTGTGCCATTGACGGTGCGCTTCGATGGCTCGGAATCGAGCGATCCCGACGATGCCGTGTACCTCTACCAGTGGCAGTTCGGCGATGGCCAGCAGGAAAACCTGGCCTCGGATCCGACCCACACCTACGAGCAGCCCGGCGTCTACCGCGTGATCTTGGAGGCGGCCGACAACGACGGCGGCGTCGGTGTGTCCAGCACGCTGATCAAAGTCAATCCGACGGACAATCTGGCGCCAATCGCACGCATCACCGCCTCCCAGCGCCTGGCCAAACCGCCGGCGAGCATCAGCTTCAGCGCAGAAAGCAGCGAGGATGTCGACGGCGAGGTTGTCTCCTATGCCTGGCGCTTCAGCGACGGCAGCACCGCCGACGGCCCCACGGTGAGCCGCCAGTACGACGAGACCGGCTTCAGCACGGCGGAGCTGACCGTCACCGACAACAATACCGGCCGCTATCTATGCGGTGACACGGACCTGACCATGGCAGCGGCCTGGGATGCCAGCAAGTTCATCTGGAAACCGCAGGGCGATGACGCCCCGCAGCGCGGTCCACATTGGCGGCATCGCCCCGATCCGGACATGCCCTTCTTCCAGATGTTCAATATCGTCAGCACCCACGAGAGCTACCTGTTCCCGGAAATGCGGGAGGAGACACCCCGGCACGATCCCGCAGCGGTGATCCTGACGCCGTACCATCAGGATACGCCGATGGCGCGCGAGGACTGGGCCTATTTTCTGGACCGACTGGAGGAGATGGACACCCAGGTCGGCGGCGTCTTCAAATATCTTGCCGAGGATAATGAGCTGGATGACAGCATAGTTTTCTATTTTGCCGATCACGGCGGCAATATGATGCGAAGCAAACGCCATCTCCAGGACAGCGGTACGCACGTGCCCCTGATCATCTGATTCGGCGCCAATTGGCGGCACCTGGCCCCCCAGGCTCAGGATGGACGCATCCAGGAGCTGGTGAGCTTCGTCGACTTTGCGCCCAGCGTGCTGAACATATCGAAAGCGCGATCAGCTATCTGTACCAGGTCTATGCCGGCCTGGCTGAGACCCTCGGCAACAACTGAATCGTCTGCGCCAAAAAAAGCCCCGCGCCTGAGGCGCGGGGCTTTTTTTGGCTCTGGGCAATTTACCACTCGTCATAACGAATGCAGCGAATCCCTCGCCGCTCGATTTCTGCCAAGGTCGTCGCTTGCACAAATGCCAAGCGCTGCTGGTCACGCTGCGTACCCACCTCGCCGGCCTGGCCGCCAGCCGGCACCACTCGGCGCATCTCCTCGTCATCGTAGCAGGGATGACCGACCCACAGATACAAGCCATCGTCCACCAGGGCGTTCCAGTCCGTAGTCTGCTCGCTCCGGGGCAATTTCTTAACCGGGGCTTGCTGCCAATAGATCAGTCCACGCGCCCGGGACCACTGGCTCAACATCGACTCCAGCCGCTGGTCCTCGCAGCCCAGCTCGTACAGCCAATCCCAAGGCATATGCGTGTCCATATAACGGATATCGAAGCCGAGTTCTCGCAACCGATCCAACTGCGCCTGCAGTTCCAGCAGGATCTGCTCGGTCGGGACACCGCGACTGTGCACGATACCGGGATTCGCCACCAAGCCGCCATCCTCCGCCAATAAAGCCGGCACCCGCGCCGGATCGGCGCAGGGCCCCCAGCGGGGATGGTCCCACTCGCAGCTGATCGCGGCGTGCAGGCCGAAACAGATGTCGCTGCGACCGGCCATGGCCTTGGCTGCCTGCGCTAGCGCCGGAGCGCCAGCCAGCACCGAGACATTGCGGCAACAACCTTGCTCGCAGGTCTCCAAGATGGCGGGGGTGGCGGAAAGGAAGCTGCCGAGGTCGTCGGCACGGGTGATGATCCGAATGCTCATAAGCGACCATGTTGCCGCGCAGCACTGTGGCGCAAAGCGCCTGCCTGTGGTAGCTTAGAGGAAGGCGTATGAACGGCGAAGCAGACAAACAAAACGACAACCTCGTGGACGAGCAGCTGGCCAGGGCCACCGAGAGCACCATGGCCGACCTGATGATGTCCACGGTGGTAGAAACCATGCGCCTGCGTCGGCCGCCGCATCAGGCAACCTCCACCACACACAGCTCCGAAGGCACCGGCGTCCTGACACTGCCGCGCTTTCCGGCGGTCCCGGCCGACAGCTTCAGCGTCGAAACCACGCCGCGTTATCGGGAAGACGGTCTGATCGGCCGCGGCGGTGGCGGCGTGGTGTTCCGGGTGATCGACCGCCATCTGCAGCGCAGCGTCGCCTGCAAAGTCCTCCGCAGTCACCGACAACAGGACGAGTCCAAGCGCCGTCGTTTTGTGCGCGAAGCACGCATCACCGCCCGCCTGGCACATCCCGGCATCGTCCCGGTGCTGGACTGTGGTGAAGACGAGACCGGTCTGCCCTGGTACAGTATGCGCCTGGCCGAAGGCGCCGACTTGGCACATCTGATCGCCGAGGCGGAACACGGCCAGGTGGCCGAACGCATTGCTGAGATCAACGACCGCGTGGCCTTGATGCTGCAGGTCTGTTCTGATTGGCGACGAGGGCACTACGACCTGGCCATCAGCCAGGCCGAGTCCCTGATCGACAGCGATCCGACCGACCGCATCGCCCTGCTGTTGCTGAACCAACGCCCGGAGCCCTTTCCCCAGGCGATCACCCATCGCCTGCTGCAGCTGCTGGCCCACTCCACGGAGGTCCGACATCTCCACTTGAGCAAAATGGGCATCAGGGACCTCAGCCCCCTGGCCAACATGCCGCTGCGACACCTCCATCTTGATGACAATCCATGCCAGGATCTGAGCCCACTGCACCACCAGTCGCTGACCCATCTCAGCATCGCCAATTGCCAGGTGCAGGATCTGAGCCCCTTGCGCGGAATGCCGCTGCAACGATTGAGCGCTGGGAACAACCCCTTTTCAGATCTCCGTCCGCTCCACGGCCTGCCGCTGCGCTACCTGGATCTACGCGAATGCCCGAACCTGCAGGATCTCAGCCCCTTGGCCGACTGTGCGGATCTGATCGATCTGACCATCACCGACACCGGGATCCGACAGCTCGACGCCATCGCCGGTCTGCACCTGACCCAACTGACCGTCAACGACCTGACGCAGGATCCCAGCAGCATCCTGGCGAACATGCCGCTGCAGACCTGCGCCGCTGACAACTGCCAGATCCGGAGCCTGGACTTCTGCCGAGGCAAAGATCTGCGCAATCTGAACCTGGCTGAAAACGCCATCACCAGTATCGAAGCCCTGCACGGCCTGCCGCTACGCAACCTCGATCTGTCAGACAACCAAATCACCCAGCTGGATACCATCGCCAGTTTGCCACACCTGGTCAAACTGACCGCCAATGACAATCCCCTGACTGCCACCAGCCGCCTGGACGCGCCACGACTGCGTGACCTAGCGATACAGGATACCCAGCTCCAGACCCTGCCGATCATGCCCAGCGGCCTGGTCATCCTGAGCACCGTCGGCAGCCCCCTGACCGACGCCAGTAGCCTGGCCGGCCTACGGCCACAAACCATCGATCTGAGTGGCCATCGCCTACCGGTGGCGCAGCTTGCCGCGGTACAGCCGCAGCATCTGGCCGGCATTGTTAGCGAGCACTGGCAACCAGCCGACTACCAGGCGCTGCTGCAGGCCGGCGCGGGTGCTGCGCGATGTCGCCGCCACCCAAGTCGCCCTGACTGGCGATGCCGATGCTGCCTGGCGTATGAGCGAACAGCACGGCGACCGTCGTCGCCTGCGCATCCCCATCGCCATGACCTTTCCCGAAGCCCAACAGCTGGCCCGGCGCCTGGGCGCCCAGCTGCCCAGCATCCCTGACCAACAGCACGAGACCTGGTTGCTCGATCTGATGCGACCGGGCAGCGATGCCTGGCTGTCTCTGCATTATGACACCGAAGCGGGTTGGCAGTGGGCCGATGGCAGCCCCCTCAGCTACGATAACCGGCTGCCAAATACCCAGCGGGGCATGACTCCCAAGCTGCCCTGGAGCCTGTACAGCCTGCACATCATCGGCTGGATCCAACCCAAGGTCCAGCCGGGTCAAAACCAAGACCCCCAACGACATCGGGTGATCGTCGAATGGCAGGATGATCCCTTCCGGCTGCAACGCCTGCCAGAATAAACCAGTTCAGCGTCTCATGCACTGTTCCCCAAGTGCCGATCCAGTCACCTTGCACCTGCACACCCGCTATTTAGCCTCAGCTCCCACTCTTTCCCAGGCTGTGCTTAAGTCCGTAACAGAGCGCTAGTTAGCGCAGGCCTTGCGGACCGGCCCCCTGGCATGGGAACATGCGATGGCTCGATTGACGACTGTGCTCTCCTCCTTGGTCCTCTGTGCTGGGCTGCAAGCCCCGGCCATGGAGCAGATGAGCGAAGACTACACCGAAGACCTGGAGACCCTGCGCGAGATGCTGGTGGAAAGCACGACCGGCGTGACGCGGGAAACCAACGAGTACGCTCTTCGTATTCAGGTGGATGAGCTGCAACGCTTCGTCCTGCCTGGCGAGAAAGGCTACGGTGAAGTGTACCACTACGTCATCTTCCGCCTGCGCAACCGCGTTGGCCAGCTGGAAGACGGCACCCTGGGCTACAGCTCGCACTACAACGAAGTGCTGGCGCAGATCGCCGAAGAATACCGCGATGTCGAAGTGGACGGCAACGCCCTGCGGGTCATCAGCGACACCGACACCGATGACGATCTGAACACCATCCTCGACCGCAGCGAATTGGCCCGCGGCAACCGCCAAGTGCCGTTAACCGTGATTGCTCTGGACGAGAATCTTACCCGCATGGAGGCCTTGGACGACATCCACGAGGGGCATCAGGATCGCTTCAACTTCGAGGATCAAGGCCGACGTAGTATCGCCCTGGGCCTGGACCGGGTGCGCAAGCGCATCGAAGAACGGCTCAACCGCCGCCTGCTGCTACCGAGCGAAATCGCCCAGATCGCCCTGGAGCCCTACGACCCCGGCCGCGAAGGTGTGGAAGGCTTCGTCCGCGGCGAAGTCTATGGCATTGCCATCTTTGACAGCATCAGTCCTGAATCGGACCGCATCACCCTGCAGTTCCACGGCATCAGCAACAAGACCCGTAACATCGAACCGGTCCATCCGCGCGATCAGGTAGCCGACTACTTCAACACCCGGGTCCTACGCCACATCTATCAAGTGACCTATCGTCGCAGTGGTGACGAGTACGCTCGCGATTTGGATCGCTTCGAACGCAGCAATGCCGGTTGGGTCTGGCACAACACCTTCCAGCGTCTGACCCAACGCCGCGACAGCGCCATGACCACCTGGTTCCTCGACAATATCGCGGATGCTCAGAACAAGCCCAACCAGGCCGTGTTCGAAGAATTCCAACGCTATTACCGGGAACAGCAGCAGCGCTATCCCGAGCTGCCCGATCTCAAGCTGGACAACTGACATCCCCCCAGCTTGTGCCACCCCCGCCCCTGGAGGATACGGCGTGCGGAATCTGACGTCTGAACTGCATCGACTCGTCTTGCCCGGCCTGGCCCTAGGCCTGCTGTTGCTGACCGCCTGCGGCGGCCAGAACCGAACCACGGCCCTGGTGCCTGGGACCGATGCCCCGGAGATGCAACGACAGGTGACCGACATCGCCTTCGACTTCTCGTGGGACCTGCAATTTCCTGCACCAGTGCACCTGGCCTGGATCGACCCGGAAATCAACGACCTGCTGGTGTTGCAGCTGGCCGATCGCAGCCTGCACGGGCTGGATGCCACCAGCGGCATGACCCGCTTCGTGACCGATCCCCTGCCGTCGCTGATCCGGATGGATATCGAGGTCACCCGCGCGGTGATGACCCTGGCCGACGGCACCAAACAGCACGACGACCGTCTCTATGTCATCGCCGAAAGCACTCTGCTGTGCATCGATGCCATCTACGGCCAGCTGATCTGGCGCTACGACCTGCCCTTTGAACCCGCCACCGCCCCGTACGTGGTCGGCCATGGCGAGGGCCTGCGCATCTTCATCGGCGACTGGGTCGACAAGATCCGCGTCATCGCCTACGATCAGAAGGCCAGCCGGCCCTATATGAACTGGCAGCATCGCCTGCCGGGCGCGGCCCAGAGCCAGGCATCCGGCGCCGAAGGCCTGGTCTATGTCGGCTCCTCTGATGGCCTCCTGGCCTGCTTTGGCCTGGACAGAGATGAGAAATGGCGCGTCAGCACTCATGGTGCCGTCCTGGCTGCACCCGCCGTGCGCGGACGCAGTCTGTACGTGGGCGCAAGCGATAATGTGCTCCACGCCTTCAACCGTCTCTCCGGTGCCCCCTTGGGCCGTCTCTATCTCCAAGGCCCGGTGCAACGCAGCCCCTTCCTGTTCGACAACCAGGCCGACACCGTCTTCGTCTGGAGCGAAGCCCCACAACAGGGCCTGCACGCCATCACCGCCATCACCGACACCGTCCCCTACACCGATGTCGCCGAGCCTCGCTTCCCACTGGAGGTGGAACGACTCGGCAAGAAATGGTTCGTCCCCACCGTCAACCGCCTGGTCGGCTCCAGCCCCCGGCAGCTGTACACCGTGGTCGACAATGGCTCCGACATCTATGCCATCGACAAGGAAACGGGCAACGTCGACTGGCGCTGGCCGCTGTCGGCCGATCTGGGCGGTCTGCCAGAGCACGTGCTCAGCTACCACGACCCCAAAGACGTGCTGCGCAGCCTGTACGTGATCATGCCCGACGGCTACTTGAAGTCCTACCGCATCTTCGGCCAAATCGGCCACTAAGGGTGCGGAAAGAAATAAACGTTACAGATCGCGCAGAGATTTTGTCGATCCTTCAAGGCGCGAAGAGTGAGCATATCGGGCATATGTGAGCGATAAGCAACGCAGAAGGGCGGCAAAAGATCAAGCGAAATGTAATGTTTATTTTTTGACGGGCCCTAAG
>CAYONM010000002.1:0-57531 GCA_964405325.1 uncultured candidatus Brocadiaceae bacterium | reverse complement strand
ATCGACAAAATCTCTGCGCGATCTGTAACGTTTATTTCTTTCCGCACCCTAAGCGCTCTCCGCCAAACGCCGCCAGTACTCCACCCGATGGCTCTTGTCGATGCGCAGGAAATACTCGCTGTCGATCTGGTTTTCTTCCAGCTGGCCGGCGGCCAATTCGCTGAAGATGTTGGCGCTGTACAGCACTGCGGCGACATCGAAGTCGGGCCGGGCGTAGGGCGATGGGGCATGGTGGCCAAGCACACCTTCAACCACCGGCATGGGCATGTGCCAGAGGCCGAGTAGGAATGCGCCGACCTCGGCGTGGCTGACACCGAAGCACTCGATTTCCGCTTTGCGTAGGGCGACCGGATCGCAAGTGAAGATCGGGATATAGCGTTCCGGCTCCACGGTCGCTAGGGCGAGGACTCCGATGTCCTGCAGGATGCCGGCAACCAGGACGTTGTCGCGGAAGGACGAGCCGGTGGTCTCCTGCATGGCGATCTGGACGCCCAATTGCGCCAAGCGTTGGGTGTTGGAGTGCCAGGAATCCAGATCCAGCTCGCGCACGACCTCATCATCCACCGCGGCAAAGGCACTGAGATACAGCACCAGCGAGCGCAAGCGTGACAGGCCCAGCATGACCAGGGCCTGGGGCAGCGAGCAGACACTACTGGCTGGGCTGAATAACGGCGAGTTGGCCAGGCGCAGGACCTGGCCTGAGAGCGCCGGATCCTGCTGTACTGCCGAGGCGATGCGATCGACGTCGGGATCGGGACGGCGCAGCTCGCTCCAGAGGGCACCGAGGGCAACATTGTTGCTGGGCAGTTCCTTCAGCGGTGTCAGCAGGCCGGAGAGATAGCTGTTGCTCAGCAGGTTGGCGGTCTGGCAGCAGCGTCGGACCTCGTGCAGGAGGGTCTTGGCGTTGGCTGGTTGCACCAGGGCCTGATGCGCCCACCCGGCCAGCATGAAAGCGCGACGGTCTTCGGCGGTGGGGACCAGGGCGATGCGAATCACGTGTGGCACCATGTTGGCCACCTGCTCCATCAGGCTGCCGCGATACTCGTGCTGACGGGATTCGGCCACCAGTACATGAATGCTGCCCTGTTCAATCAGTTGCCAGGCGGCGACGGGATCGGTGACGAAGTCGGTCTTCCACGGGACGCGGAAGGCCTGGAACAGTCGCCGCGCACCGGCCAAGAGCTGACCGTCGGTACAGCAGTACACGATATGGAGTTTTTCCAGCCCGGCCCCTAATGGTTGACGGACTGCGGATCCCTCGTCGGCCATGGTGCATCCCCCTTCTTGTGGCCGGCGTGGTGTTGTGGCCAGATCGAGATAAGCACTGACCTCAGCCTGCGAAATCACCGGCAAGATAGGGTACCTGACAAAAATCCAGAACGCAAACCACGGAGTTGGAGATGGGCGGGGCGCGAAGGCAAGCGCTAGCGCTTGAGGCTGGCCAGAAAGGCCTCGCAGCTGCGCCGCACTTGCTGGTAGATCTGCTGGAAGTCATCGTTACCGCCGTAGTAGGGATCGCCGATTTCGCGTTCCCCTTGCGGATCGTAGTCGCCCAGCAGGCCGACCTGGGCGCTACCCTTGAAACAGTGGAGATTGGCCAGGTTGTCTGTGTCCATGGCCAGCACATGGTCGAAGTGGTTGAAGTCGTCGGCCCGGACCTTGCGCGCCGAGCCGCCGATGGGGATGCCATGTTGCTTGCACACGGCAATGGTCCGGCGATCTGGCCCTTCGCCTACGTGCCAGGCACCGGTACCGGCTGAGTCGATCAGCCAGTCGTCGGCATCGGCGCGCTGCTGGACCAAATGCCGGCATACGGCTTCGGCCATGGGGGAACGGCAGATATTGCCGAGACAGACAAAGAGGACGGATGGCATGGTGGTCAGGATGGCTTGTTGACGTCTGCTGCAAGACCAACGCTTATCACCGGGGGCGAAGCCCCCGGTGATGGAAGCTCCTGGTGATAGCACTCGCAAGACCAACGACTTGACCCGATTCACCTCGGCTTCTGATGCGGACATGCTGATCCTCGCCGTAATCGCCTTCTGTCTGGGCGCGTGTTTCGGATCCTTCTTGGGGGTGGTGGTGCATCGTCTGCCGCGCGGTGGCAGCATCGTCTCCCCTGGCAGCCGCTGCGAGGACTGCGGCATCGCGCTGGCCTGGTATGACAATATCCCCCTGGTCAGCTGGCTGGTGCTGGGTGGTCGTTGCCGTTGCTGCGGTGCGCCTATCGGTGTCCGAGCCGTGCTGATGGAGCTGCTGACCGCTCTGATCACCGTGACCGCGGCACTGTGGATCTTTTTCGACAGTTGGCAGATCGGCGGCCTGGGTCAGGGGACCTGGATGGCCTGGATTTGGAACGACTGGGCCCTGGCGGTGCAGTTCGGCCTGATTCTGCTGATGGCCTTTTATTTGTGGAGCAGCTCACTGATCGATTTCGATCACATGATCATTCCCGATGAGCTGGTCAAACCGATGCAGGTGTTGGCGCCCTTCATCGGCATGGCTCTGCTGCCACGACTGTTGCAGAATTATTATCTGTGGCCGGTTGGTGACTGGTTTTTGACCTGGCGGCCGGAGGGCTTCCAGGTGCATCTGCTCTCCGGTGCCCTGATCCTGTTGACGGTCTACGTCATCGCGGCGGTCCTGTTGTTGCTCAGCCTGCCCTTGGCCAAGCAGATCTATAGCTGTTTCGTTCCCGCCGATCAGGTCTGGCGGCCGGAGGATCATCGCGCTTTCCGCATCGGTCTGTTGTGGTTTCTGATCAGTCTGTTGCCGGCTGTCGCGGTGGTGCTGATCGCCGCCCTGTGGTCCGGCGAAGCCCTTGGTCACGTGCGGATCTGGTGCTGCCTCGGGCTGTCGCGGGCGATCCTCGGCAGCCTGGCAGGCTGGTTGGCGCCCTATCTGATCGGCCTCCTGGGCACCATGGCGTTCCGGCGCAACGCCATGGGCTACGGTGACGTCAAATTCCTGGCCCCCATCGGCGCGGTAGTCGGCCCCATCGGCGTGATCTATACCGTCTTCGGCGCGGCCTTGGTGGGCACCCTGATCGGTGTGCCTCTGCGCCTGCTGGGGCGTGGTCCGGAAATCCCCTTTGGTCCCTATCTGGCCCTGGGGGCGGTGTTCGCCGCCTGCTTCGGTGCCTGGGCCAATCAGCTGGTGGCCCAGGCCTTGTTTCCGTATTGAGGCGCTGACTCAGGCCAGCGGATACGGCTCGCCGTAGCCGTGGTACAGTGCTGCTTCCAGGGCGCGACTGTACTGGTCGCCGTCGCGTTCCAGCACCGCCAGGCCGGCTTCCAGGGCGGCCTGGGCCGGGCCGTTGGCTTTGGCGATAGCCGCGCGGAAAGCCTCGGCGCCGATCGCGACGTAAGGCAGGTCCGGCAGTTCGGTGAAGCTGAAGAAGCTGCCGAAAGGAGCGCGGGCTTCCACGTCTTGATACAATTCCGGGGTGTGCCGCAGGCCGGCGATGCCGCTGATCAGCCAGTCGAAATCCAAGGGTTGCCGGCCCTGAATCGCCATGTCCTCGGCGGTGGGAATGGAGGTATTGGTCATGTACCAGGGGATGTTGGGACCACACAGCTGATGCACGCTCTGATAATGCGCATTGCGGGAGCGGATGCGGATGTGGCAATCGCCGTCGATCAACGCGACGGCGGCACCGCGGGCCAGTTGCAATTCCATTTCGGCGTAACGCGCTGCGGCTGTTTCGCCGCGGCCGGCGATCAGTACGTCGTCGAAGGCGGCGGCGTTTTCGAAGTGCAGTTTCGGCCAGCTGGCCGGATCGACCTGGCAGCCTATCAGGTGCACCCGTTGGCCATCTGGGAGGGCCGCCAAGATGGCGGCCAGACGGTCGGCGTCCACATCCACCAAGGCCAGCAGGCCGCCTGGTCGCAGGCCGAAGGCGCGCTGGTATTCGATGGCGCCGACGCCGTGGTGCAGGCAGCCGAGCCAGGCAGTGGCTTCGGTTACGGGATTGTCGACATGCGTCGCCGCTGCGACTGTCATGTCGAAGCCGATCTCGGCCTCGCGGGCGCCGGCATAATTGTTGATGTTGCCACCGTCGGCGATGATCTGCGAAGCCTGATCGTACACGTCCTGGGCGTCGTAATTGGTCCAGATGATGTTGGGCCGACCGGGCGCGGTCAGCTTGGCGATGATGTCGGGGTCGGTGCGATCGATCAGATGCAGCTCGACACCGCGCCGCCGCAGACGCTGGAACACGGGTAGATCGCCAAGTTCGTCGAGTTTGGCGGCCGATCCGGTCAGCGCGATGGAGAGCGGCAGCTGTGCATCCGGTAAACCGGCGATGATGGTCAGGTTGATCAGGCCCATGCGGGCGGTCCCACCCAACAGCGCCAGGCGCGCCTTCGGCGGGATGCCCATGACGAAATCGCCCTGCTCATCGAAAGTGTACAGTGGCAAGTTGGAGCCGTAACAGCAGGCGAAGGCCTCGGCATGGGCCAGGCTGGCCAGGCTGGCGGTGTCGCTGGTGGGAATGCGGTTGTACAGCTCGCCAAAACCCTGGCTACGCACCAGCGCCATGGCCTGGGTCGGCAGGGCGCTGAATTGTCGTAGACCACCCGCCTGACGATAGGTGTAACCCAGCGACGGCAGAGTGCCGTCCGGATCGGGCACGAAACGCTCGATGTCGATGGTGAAGCTGGCGTGGCCGGGGGTGATCAGCACCAGCTCGCCCGCTTGCAGGTTGCTGTTGGCGGGGGCCCACACCACCTGCTGGATGCATTCGTGCCCTAGCGCCACCGGGGTACCGGCATTGGGCACCCGGGTGTGTGCGGTGAACTGCTTGATCGCCTTGCCGTCAGAGGTGCAGCGGAGATTGCCGAGCGAGCGAGTGACAACGTGGTTGCCGTCGAAGCAGTGCTCCGGCAGGGCTTCTTCCAGCACCTCCAGTTGGCCCGGTCCGGTGATGAACAGGCCGAGGTGAGCTTGCCGCATCTCGGCCTGCAGGCGGTCCAGGTGGGCTTGATGATCGGTGGCGGTGGTCATGGAATATCCTACAGGCTTGGTAAAGAGAGTGCTTTCCGGGCGTTGCTGACGGTCGGAGCTCTCAAACAGCGGCGGGAGCACCCTGGGGGAAATAGATCTCTTCCAGGCTGGACCAGGCGCCGGGGGCCCCGAACAGCGGCAAATCGCGGGTGCGCATGACATTGCCCAGGTTCTGGATGTCGGCGTAGGACACCTCTTTGAGGGGGTGGCCCATGCTCTTGGCCAGGATGATGTGCTTGGCGGTCATCTCCAGCAGGTCGGTGCACATCTGCACCCACTTGAGGTCCCAGGGGCTCATGATCACCAGGCCATGGTTTTCCATTAGGAAGGCGTTGTACTTGGCCAGGAAGGGCGAGAAGTGGTCGGCCAAGCGCTGGGTCAGCGGTTCGCCGTAGGGTACCAGCGGTACCGGGCCAACCTCGGTGATGGTCTCGGGGTAGAAGGGCCGCATCAGTTCGTCGGCGCCGTCGGCTATGGCGAAGGCGTTGACATGTGGCGGATGACAGTGCAGCACCGACTGGATGTCCGGCCGCTCGGCGAAGAACTTGACGTACATCGGGGTTTCACCGGTCGGCTTGTGCTCGCCTTCGATCTTTTCGCCCTTGAAATTGATGAAAACCACGTTGTTAGCGGTGACATCGCCCTTCCAGGTCTGGGTCGGCGTGATCAGCAGCAAGTCGTCTTCGAGTTTCCAGGCCATATTGCCACCGTGACCGGTCACGTATTGATGTTTGGCCAGGTGGTGGCAGACGGCAACAAAGGTGTCGACTTTTTCGCGGTAGGTATCGCGCAGGCTCATGTTCATTTCCTTTCGGGCAGGCTTTGGTGCTGCTTGCAGAGATTCTCGAAATGGTCGTTTTTCTCGGTTATGCTGCCGGGATGCTGCCGGTAACCAGGCTGGTCCAGGGCCAGGGCCACCGAGTGGCCGTACAGGATGTGGGCACCGCGGCGGAAGCTGTCCACCACGGGGGCCAGTTCTGGCGCGTCGAAGTCGTCGACGAATTTTAGGCCAGGCGCATTCAGTTCGGTGCCGACGCAGATCGGCCAACCGCGCGCATCACAGCGTTCGACGATGGCGTGGAGTTCCTGCACCTTGCGCGCCTTGGTGGCGGCGTCGGCGATGTTCCAATTGCGATCCGGCACGATGTTCAATGCGCACACACCGTCGGCGGCCATCAAGTCCATCAATTCCTCGATGTCCTGCTCGCCCTGGGAGGTGCCGTCCAGCCAGGTCTGCATCGGGATGCCGTTCAGCCGCTTGCTGAAATCGTTGATTACCGACAGCTCCGGGAAGGTGTCCTGATCAGGCTGTTGATAACCGACGCCACCGCGCTTCATGGTTTTGGAGCGGATCAGACCCTGCAGCTTGGCCGGATCGTTCAGGATGTCGCTGACATCGCAGCCGAGTTGCTCCTGCCAGAAGGCGGCGCGGGCCTCGGTTTCGGGGAAGCACCGTTCCGCTTTTTGCTGGTAAGCCTGACAGATATGCCGTTCGGTGGCATTACCGGCTGGGGTCAAGGGCAGCACGTCCTGCTCGTAATCCAGGCTGATCGGGGTCAGGAATTCGTTCACCTTGGCCAGCAGGGCCAGGTTGCGGCTGCGCGAGCGGGCAGCCAGGTCCTGGGCGATGGCGTGAGCCTGCGGATCGTCTATCTGCGAGCTGATGAAACCCGCGCCCATGTGGTAGGTGATGCCGGGTTCGCCCGGTGAATTGATCTCGCGGCTGGCGAAGCTGGGTACGTAGGCGCGCGTCTCCATGCCGGCGATGGTGCGTACGCCCAACAGGCGACCGGCAGCATGGAACTCGTCGACGCCATCGAGCACGTCGAAGTCCACCAGCCCGACCATGGCCAGGCCGAGTTTCTTGGCCATCCAGACGATGCCGGCGGGGGACAGGCCGTAGCCGTTGTAGCTGTAGAAGCTGTGGCAGTGCAGGTTGACCCAGGCGCGAGTGGCCGGCAGGTCCTGGCTGTGCTCAGCGGTCAGCTCTTGCAGCGCGGCGTCGCGGCGGGTGTGGTCGAAGCTGTTGAGCTGGGACTCCAGCTGCGCGAGATCGGTGGCGGTGCTCATGGGCGGTCCTTTTGATCAAATTCGATCTTCAGTATGGCTTTGCGGGCCACCATGGCAAGCAAACAGCGCGTAATCGATAGATGAAGCGCGAAGATGTGATTGATTGTGATCGAACTTACTTGACTGATGATTAATGCCTTGCTAGTCTGTTTGGTCATGCTCGAAGCTGAACGCCATCTCCGTATCGAACAGCTGGTCCGTGCCCATGGCGCCACTGGCATTCATCTGTTGTGTCGTGAGCTGGCTGCCAGCGAGGCCACGATTCGTCGTGACCTGGCCAAGCTGGATCAGCAGGGCCGTATCCGCCGGGTGCGCGGGGGCGCGCAGCCGCTACCGGAACGTGGCTACGAGCCCTATCACGACGCCCCGGCACGGAGCGTGAAGCGTCGCCTGGCGCGGACCGCCGCGGCCCTGGTCGCGGACGAGGACACCGTTGCCATCGATGCTGGCTCGACCACCTTCCAGATGGGTGATCAGCTGGCCAACCGCCGGGTCACGGTGCTGACCAACTCCTTTCCTCTGGCCAATCGGCTCATCGCTGGTGAGCGGTGTCGCGTGATACTGGTGCCCGGGGAGATTGATCGTGATCGTGGCGCGGTGCTCGACCCTTTCGATGGCAGTTACGCCAGCAATTTCAGCTGCACGACCTTTTTCATGAGTGCCCAGAGCCTGGACGAACGCGGTATCTACAACGATGACAGTCTGGTGATTGGCGCCGAGCAGCAGTTGATGCGCATCGCCAAGCGCCTGGTGTTGTTGGTCGACAGCCGGAAATTCCGCCGCCAGGGCAACCTGCGTCTGTGCGGCTGGGACCAGATCGACACGGTGATCACCGACGACGGCATCGCCGAGGGCGAGCGACGGATCCTGGCTGAAAGTGGCGTCAAGGTGGTGGTGGTTTAAGGCAGGGCTGCGCTTGTTTCCAAAGCAAGTTCTTCAAAGAGCAGACCATCAGGTCTCTTCAAAAAACGTCCAAACAGGCTACAAACCGGGCGCCGCCCGGAACCCACGGGTTCGATTATAGTGGTCGGCGCCCGGCTTTCGGCTCTTAGGGCCCGTCAAAAAATAAACATTACATTTCGCTTGATCTTTTGCCGCCCTTCTGCGTTGCTTATCGCTCACATATGCTCGATATGCTCACTCTTCGCGCCTTGAAGGATCGACAAAATCTCTGCGCGATCTGCTACCTTTACGAAGTTCTCGCAGCCTCAGCTTCTAATCATCCCGCCAGCTGGCTGGTAGCAATTCCCGACGACTACAGTGGGCGACCGCTTGGCGAGCCTGTTCCAGGCGGGCGGGATCCTGTCGTGAGGGCCGTTGGTCCGCCAAAATCCGGTGCAATAGCGGTAATTCGGCGGTTTCACCCAGAGCCAGTTCGGTTTGTAGGCGGATGCCGATCTCGTGATAATCGGCGGCGCTCAGCTGTTCGCAGCGCTGCTGGAGGTCCACCTGTTCGGCGCGGTCCAGTTGGGCCCAGTCCAGGCTCAGGGCTTGGAGTAGACGCGCGATGAACGGCAGATGATCTTCGTCCTCGGGATCGAACACCGGCAGATGCAGGCCGGCGCGGCCGGAGCGCTTCAAGTCCGGGGCCAGGCGTTCGGGCCGGGCGGTCAGCAGCACCCAGATGATCTGGCCGCGATTGGCCGGCTCGCCCATCAGTCGGATCAGGTGGCCGAACAGCCGGTCCTCGGTGCTGTGGCTGTCCTTGCCTGGAGCGGCGAACTGGGTGTCCGCTTCGTCGATCAGCACAATCACCTGGCCCAGGCGCTCCAGCACCTGGCGGACTCGTTCGAAGATGCGATCGGTTTCGCCAAAATAACTGCCACGCAGATTCTTCAGGCTGACCACTACCCGTTGGCAGCTGGCGGCCCAAGCGGAAAAAATCCAGGTCTTGCCGCAGCCGTTGGGTCCGGCAACCAGAAGACCGACCGGGCACAGGTTCGGATCACCGTTGTCCACCAGACGGGTCAGGCGCTGCAGCTCGGCCTTCAGGGCGCGGTTGCCCAGCACCGCATCCAGATCGTAAGACGGTTCGACAATGTCCAGATGCTCGCCGATGCGGGCCCGCAGCAGCCGGTTGACCTCGCTCAAAACCTCGGTGCGGCCGATGGTCCGGCCCTGCCAGGCCTGCTCACGGTGCAGGCTGCGCAGGTTCAGCAGGCTCATGCCGGCGCTCAGCTCGGCGATATGCGGCGGCAGATCGGTGTCGCTGAGATGCTGCAGGTAGCTCTGGCGATCGGCCAGGTCCGGCAGCGGGAGCTCGATGTGGGTCAGGGTCGGCATGCTGCTCAGGCGGGCATTGATGCCGCCAGCGGTTTCGGTCAGCAGCACCAGCACGCCATTGTGCTGCATGAAGCGGGCGTCAGCCAGCCAGTCGCGCATCACCGCCAGACGCCGACGATCGGCGTCGCCCAGGCTGCCGGCTTCGCCGGCCGGGAACAGCAAGTCGGCGTGTTCGATGAGCACACTGACGGGACCACCCAGGTGCAGGCGGGTGCATTCTTCCAGCAGGGCCAGGGCTTCGGCTGGATCGGTGCGGGCGCGTGCGACCTGCTTGCTGAACAGGCGCGGGGTTGGCCAGGCCCGTTCCAGCTGCCGCAGATCAGCCTGGCTGGCGCGGATGCCGTAGCCGATGTGATAACGCAGGACCACGTGACCGCGGCTGCGCAGCCGTTCGCGCAGGAAGACCGACAGGGGGAGAAAGGGTTCGGTTTCCGGCTGAAGGGAGCTGGCGTCGACCAGATCGTGGATATTGCCGGTCAGCAGGAATTGATTGCTGCGTTCGGAGGCGAACACCGCGTGCATGCGCTGCAGAAAAGCCGGGGCCGTCGTCATACGGATAGCCTGATGGAACTGGCTGTATTTCCAGTTGGATCGGCTGCTGGTCCTGCGACGCTTCGCCTCCGATATGATCTGCTCCAGAAGAAGAGAGCGCGCATGACCTATCTGATCGCCCTGTTGGGCTTCGCCTTCGTCATTTTTATCCATGAGCTGGGCCATTTCGTGTTCGCCAAGTGGGCGGGGGTCCGGGTGGACACCTTTTCCATCGGTATGGGCCCGGTGATCTGGTCGAAGCAGATCGGCGAGACCGAATACGCCCTGTCGCTGCTGCCGGTGGGTGGCTACGTCAAAATGTTGGGCCAGGAGGACGTGCCTGGTCGCGCCGTGGATGATGCGGACGAACGCAGCTTCGTGCGCAAGCATCCGGCCTGGCGGGCGGCGATCCTGTTTGGTGGCGTGTTGTTCAATCTTGTCTCCAGCTACCTGATCCTGGTCGCTCTGGCTTGGTATGGGGTGCCGGTGTTTCCGCCGGTGGTGGGCGAATTGCAGCAATACGTGCAGGATGAAGCTGGCGGTCGCCTGGAGACCGCGGCCTGGCGCCTGGGGCTGAACCGCGGTGATCGCATCATCAGCGTCAACGGCGAGCGGGTCCGCAGCTACCAGGACATGCTGATGAAGAGCCTGGCGGCGGACAGCAAGCAGCCGATCGCCATGCGCATCGAGCGCGATGGCCAGCAGTTGCAGCTGCCAGCGGATGGTGGTCCCGTCCATCTGGAATACGACCCGCAACTCGGCCGACCTGACCTGGGTATTCGGCCGGCTCAGGGCCTGACCATCCTGGGGGCGGTCGGTCTTCAGGAGGCGCCAGAGCAGGCGCCACAGCCCGGCGAGCGCCTGGTTGCTGTTGGTGATCAGCGTTTTGACCAGCGTCTGGGACAGGATGTTTTGGAGCAACTGGTGCCGCATGTCGGCCAGGAGATCACGGTCACCTTGGCCCGTGGCGGCGAGGAGCGGCAGGCCCGTTTCCGGTATGCCGGCGATCTGGCCAGTGGCGCCGATCTGCTGGCGGCCGGGCTCGGCCTGCCAGTGTTGGTGGTCGAGGTGTTGGAGGATCGTCCTGCCGCCCAGGCTGGTCTGCAGCCGGGTGATGTAATCCTGGCGGTGAACGATCAGACCGTCAGCTCTGGTGCGCACTTCAAGGCCCTGCTCCGGCAGGCGGTGGCTGAAGGACAGCAGGCCCGATTGCGCCTGATGCGCTGGCAGGATGACGGTTGGCAGGAGCAGGCGGTGGAATTACCGGCCGCCTTCGATGCGCGGAGCGGCCAGTTGATGATCGGCATCGCCATGAGTCATCTGGCCGGTGGCCAGTTGCCGGCGCTGCCGCCGGCGCTCGGTCAGGACGAGTCGCCGCTGGCCCAGGCCGGTCTGCGCGCGGGCGACGGCGTGGTGGATATCGATTTCGATCCGGCCGCGACCCGCCTGCTGCGTCTGGCTGATGCTGAGCAACGCTTGCTGCCCTTTGTTGATGGCGATTGGCATCAACTGAGCCGCTCCGAGCGGCCGATGATGCTGATGCGCCTGATCAACAAGCTCTTCGGCCTATCTGGTCCTCCCAGCGTGTTCCAGGGCTTGGCCGGCGCGCGGGTGGCCACGCCGCTGGAGGCAGGTGGGACCGGTTTGACCGTGGAAACGCTGGGTCAGGACGGCGAGTTGCATTCCCGATTCGTGAACGTGCGCCGCTTGTCGGCTTCTGGACGGGTTGCCCTGCAGCGGCTGCAAGCCGGCGACTGGATCAGCACGGCGCCAGGAGTGGCGCGTGATGGTCGTTCGGCCCTGGTGGTGCTCCGCAGCGATGCCAGCGCCGAATGGTTGCCGGTAACGCCGGCCTCGCCGGGTCTGGCCCTGGCGCTGCTGCCGGAAGAGGTGCCCTATCAGCTCAGCAGCTGGACCGAGGCCTTCAGCTACGCCAACGACGAGACGGTGCAGATGATCACCACCACACTGACGTTGATTCCGCGCTTCTTCCAGGCCAAGGAGGATGGCGGCATCGACGCCTCCAAGAGTCTGCAGGGGCCGATCGGTATTTTCTCCGAGCTGAGCGCGCGCTTCGAATACCTGGGTTTTTCCAGTTTTTTGAAGTTGGTCGCGCTGATCGGTCTGAATCTGTTCCTGATCAACCTGCTGCCGATTCCCATCGTCGATGGTGGTCAACTGCTGTTCCTGTTCGTCGAAATCATCATCCGCCGACCGGTGCCACTGCGGGTACAGGAAGCCTTGAATTGGTGCGGCTTCGCCCTGGTGGTCAGCCTGATGCTGTACGTGATCGGCAATGATATCGTTAATCGCCTGTAATCGGCCAGAACGGGCGGTCGGAACAGAAAAACACCTGAATGCCGCTTTGCTTGCCTTGCACTGATCTCGATTTGACGTTATGATTGTCACTGCCCCAAACGCGGGTTCTGCTTGATTTTTCCGGCTCCGGCGCTGCTCCCTGCCAGCTTCGATTCGCCGCTACCGACCGTGGACAGGGATGACCGAGGAGTCTACGTGCACGCTCTGGGCGCCGCCCTTTTGCTGCTGCTGGTGTTGCCTGCCGTCGTCCACGCGCAGACCATCAGCCGCTTTGTGGCGCCATCGGGTCTGACCGTGATTGTCGCCGAGCGCCATGCGACACCGGTGGTGACGGTGCAGGCCTTGGTCCGTTCCGGTCCGGTGTACGAAGAGCAGCTGCTTGGTACGGGGGTCAGCGCCCTAGCGCAGCGTATCCAAGTGCACCACGCGCCCACTGAGGTCCGTTCCATGACCCGGCGTACCGGCTCGCAGTTCGAATACCGGACCGAGGTCGCTGGCAGCACCTACCGCTTGCAGACCACAACTGCTCATGTCGATGATGCCATTCGCGCCTTGGCGCTGTTGTTGCGGGGTACCGAGGTCAGTGAGGCCGCGCTGCAGCGGGAACGCGAGCGCCTGCTGCTGGAACAGGACCGCCTCCTGATCGATCCGGATCATCTGGCTCGCCTGCTGGTCGACGGTACGGTCTACCAGCAGCATCCGGCACGTTTGCCGGTACTCGGTCGGCGCGACGCGCTGTTGGCGCTCCAGCAGAGCGACGTGCATCGTTATCTGGTGCGTCGATATACGGCGCCCAACGTAGTGGTGGTGGTGGTTGGCAATGTCGATACCACGCGGATCCGGGCCGTGGTCCGTTCCGCCTTCGCGTATTTTCCTGAGGGCAGCTACAACCGCAGTGTCGTGCCCGAGGAGCCGCCGCAGTACGGCCCGCGCCAGCGTTCGGAGACGGCGCGGGTGCCACGGCAGCGGGTGCACCTGGCCTTCCGCACCGTGCCTTTGCAGCATGGTGACCAGACCGCCCTGGCGGCTCTGGCGAGTGCCCTGGATGCGCCGGGTTCGCGCCTGCGCCAGGTGCTGGAGAACGAGCAGCTGGTGGAGCGCTTGGCGGTGCACAATGTCGCATCGGTGGGGCGGCCTGGTTATTTCGAAATCAGCTATCAGGTCCGATCGGAACAGGCCAATCGGGCCTTGGCAGCGATCAACGAAGTGCTCGGCGAGTTGCGTGGCGAGTCTTATAACTGGGAGGCGGCCCTGGTAGCCGCGGTCCGGCGCCTGCGACATGGGTACTTGGCGCGCAATGGCGCGCAGATCGCCGAGGACCTCTGTCGTTGGGAATTGGCCCTCAGCCAGCCGGACTGGGGTGATGATCTGCCCGAGCGTCTGGCACAGGTGGATGCCAGCGCCCTGCGACGGGTCATGGTCCAGTACCTGCAACGGCAACGCTTGACTCGGGTACTGTTGACGCCGGAGCAGAACGATCAGTCCGATGTCAGCCAAGTGCCGGTGCCGCCGGCGCTCAGCACCGTGCCGCCGCGGCGTAATACTTTTGATAATGGGCTGCGACTAGTGGTTCAGAACATCGACACCGGCATTGCCGCGGTGGTGCTGAGTCTCGGCGGTGGGCCATCGGTCGAGCAGGAACACCAACGGGGAGCCAGTGCCATGCTGGCCGAACTGCTGGTTGCCAAGCTGCAACAGGACATCGGCCAGCAGCCCGAACGCGCCAACATGCGGGTGGCGGCAGAGGTTGCTGCGGATGCGATCCACATCTGGGTCACCTGTTTCGCCGAGGAAGTGCCTTTGGCGCTGTCACGATTGACCGCCTGCGTTCGCGAGCCGGCCATCGCCGCAGATGGCGTTGCCCTGTTGCGGCAGCAGATGCACACCCAGTTGGCGCGTGATCCGCAGTACCTGCCCTGGGACGAGCGCCTGGCTGCTCGCCTGCGCGGTGCTCTGCTGGAGGGGCATTGGGCTGGTCGCGAAGCCCTGGGCACCAAAGCCTCCTTGGTCAATCTTGATCATGAGATCTTGCGGCAGTTCCTCGGTGAACTGCTGCAAGGTGGCAATTTGGCGGTGGCCGTGGTGGGTGGTCCCAGTGATCAGGCCGCGATCCAGGCGAGTCTGGAGCAGGGCTTGGGTGATCCGGTGTTGATTCCCAGTGGCGAGGTTAAACGGCCGTCGGCACTGGCAGCCATTCCCGATAAGCCCACCTTCATAGATCTCAGTGGCTTGCAGCCGGAATCTGCCATCGCCTTCGGTTGGTCGTTGCCGGTCAGCGATGTGCAGCGTGCTGATTTTCAGGTTCTGGCAGCGCTGCTGGGCGGTGCCAGCGGTCGTGATGGCCGCCTGGGGGCCGCCCTGGCCGAGGTCGCCGATGGGGGTGTCCAACGACTGCAGCTGACCACCAAGTCCTATCCCGGTCGGAGCCTGATCCATCTGTTTGTGCTGGTGCCGCAGGCCCATATGGAGGCGGTGCGCAAATGTGTCGATCAGCAGGTCCAGACCCTGCTGATCGAGCTCCGGGCCGCTGATGCAGCCGAAAACTGGGCGGGTGAGCTGGCCGCGGCGCAATCGGCCTGTCTGACCCAGGCTGGCCTGATCCACGAGGATCCGACCCAGGCGGCGCGTTTGTATACCGGCAGCATCCTTCGGCACGACAGCCTGGAAGCGATCTTCAGCTATCGTGAACACGTTGCAGCAGTGGATCGCGCTCGCCTGCTACCTCTGCTCGATCCGGGGCTCTTGCAGCCGCTGGCCGAAGTCCGCCTGAGCCATCGCGTGGTCGAAGCGGCGCCGGCCAGCGAGGAAGAGGTCCGCAGCATCATCGACCAGGCCAAGGCAGAAAAGACCGTGGTCACCGGAGCTGGCAACGACGAGTCGCAGCCTTGATCAGAGGGGGGGGGGTGCTGCCCCCTCGCGACGTCCCTCGCATCCGCCAGTCGGGTTTCGGTTCCACGCTCCTGCGTCGTGACTTGCCTGCTGCACGCATGACTGTGGCTTGATGTAACCGAGCGACTGCTGAACGGGCCTTATCTGACGCAGCTTCGTTGTGGGGTAGCCGGTTTTTCGGGCTGGCCATTACCCACAAGTCAGCCGAACCAGATAGCGACACAGAGAGGCTCAGAGACACAGAGGGTTCTCGCCATCAGCGCGCGCAGCACACCCACGGAGCGCGTCGCCATGCGGCGCAAGCTCGGCAACCGTGCTCGTTCAAGACATCAGGAACATCCGGTGATCAGCGCCGATCTCTGTGCTGCCTGCGAGGCAGGGCCTCGCGCTCCGGGTGGGCCGGCACCGAGCATCCGATGGCGCCTGAGGACAGACCAGTCGTTACCTCGGAATAACCAAAACCGCTGTGGCCTCTACTGGCCTCTGTGCAGCCCATCGTTGTGCTCTCGATTTGTGGGTAATGGCCAGGTTTTTCGGGACATGGTCCCCAGGCTTGCCGTCTGCGGCGACCGGGGATCTGATCCCCCGTCTTTTTCAACCCCAACGGGGTATGCGTCGGGAAAGATCCCGATACAGCACGCTGCGGCTACACCCGATCGCCGAAAGCCGTTGCTTGGTAGGAGGTGCGGAGCGCAGGTCCTCGCGCGCCATATTCCCCCGATAATCCGTATTCCCCCGATAATCCGGCTGGGACCTTGGTCTTGGTCGAGATTCGCTCGCTTCCTCGGCCCCCGCTTTCCTGGCCGCTGCCAGCCCCAGACTGCCGGGCATGCAGGCTTACCTTGATCTTCTCCAGCGCATCCTCGACGAGGGTGTGGACCGCGACGACCGTACCGGCACCGGCACCCGCAGCGTGTTCGGGCATCAGATGCGTTTTGACCTGAGTCGTGGCTTCCCGCTGCTGACCACCAAGAAGTTGCACCTGAAATCCATCATCCATGAACTGCTGTGGTTCCTCAGCGGCTCCACCCAGGTGGCCCCTCTGCAGGAGGTCGGCGTTCGGATCTGGAATGAATGGGCCACCACCGAGCAGTGTGCCCGTTTTGGTCGCGCCGAAGGTGACCTGGGTCCGGTTTACGGCCACCAGTGGCGCAATTACGGCGCTACACCGCGCAAAGATGGCAGCTACCAGGCTGATGGCTTCGATCAGATCAGCTGGGTGATCGACGAGCTCCGGCGCAATCCCCACAGTCGGCGCCTGATCGTCAGCGGCTGGAATCCTCAGGAAGCGGAACAGGTGGCCCTGCCGCCCTGCCACACCCTGTTCCAGTTCTACGTCGATACGAAAAATCGACGCCTGAGTTGTCAACTCTACCAGCGTTCCGCCGATGTCTTCCTGGGCGTGCCCTTCAACATCGCCAGCTACGCCCTGTTGACCATGATGGCGGCCCAAGTCAGCCAGCTGCAGCCGGGGGATTTCGTCCACACCTTGGGTGACGCGCATCTGTATAATAATCATTTCGACCAGGCACGATTGCAGCTTGGACGCGAACCACGAGCGTTGCCGACGATGCGCCTGGAACCATCGATCACCGATCTGTTCGATTTCCGCTTCGAGCATTTCTCGCTCAGCGACTACGACCCTTGGCCGCATATCAAGGCGGTGGTATCGGTGTAGCGGGCTACTCGATGGGATCAGTGCGGCAACCAACAGCCCCCGGTCCATCTGGCCGGGGGCTGTTGGTTGCATGGCGGCGTCGGTCTTGCCGTCACCACTCCAATAGCGTCGTCAGCGACGGCGCGTCTGGTTTGTCCAGATCGTCGTAGGCGGCCTGGGCCTGGGCCACCGGCCGGACGTCTTGGGTCAGGTCGTTCACGTCCAGTTTGCCGCGGGCGATGAAATCCAGGAACGCTTCAAAGTCGGGGCGTTGGCTGTCGCGGGGGATGAGGATCGGCGCCTGGCACATGAACACGGTCTGATAGTCCAGTTCGATATTGCCGGGATAGCTGCCTTGCAGCAGCAGGCGCGGGCCGGGGCGTGGGGCGTCGTCCCAGGGCAGGTCCTTCAGCAGAGTGGCGGATTGGTTGAGCACCTTGGGATGACCAGTGGCATCCACCACCAGATCGGCACCGTCGGGAAAATGCGGGGCAAAAGCGGCTTTCAGGTCTGAGCCGGTGGCGATGCCGACGCCCTGGGCGGCGGCCGCTTGTTGGCGTTTCTCTTGCGGATCGGCCGCCACCAC
The DNA here is from genome assembly GCA_964405325.1 of uncultured candidatus Brocadiaceae bacterium. Taxonomy (GTDB): domain Bacteria; phylum Planctomycetota; class UBA11346; order UBA11346; family UBA11346; genus CAYONM01. The sequence goes on along the minus strand of CAYONM010000002.1, from coordinate 40,192 downwards.
CTGGGCACCGGTCATCTGATACAGACGAGCCGCCAATTGGCCGATGATGCCCAGGCCGATCACGGCGATGCGCTCATGTGGCATGGGTTTGGCCTGGCGAACACCGTGGTAGGCGATGGCCCCCAGCTTGGTCAACGCGGCATGGCGCAAGTCGACGGTCTCGGGTACCGGCACCAAGCTGTCGGCATCGACAATGGCGTGGCTGGTGTAGGCGCCCCACATGCTGGTCATGCTGACGTGCTTGCTGCCACCGCAGAAGACCTTGCGCCCGATCGGCATCTGGACGCCCTCGCCAACAGCGCTGACCACACCCACTGAGCTGTAGCCCATGATGTAGGGGGTGTTGTCGGCCGTGGCCTGGCTCAGGCAGCGGCGATCGGTGCCGGGGGAAATACCGCAGTAGCGTTTTTCCACCAGGATCTCACCGGCTTGTAGCTGATCGGGCAGTTCGATGTCCTGGACGGCAACGGTTTTGGTGGCAACGCAGCAGAGGGCTTTGGCGTGCATGATGGACTCCTGGCAACCGTGTTTTCCTGCGATCGCCTGCATCTGAGTATGGCATGGATTGCCGATAAAACATGGACAGAATTCCTGGCCACCTGGAGCATCCTTCGGCATGGCGACGTCCTACAGTACTTTCTTGCCGCTGCCCGACGATCCTGCCGCGGTCGATTTCCGCTGCACCTCCTTGGGGATCGATTTCGTCTACGAGGGGCTCTACCGCGAGCCGGCGGGTTCACCGGAGTGGTTGCTGGTGCTGTTCCTCAGTGACACCAGTGCCGTGATCGATGGCCAGACCGTGGATCTGCCGGCGCCGAGTTTCCTCATCTGGCCGCCACATACGCCTTTGCATTATGGTCATCCGGAGCGTCGGTTTCGGCATCATTGGCTGCGTTGCCTGGGGCACGAAGTACCCGGCTGGCTGACCGACAGCCGTTTGCCATTGAAGCATCCGTTGGCTCTGCCGGCTCAGCACGAATGCGATGGTTGGTGGCAGCTGCTGCGCGGCGAACTCGATCGCAGCGAAGGCGCCGATACCCGGATCATGGTGCACTTGTTCTGCATTCTGCTGCAGCACGTTCGCCGCCTGACCGACGCCAGCGATGCCGGTAGCATTCCCGAGCCGCTGCTGCGCAGCAAATGGCATATCGAGGCGCATTTCCGGGAGGCCTTGGATGTGGGCGGGCTTGCGGCCATGGCCGATTTGTCCAAGGCGCATTACAGTACCCGATTCCAGGCCGCCTTCGGTATTGCACCCATGGCCTACTGCATCCAACTGCGACTGCGACATGCGGTGTTGTTGCTGGGCAATCCCAACCTGAGCATCAGCGAGATTGCGGCCCGCGTCGGTTACGACGACGCTTTCCATTTCAGTAAATTGTTTCGCAAGCATCTCGGTTGTTCGCCGCGGGCCTGGCGGCAGGGCTTTGGCACGAGGGATGGTTAGTGCTGCAGTTCGATTGCTGAGGCAGTTTCTCACGGAGGACGTTTTCGGCGCCGGTTCGGGCCCGTCAAAAAATAAACATTACATTTCGCTTGATCTTTTGCCACCCTTCTGCGTTGCTTATCGCTCACATATGCCCGATATGCTCACTCTTCGCGCCTTGAAGGATCGACAAAATCTCTGCGCGATCTGTAACGTTTATTTCTTTCCGCACCCTTAGTGTTAACGATAGGAGGGGCTGCTGCGGCCAGGCCGAACCCTTTTTCGCGTCGATAGTCCAAGCCATGTTCGCGGCCATCAGAGATGTGCCACTTCTGCACGTCGACGAGACCCCGATGCCCTATCAGGATTACGACGAGAAAGTCGGGCGCCTGGTGCGTAAACGTGGTTATTACGTGCTCTTCGCAGCTGACGGCAACGTTGTGATCCGCTTCGGGCCATCACGTGCTGCCAAACACATCGAAGCGATGTTCGCCGACATCACTGCCAGTGATCCCGACCCACCGCCGCCGGAGGTCGATCCGCCCGACGTCGATCCCGATGACGACGACGGCAAGTTGACCCGCGACTCCATCGGATATTTCTACATGGCCGACGGCTATGCCGGCTACAATAACATCACCAAATTCACCGGACTCCTCCGTCTGGCGTGCTGGGCGCATGCGCGGCGCTGCTTTCTCAGGCCTGCGCGGCACCAAGCCGATAGTCCTGTGGCGACATGCCGGTCTGTTTGCGGAACAGGCGGGAGAAATAGGCCGGATCGCGATAGCCGCTGACCCAGGCGATCTGGTTGATCCGGAGCTGGCTCTGGCGCAGGAGGCGCTGCGCCAGCTCCAGCCGGCGGGCGGTGATGTGGCCGACCAGGCTCTGCTGTCGTTCGCGCCGAAACAACGCTGATAAATAATCAGGATGACAATCAAGCTGTCGTGATAATTCGCCCACCGACAGGTCGTGGTCGGTCAGGTGGAGTTCGATCAATTCCAGACAGGCATCGATACGCGCCTGGCGGCGAATGTTGCCGCTGCGGTGCTCCCGCACGATGTCGGCGAGCAGGATCAGGCCCGCGTGCAGCACACTGCCGGCGGCCGCCGGATCCGGCTGGCGATCGCGATGCCGCAGCTCGAACCCTCGTTCAGCGACGAAAGCGAAGCTTTGGCCAGCTAGGCGTTCCCCCCATGCCGATCACCCGAGCCACCTGGCGCGGTGATCGGCCTCTGGATCGGCGATGCCCACGGCCTGGCAGCTGCCAGCCCCGGCTGCACAGTTGACGCGGACAAGAAAAAGAAAGCGAGAAGCCAAAGCCAAAGAAGCCATGAAGCAAAGCCAAAGGAACGGGGGTCGATGGTCGTCCGGTGGAGCCCAGGCCTGAGGTAATGGACGACCTCGTTGCCAATACGGCGCAGGTGGAAATCTGGCGTGAACGATTGGCTGACCTCGGCTGGATCATGAAAGCGCTGAAGGAAGATATCGCCAAACGGGCAAACAAGGAAGACGGCTGTTCTGGTGCCTTCTGGGAAGGCCGTTTCAAATCGGTGCCGCAATATGCCAGGTGGTCGGTAAATGGTGGACGTTGCAAGGGGGCTGATCTCTACGCTCTACACTCGGCCCTCCTTGGGCAGCTTGGCGCAGTTCGGGCCTGAAGCCCTTGCCCGCGATTGCCTGTCGTGGCTTCTCCCGCAGCATGCGCGAATGCGAATCCTGCTCGGTATCAGCGGCGGCATTGCCGCCTACAAGGCTCCCGAACTAGTCCGTGCCTTGCGCGCGGCGGGGCATGAGGTGCGCTGCGTCCGCACCGTGGCGGCGGCGGAGCTGGTCGCCGATGCGGCGCTGAGCACGGTCAGCGAGCACCGGGTCTACCACAGCCTGTGGACCGATGATGGCAGCATTCCGCACATTGATCAGGCGCGCTGGGCCGAGGCCCTGCTGATCGCGCCGGCGACGGCCAACTTCCTGGCGAAGTGCGCCCTGGGCCTGGCCGACGATCTGCTGAGCACCCTGTATCTGGCCCTGGAAACCGACAAGCCCATCTGGATGGCGCCGGCGATGAACAGCGTGATGTTGGCCAAACCGGTGGTGCAGGGGCATATCCGCAACCTGCAAGCGGCTGGAGTCCGGATCATCGAACCCGATAGCGGTCTGCTGGCTTGTGGTGAACAAGGAGCCGGGCGCATGCCCGATCCGACGCGGATCGTCCAGCTGCTCGGTGTTGAAGTGGTTTGAGGTGATGGCGTTGCGGCCGTTTTGCCAAGCGTCCCTGCGCCAGCACCGCGGTCTGCTGAGCGCGCTCTATCTGTTCGCGTTGCTGTTCGCGCTGCCGCTGTTGGCGGTCCGGCTCGCCAAGCGCGCCCGGCCCTTGGTGGGTGTGAGCAGCAAGTGGAGTGGGGCCTCGGCACCGGCACCGGCCGGCTGCACCCTGATCCACGGGGTCAGCATGGGTGAGGTGCAATTGATGCGTCTGTTGGTGCCGGAGCTCGAGCGCCTGTTCGGTGCGCCCTGCCTGATCACCACCAGTACCGATACCGGTTGGGCCGCCGCTGCCGGTGCCTTTCCCGATCATCGGCGGCGTTTCTTTCCCTTCGACAGCCCATGGGCGGTGCGTCGTTTTCTCGATTTGCATCGGCCAGCGCGGGTGATCCTGCTGGAACTGGAGCTGTGGCCGCAATTCCTGCTTACCTGCCAGCAGCGTAATCTGCCTGTGATTTTATTGAATGCGCGTCTTTCCGAACGCAGTTTCCGCGGCTACGCTCGCCTGCCGTCGTTGTTGGGGCCGGTGTTTGGCAGTATCCATCTGGCGCAGGCGCAGAATGCGGCCTGGGCGGCACGGTTGCGGGCGTTGGGAGTGCGCGAGGTGCAGATACCCGGCTCGCTTAAGGCGGATCTGGTCAAGCCGGTCGATGTCCTGGCCGGGCAGCAACAGCGGCGGCGTTTGGGCTTGGCGACGGATTCCCGTCCGATCTTTCTGGTCGCATCGACTTCGGCCGGCGAAGAGCAGGCCCTGATCAAGAGCTGGCTGGGCTGGGGTGCGGCGTGGCGGCTGATCATCTGTCCGCGGCATCCCGAGCGTGGCGCGCAGCTGCAGGGGCTGTGCCAGCAATTGGGCGTTGCCGCCCGTTGTACCGCGCTGGCCGACCTGCCTTTGCCCGAGGGCGGTGACAAGGTGTTGATTGTCGATGAGATCGGCCATCTGGGTGCGCTGTATCAACTTGCAGCGATGGCCGTGGTTGGGGGGAGTCTGGGTTCCGGCCGCCATGGGCAGAATATGTTGGAAGCTGTCGCCAACGGCTGTTGCACGATTGTTGGTTGGGACACCAGTAATTTTCCCGATGCCATGGCCTTGTTGCGGGCCGCCGATGGTGTGGTGGAAATGCATCCCGAGACCATCGACACCATTCTGCGGGAGCTCGCCACCGATCCGGACCGCCGCGCTTGCGTCGCCGCGGCTGGTCGGCAGGCCTGGATGGCAGCCCGGGGTGCTGCCGCTCGTGCCGTGCATGGCCTGGATCGATGGCAGAAACGACAAGGAGATTGACGTGAATTTGGAAGCAGCACTCGGCGCCATGCTGGCGATCAGTTGCCTGGTCGGCATGGTCCAGGAGGCCAAGGAAGCCACCATCCGGACCATCGGTATTGTTGGCCTGGTGGTTGGCGGTTTTTTTCTCGCGTATCATCATGTCAGCCTGTTGCGAGAGATCGCCTACCCGAGCGGTGTCCTGTATTTACTGATCGCTGCGACCGCTGCCGTGGACGGCCTGTTGTTGACCTTGAAGGCCAAGAACCAGGTGGTCGGGACCTGTGCCGTGGTTGCCGGAGCGCAACTACTGCTGCTGACGATGGGGGCGATTCGCGGTTGAGATTCCAGGGCTGCGGCAAACCTGCGAAGCGTGAACCATGACTGGTCCCTCAGAGAGTTTGTGGCGCGGCCCAGGCTGAGATTCTGGTGCGACGATTGCCTCAGCGTATTCCGCCAGACGATGCCGGCTTGCGTTGTTCTCGACTGTTTTTGCTACTGCTGATCTGCTGCCTGGTGGGCGCCAGCGAGCCTGGCATCGTTTACCATCTCGATGCTCCTGCGCCGGTGGTGGAGGGGCAGGTGCTGTATGCGGGGCAGGGCTTTGTGCTGGAATTGCCGCCTGGTGGCGTGCCGGCGGAACACAGCCTGGGTCGCTGGCTGCACGAGACGGGTGCCGTGCTCCTGGGCGAGGGCCTGCGCTGGGATCGAGAGCGCGGATTGCTGTTTGCCATCGGTCGGATCACCCTCGCCGTGCTGCCGGTGCAGATCACCGCCGATCAGATCGCTGCTGATCTGAAGCAGGGCTGGGTAGAGGCCTGGAATCTGAGCATCCAGCTGCAGCGCGCGCCGGGTGTGGTGGCGCATTTCCAGGCCGAGCATGCCCGTTTCGATCGTAAGGCCATCGTCGTGCGCGGTGTGCGCGGTGAGAGTGGGCATGGTGGGCTAGCCAGTATCCGGACGCCCAAAATCGTGATTCGGCTGCAGCCGCCGGGCGAGGAGTTGCCGCATCGATCGGGCGTGCTGCGGCATGTGCGCGATGCCTCCGTATCGCAGCCGGTTTTCCGGCTCGGCGGCGTGCCGATACTCTGGTTGCCCAGGGTCTACCGTGATTTCACCGCCCACTATCCCTGGAGCCATTACGATTTCGGGCTCAGCAGCCGACATGGCGCCTACGTCCGTGGTCAACTCGGCAATGGATTTCCGTTGCTTGGTGGCAGCGGTTTCGCGGCTGTGCGCGCTGATTACCACAGCCTGGCTGGCTGGGGTTTCGGCACGAAGGCACGCTGGCAGCAGCCACAGTTCGGTAACGGCCGAGCCGTCTACCATTATATGCCCAAAGAATCGCTGTACCGCTCGGGTCGATTGTTTTCTGGTGGCCGTCTGGTGCAGCCGGGTGATTTAATGGCCAGGGAAGACAAGCAGTTGATCGACGTCGCCAATACCGCGCATTGGGGCCAAGCCGACGTGAGCATGCGTTATGCCCGTCTGCCCGATCCCGATCCCGGTGGGGTTGCCGACGAGCGATTCCGCAGTGATTATTATCGTGATGATCTTCGCGCTGAACCGTTGGCCCGGCAGGGCGTGGATGCGGTCTGGAGCGGGGCGCTGGGGAGTTTGCAGCTGACCCACCAGAGCCCGCCGCATCCGACCAGGCCGGAGACCACAGTGGCTTATGGCCTGCGTGGTGATCTGCACAGTCTGCAGGTGCTGGGGCCGCTGCATGTGCGCGGTTTCATCGGTGTTGCAGATCTGGAACGCGACGCGGTCGAGGCCACCCGTCTGCGTGGCCACAGTCAGGTGGCGGCCAATCACTGGTTCGGCCCGGTGTTGGTCGATATCGCTCTGGGGGCTGACGGTTTGGGGTATATGGACGGGCATGATTTCCGTTGGATGCCGCGTCTCGACGCCCGTCTGGGGCTGAATATCGATGGTCGCTACGACTCTGGTGCCTGGCATCGGATCCGGCCCTTTGTCGGTTTTGAAATCACCGGACCTGGTCACGGGGATGCGCTGCCGATGTATGATTTTGGCGATGATCGGGACCAGCTGGAAGAGGATCGCCGTTACGTGCACCTGGGCTTGGGTACGCATCTCTGGGCCGGCGAGCGTCGGTTTCGTCTCGATGTCGATAGTCGCTGGGCTCTGCGTGAGCAGGACCGGTATGGCTTGCGTAGCGACCAGATCGGCGAACGGACTGCCAGCCGGTTGGTGGATATCGCCGCCACCTGGATTGGTGAGCCCACGGTCTGGTCGCGCTTCGAGGGTGAATTCCGGTACGATGGCATTCGGCAAACCGTTCGTCGCACCGATATGCAGGCGGTGGTCTTTGGCGGTGCTGGTGAACTGCGTTTTGATGTTCTTCGTGATCTGGCAAACGGACGACAGTGGGAATACCGTCCCGGTTTCAGCCTGCCTACCGGCCGGTATCAGTGGAGTCTGGATCTGACCTTCAAAGACGGTGGTCGCAGCCTTGATGCCTGGCGGGTGGAACTCGATCGTCAGATGATCGATGGGCAATTGGGTCTGTGCTATGAACGCCTGTACCATGACAGCGGCACCGATTACGATGAATATTTTGGTATTCGATTCCGTCTGGATGATGTCGGTGGGCTGTAAGCAGGCATCGTCTTGTCTCTCCAGCTTCGCATTCAGGATACCGGCATGAGCGTGGTATTGGGTATCGAATCGTCTTGCGACGAGGCCGCCGTTGCGCTGGTGGCCGATGGGCGGCAGGTCTTGGCCGAGGATGTGGCCAGCCTGGCCGACGATATGGCGGCCTGGGGTGGTGTGGTGCCGGAATTGGCGGCGCGGGGTCATGTGGCGGCATTCCCGACGCTGATCGAGCGCCTGCTTCGACAAGCCGGGTGTCAGTTGACGGACGTCGATGTGGTCGCGGTAACCGCCTGGCCGGGTCTGATCGGCAGTCTGATCTGCGGCGTGACCGCGGCCAAGGTGTTGGCGGCGCGTTTGGCTGTACCGTTGGTGGCGGTGCATCACATCCAGGCGCATCTGGCTGCTGCACAGCTGGGACGGGACGATCTGCGCTATCCCTTTTTGGGGCTGGTCGCTTCTGGCGGGCATAGTCATTATTATCGCTGCGAGGCGCCGGGTCAGTTGCAGCTGTTGGGTGGCACCATTGATGACGCCGCCGGTGAAGCCTTCGACAAGGCCGCTGCCGTGTTGGAACTCGGTTACCCCGGTGGTCCGCTGATCGATGCCCTGGCCGCCGAAGGCAATCCGAAGGCCTATCGCTTGCCACGCAGTTTCTTACGGGATGACACGGCTCGGCTGAGTTTTGCCGGTCTGAAAACCGCGTTCTTGTATCAACTGCGCGGGCCGCGTGGCGAACAGGCGCTGCAAGTGGATGCCGCCGGCAAGCGCGATGCCGCAGCCAGTTTCCAGGCGGCGGTGGTCGATTGCCTGGTCGGCAAGCTTCGCCTGCTGGCCCAGCAGCAGGCTTTGCGCCGGGTGGTGGTTGGTGGCGGCGTCGCCTGCAACCGGGGCCTGCGCGCTGCCTTGGCCATCTGCGATGATCTGGACGTGATTCTGCCCGAGCCCCGCCATTGCGGCGACAATGGCGCCATGATTGCGGCCTTGGGTGAGCATCTGCACCAGCGTGGCGAGCACAGCAGTTTGGCCTTGGCGCCCTTGCCCACGGGCAAGGTTGCCGCTGGCTGACGGCGACCAAGCGCCCAGAGCACGAGCACAAAGAGCCTGCCATCGCCTGGCCATCTTGTTACACCGAGCTGAGCTGGTGCACCATGCATCGCCCTATGGATACGATCAACCAGGCAATGGCACTTGCCCAGTTAATGCCTCGCGGCCTGATCGATCCGGCGGCGGCTCAGGTGTTTCTGTCGGAGACGGACCAGCAGCAGGATTCCAGCCAGTAGCTTGCGGCTCTGGGCTTGGGCAGCGATGGCCACCTGTGGCAGGAGGTCTTCCGGCGGCGTCTGCAGGCGGCGGCCGAGTACCACACGCGGCGCTGTCGACTGCCGGAAGCGCCAAAGCCGAAGGCGATTACCTGACGGGTACCCTCAGCCTGATGCTGGGCATCACCGCCTGGTATGCGCTGATCGGCAGCTGCTGGTCAGTATTCTGCTCTTGCTGACCGGTCTGATCCTGTTGCTTGCGGCCAGCTTTATCCGGCTGCGGGCCTACTTTTTTGCCGCCTGGGCGGCCGTGCTGGTTGGTCTGGGCAGTTTGACCTATCATGGCTTGCATGAACTCGAGCGCGGCCTCCGGATGAGCCTGCTGGGCGCGTTGATCCTGGCGGTGGGCATGGGTTTGGTGGGCGGCACGATCCTGCTCAAAGCCCACCGCGAACGCATTCTGGCCTGGGTGGAAGCGTGGAAGGAGCGCTACCCGGAATAACCAAGATTATGGACATCAACTTGCCAAGGATGATGGACGTGGGGTATAGTGCCGCGTGACCCTTATGGGACGAGGTGCTGCCATGCGAAGCCTTCTCTTACTGTTTTTGGCCGCGGCTTTGGTCGCGGCCGACCCCGTGCTGTCGGGTCTGGATGATCTGAATTTTTCCGTTCGGATCGATGCCGTGGCCCTGGATGCCAACGTCACCGTGGCTAACGCCGATCAGAGCGGTTTTGCCGGTGGTGCGGTGCTGCTGCAGCTGACTGACGCCACCAGCGATGATGTCTTTGGTGTGCTCTCCGCTGCCAACCCGCAGCAGGATGGCGCCATTTCCGTGCAGGGGAGCGACGTTGCCATCGGTACTGGAACCGATACCAGTCTCTTTGGCCGTATCGATGCCAGTCAGAATGGCTCCGGCGGACAGCTCCGGATCGATTTTCTTGATCAGAGCATCGATCCGCCGGACAACGCCGGTTTCGAGACCGGTGATCTGACGGGGTGGGGTGTCGATGATACGGTGGAAAATGACAACGGTGATGTTATCAGCCAGGTGGCCTCGGTAGCTGGCGAAGCAGCCCGCAGCGGCAGTTACGGTTTGCGTCTGCGGGTCGAGGGGCTGGTGGCCGAAGCCTACGGCAGCGCCTATGGGCCCGAGGTGACCAGTGAGCCCTTCACAGCTGCTGCTGGTGACCGTATCATTTTGCACTGGCGAGCCTTGCAGTCCGAGGACGACTACGATGTCCGGGCGCAATTGATCGACGAAGCCGGTGGTACCACGACGACCCTGTTCGAGGCCAGTGGCAATGATGACAGCTGGCAACAGACCGAACTGGTGCTGCCGGTGGGCAGCAGCCAACTGCGCTTCCGTTTTCGCCTGGGCACCATCGATTCCACCGGCGGCCGCGCGGTGGGTTCGACCATGTATATCGATGATATCCGGGTGGTCGGCATCAGCGATACCTCCTGCACCGCCCTGTTGCAGGCCTTGAGTTATCGCAGTACTGCCAGCAGCGTCGCCAGCAGCCGTGCCTATCAGCTGCAGGTGATCGATGCCGATGGCGAGACCGTATCCGCGAATGCCAACCTGGTTCCCATCCAAGGCGATCGCGATGGTGATGGCATCAGCGATCTGGATGAAGATAATCAGGGCACCAATCCCGACAACATCGACACCGACGACGATTCCATTCAGGACGACGAGGAACAGGACGCCGGTACCGATCCCACTCAAACCGACAGCGATGGTGACGGCGTGAGCGATGCCGACGATCCCAATCCGACCACCGCCACCGATGGCGATGGCGATGGCCTGCCCGACGACTGGGAGCAAGAGCATTTTGGCGGCCTTGGCGGCAGCGATGGCAGTGGTGACGCCGATGGTGACGGTAGCACCGACAGCCAAGAGCAGGCGAATGGTACCGATCCGCATCATTTCGACAGTGACGGTGACGGACTTGGTGATGGCGATGACAGCGCGCCAGCCGATCCGGATGCTGACGACGATGGCATTCCCGATGGCGATGATCCCAACCCGAACAGCAGTACCGACAGCGATGGCGATGGTCTGCCCGATGATTGGGAACAGGAACACTTCGGTGGCAGCACGCTGGTGGACGGCAGCGGCGATGCCGATGGCGATGGTTTGTCTGATGGTGACGAGCAGGACGCTGGTAGCGATCCGCGGGATCCCGACAGTGATGATGACGGTGTCTCGGACGGTGCCGAGCAGAGCCAGGGAAGCGACCCCACAGATCCCGATAGCGATGGTGACGGTGTTTCCGATGGCGATGATCCCAACCCGAACAGCTCGACCGATACCGATGGCGACAACCTGCCCGATGATTGGGAGCGCAGGTATTTCGGTGACACCACCACCAGCGATGGTAGCGGCGATGCCGATGGTGATGGCATTAGCGATGCGGATGAAGCACGGCTGGGCACTGATCCCACCGACTCGGACAGTGATGATGACAATGTGCCTGACGGTACCGAGCAGACGAATGGTTCTGATCCCACCAATTCCGACAGCGATGGTGACGGCATTAGCGACGGCATCGATCCCAATCCCACCGACAGCTCCGATGCCGATGGCGACAACCTGCCCGATGATTGGGAGCGCAGGTATTTCGGTGACACCACCACCAGCGATGGTAGCGGCGATGCCGATGGTGATGGCGTTTCCGACAGCGATGAGTATCGGCAGGGGCTCGACCCCACCAGCGAGGACAGCGATGGCGATGGGATTGCCGATGCTGATGAATCGGCCGCAGTACCACTGATTACCAGCGCTTCGCAATCAGGCACAGCCGCCATCGCTGCAACCCTCAGCCTGAGCGCGACCGTTTCGTATGATGGCGGTCGCAGTATCAGTAAGCGTGGTTTTCTCATCAGCACCAGCAGTGACGATGTCTCGAAGGCCGAAACCGATCTGGTCGCGGATGGTAATTTTGCCGCGACCAGCGCGACGTTGCTGGCCGGACGCTTGTATCGCATCTGGCCTTACGCCGACAACGCGGCAGGTCGTGGTTATGGCTCGCTGATCACGGTGTTGGTGCCACCGTCCTTTGACAATGTGGCTGACGTCTTCAGTAGTAGTAACGGTGTCTCGATCGGCAATACCACCTCCCCGGCCTTGCAGGGAAGCTCGGCGCCGGGCAGTAGTGTCGCCATCCAGGTGGATGGCAGCCAGATCGGCAGCGCGACCGCGGATAGCCAGGGCACCTGGCGCTGGCCGAGCAGTCTTCGTCTGCCCGATGGTCGTTTCACCCTGGCCATTGTCCGTAGCGGTCGTGGCAGTCAGGCCCAGACCGCGATTACCGTCGACAACGATGCCACCGCGCCCACGGCCCAGGTCTGGCTGCGACTGGAGGGGCGGGTGTCCAACACTATCACGCGTATCCAACTGGGCAGCAGCAGCACTCAGCCGGTTGCCGGCATGTTTCAGATCAGCGTCGCCGTGCCGGACAGCCTGCAGCAGATCGACCTGCTGTTTATCGCTGATGATGGCCGTCGCGAACGCATTTCCCTGCAACTGGGGCAGGTGACAGGAGCCGACCAATGAAATGGATCATCATGGTGACGATGGGCATTGGGCTGCTGGTCCTGACCGGCTGCGAAGACGACCACGACGGTTTTCGACGTCCCGCCGAAGGTGGTATTCTGCCGCCGGATGAGCAGCCGTCAGCGGAGGACCATGTTACGGTAACGCCGTTGTCGATCCAAATCGATACGGCAGAACTGGTCTTCCAGAGCGACGAAGCGGTTTCCGACGGCGCCGGCGGTAGCCGCACCGACTGGGCCCTGAATCTGGCCATCGAGCAGATTCGACTCGGCACCAGTGCCACCGAGACCTTGACCGATGCCCGCGGCAATCAAACCGACCTCACCGTGTCTGTGCAGGGAGATCTGCCGTGAAGTGCTTGCCCGGAATGCTCATCGTACTGACACCATGGTCGCTGACCGCTGCCGAATCTTCCTTCGCCGGCGGTACGGCCGCCCTGGATATGCTGGCGGAAAGCACCGCCAGCTACCTGGATCAAGACGACGAGGGCAGCACCGATTTCTGGGCTGCGGCCGACATCGGCATGGATTTCAATCTGGCCCCCATCGGCTTGGCGGCGCGCAGCGTGGTGCACGTGGAAACCGATGCGCCGCAGGACCTGACGCTGGATGAAGCCCAGGTGCGCTATCGGTTTTGGGATCGCTACGTCATCGCCCTGGGTCGCATGCCCGCCTGGTACGGCCTGCATTGGCATACCGCGTCCGAGCGCTGGAGTATCTCTGATCCCCTGGTCTATAACCAGGACAACGTCGAGGCCTTGGGCCTGACCCGGGAATTCGACAACGGCGGCGTGCTGGGTCTGTACGCCGCGGATGAGGCCTCGGTGCCATCGGTGCCGGCTCCCAGCAAGGAGCCGGCCGACTTGGCTTACGGCTTTGAATGGAGCTGGCAGAGCGAACGCTGGGGTTACGCCACCAGCGGCTATTACGATGTTGGTGCCGCCACCGATCTTGAAGATGGCAACCAGGGTGACATCTGGTTGATCAGCGCCAATCTGACCTGGGGTAGCGAGATCGGCTGGCAGGCCGCTGGCGATATCGCCTACGCCAACAGCCCCAACGCCGAGCAGTCATCCCTGCTGGGGGCGGTCCGCTATCATTTCCAGGCACCCTATTCCCTGGCCCTGGTCGCCAGGCGCCAGGCCGAAACCTGGGACAATGATCTGCGTAGCAGCCTCGGGCTGGTGGACGGCGAATACTGGCAGACCAGCCTCACCGGCTGCTGGTGGCCAGACAATCGCGAGGATATCCGATTCAGCACCGAATTATTGATCGAGGAATCGGACATCGCCTCAGAAGACCAGTATGGCGTGATCTTCCATGCCTTGGCGTTGTTTGGGCATGCCTTCTGAGCGCCGTCGGTCGCAGACAGCTCAGATAACCACATCCTCGACCCGCAGTTTCGGCACGTGGTGTACGCCGTCGTGATCGCGCCAGTAGGCCAGGCCGTCGGCGGCGCTGACCTCGGCGCATTGCCGGATTTCGGCGGGGTGACCGAAGGCCATGACTAGACGGACGCTGTAGTCGTCGGGTAGCTGGAGTTCGTGGTGCAGGCGTTTGTGGTCCACATTCTGAAACATACAGGCGCCCAGGTCGGTTTCGTGTGCGGCAAGCTGCAGCACGGCGGCGGCGATGCCGACGTCCATAGGCGCTGGTGTTTCGTTGGCGGTGCACAGTAGCAGGTAGGCGGTGGGTTGCTCTTCCGGTTGCGGCCCGGCCCACTCTGGCATCAGGGCCGCCCACTGCAGACAGGGTAGCACCCGCTGGCAGTCGGTGCCGGTGATCGGGCGATAGCGCAGCGGTTGCAAGTTGCCGCTGGAGGGGGCCAGACGCGCGCAGTCTATCAGGGTGATCAGTTGCTCGTGGCTGACTGCCGGTTCTGGAAGGAAGCGGCGACAGCTGCGTGCTTCCTGCATCAGTTGTCGGAGACTCATCATGGGGCTTCCTCCGCCAAATGCGCGATGCGTTTGGCCAGTTCGGTGACCAGCACCTCGCGGTTGTCGGCCCAGGCGATGCTATCGCGCTCCACCAGGGCCTGGACTGAACCATCAATGCTGTTGGCTACCACCAGGCTGGCGTCGATGCGATGCAGGAGGGCCTTGGCGCTGTCGATCACACTACGGACGCTCTCGTATTTGAAGGCGACCAGATGCCCATGGAAGCCCCATTCCTGGCGGAGCTGATCCACCAGCTTGGGTGCTGGTTGCAACTGGAGATGGATGCGGTCGGCGCCGGAGGGGACCTTGCCGCTGGCGGCGATGTCGATGCGGGTGCCGTCTGATTCGACCTGGATGCGCTCCAGTTGGTAGTCATTGACCGCAGCCGACATGACGATCAGGCCGCCGGGATGGGCCTGGGCCCAGTGTTGGACCTGTTCGTCCAGCTCGGCACGGCGGCGATATCGCTTGGCAGCGATGCCGGGCTTGGCGTTATAGCTGAGCAGCAGTTCGGCTTCTGGCAGACGGTTGGCCAGCCGGCAGGCGGTGGTGCCGGTGGCGTGTACGCTCAGGTAGCGGACCGCGTCCAGATCCACCTGTGGCGCTCCACCCACCAACAAAATGGGCCTGCGAAGGTGCTCGTTCGAGTTTATACTCATAGCGATTGCTCCTGCCGGAGTGGTCTGGAAAGCTGCAAGCTGTAGCTGCGAATCACCTGCAAAAGGGCCTTGCCGTGCGAGCCGGTCGTTCATGCTGCCCGGCCCAGCCAGTCTCCCAGTCATGAGGATCTGAGTCCATGTATCACCCCGATCGCGGTTGGCGCGCCGTCCTGACGCAATGGATACCCGCTCAAATGGGCGGAAGCTACCGATACTTTACTGGCAGTCTGGCCTTTGTCCTGCATCGCGTCTCGGGCTTGGCCCTGCTGGTATTCCTGTTTTTCCACATCCTGTCGGTGATGAAGGCCACGGCCAGTGATCCGGCGGCCTACGATCTGATGATCCGGCGGATGCAGGAGCCAGACTTCAAGCTGGGTGAAATCGCCCTGTTTGCCGCCTTGCTCTTCCATGGCCTCAACGGCATGCGCTTACTGCTGGTGGACTTCGTCTTGGAGCGGAGCCAGCTGTCCAAGCGCCTGTTCTGGTTGGCTTGTGCCTTGGTGCTGGTGTTGCTGCTGATCGGCAGCATCCCGCTGATTCTGCATACCAACGTGCAGCCGCTATTCGTCGATCATGCCCTGCCCGGAGCTTCTTGATCATGCGCCCTTACGTCTCGTCCCGTGCTGGCAATACCCAATGGCTACTGCAACGCGTCAGCGCCGTGCTGTTGATCGTGCTGGCTTTCGTCCACTTCGGCATGCAGCACTTCACCAGCGATGCTGTATCCACTGGTCTGACCGTGGCCGCGCGCATGGACAACCGGCTGTGGCAGGCCTACTACGTGGTGTTCATCGCCATGGCCTTGTACCACGGCATCAATGGTCTGGTGGGGATCATCGCCGACTACTGCCCCAGGCAGTTGTGGCGCAATATTCTGACTGTCGGTTGTTGGAGCATCGGCGTGTATTTCGTGACCGTGGCGGTGCTCAACATCGCCAGCGCGCCGCGACTGGGAGTGGTCAAGGAATGGTACGCGCAGCAAGGCTTTGCGGCAGGCGCCAGTGCCGGCAATCCGCCAGCGCTCAGCGTCGAATACGATTTCCGTGAGCCCATGCGCGAACTGCATCTGTTGGCGCATTATCTGGAGCATCATACCCATAATCCGCCGGAAGATCTGGCAGCGGTGTTCGGCAACTGTGGTGAGGTGGCTAAGAATGACCGTCATGCTGTCGACTTGGTCAAGGCCGGCGGCCGCGCCTTTGAGGCCTGGGCTCGGGCTCAGCAACCGGTTTCGGTTGAAGAGCGCGATCGGCAGCAGATTTTTTCCAGCCGTTACGAATTTGCGATCTGGGCGCTGAATGTCCGCCAGGCGAATGCCGCGGCTCGCAGCGAGCCAACGGGTACGTTGCATGCCATCTCGTCCTATAGCGCCCAGTTGCATTGAAGCTGCCCTGATACGGAGTTTGTCCGCATGATCCTCTCGCATGATGTTGTCATTGTCGGCTCCGGTGCCGCCGGTCTGTATGCTGCCTACTGGTCCAGCACCAAGGCCGATGTTGCGGTGATGAGCAAGCTGTTTCCGACCCGTAGCCACACCGGTGCTGCTCAGGGCGGTATCGGCGCCGCGCTCGGCAACGAGGAGGAGGATCAGCCTCTGTGGCACTGGTTCGACACGGTCAAAGGTGGCGATTATCTGGGGGATCAGGATACGCAGAAGATCCTGACCTACGATGCGCCGCAGACCATCTACGAACTGGAACACTTGGGTGTCCCTTTTTCGCGAACTCCCGAGGGCCGCATCGCACAGCGGCCCTTTGGCGGGCACACCCGTCATTTCGGCGAGCGCGCCGTACGCCGCGCCTGCTACGCCGCCGATCGCACCGGGCACGTGATCCTGCACACCCTGTACGAGCAATGCGTCAAGCAGAACGTGCATTTCTACGCCGAATTCCAGGTCCTGGATCTGGTTCTGAATGACGACGGTAGCAAGGTTCTGGGCGTGATCGCCTACGACATGCTGACCGGCGAAGTGCACACGGTGCATGCCAAGGTGGTGGTGGTCGCTACCGGCGGTTCGTGCAAGAATTTTGCCACCACCTCCAATTGCCAGGCCAATACCGGCGATGCCTTCGGTGTGTTCCTGCGCAATCGGCTGCCACTGGAAGACCTGGAATTCGTCCAGTTCCACCCCACTGGCCTGGCTGGCTTGGGGATCCTGGTCACCGAGGGCGCGCGCGGCGAGGGCGGTTACCTGACCAACGTCAACGGCGAGCGCTTCATGGAACGCTACGCACCGACGGTCAAAGACCTGGCGCCGCGCGACATGGTGGCGCAGTGCATGTACAAAGAGGTCCTGGAGGGCCGCGGCATGCAGAAAAGCGGCCGTATTTGCAAGGACGACTGGGTACATCTGAATCTGATGCATCTGGGCAAAGACGAACTGATGAAAAAGCTCCCGGAAATATCCGACTTCGCCACCACCTACTTGGGGATCAAACCATGGGAGGAGCCGGTGCCGGTGATGCCGACCGCGCACTACATCATGGGTGGTATCCCCACCGACGCCGATGGTCGCGTTAAACGCAACGCCCAGGGCGATCTGGTCGAGGGTTTATACGCCGCTGGCGAATGCGCCTGCGTCAGCGTCCACGGCGCCAATCGTCTGGGCACCAATTCGCTTTTGGACCTGGTGGTATTTGGTCGCCGGGTTGGCTTGCACGTTGCCAAGAACGTTGACAGCATCGACCTGGGTGGTCTGCCCGACCATGCCGATGCCCGGATGCTGGCGGATATCGAACAGTTGAAAAACGGCGGCGGCAAGGAGCGCCATGGTCAACTGCATGAGGAACTGGCCAACGTGATGATGGAGAAATGTTCCGTCCAACGTACCGACCAGGGCCTGCGCGAATGCCGCGAGCAGGTCATGGAATTGCGTGCTCGGTTCCAGAACGTCGGTATCGACGATGCCGGCATGGTGTTCAATACCGACCTGCTGGAGACCATCGAGGTCGGTTTCATGATCGACTTCTCCCTGGCCCAGATCGAAGGCGCTCTGGTCCGCACCGAAAGCCGTGGCGCGCATCTGCGCACCGACGGCCCGGATGGCGAGAAAATGCCACGCGACGATGCCAATTGGTTGAAGCACACCTATGCCAGTCAGAACGAGGACGGCAGCATCAGCTTGGAATTTGCCCCGGTCTATTTGATCAATGAACATGCCGAGGATGGCTGGGACAGCGAATTGATGGACCGCATGAAACCCAAAGAACGCAAATATTAATTGGTCAGGTGTGGATCTTCAGACGGTCCACCGTGAACTGTCAACGGCACGCCGCAGGCGGCCCAACATCGAGATCGCCATGAGCATCAAGACCTTCCGCATTGCCCGCTATCGCCCTGGAGACGAAAAACCCCATTGGCAGGAATTCCAATTGGAATGTTCGCCCATGGAGCGGGTGCTCACCGCGCTGAACCGCATCAAATGGGAGCAGGACGGCTCGGTGAGTTTTCGTCGGTCCTGCGGCCACGCGGTCTGCGGCAGCTGTGGCATGTTCATCCAGGGCGCGGCTCGTCTGGCCTGCAAGACTCTGGTGAAGGATATTTCCGGTGATGTGATCGAGGTCGCGCCGCTGACTGGTTTTCCGGTGGTGAAGGACCTGGTGGTGGACATGGAACATTTCTTCCACAAGTACCGTGCCATCGTACCGTATTTCGTCAATCACTCACCGGCTCCGGTCAAGGAGCGGCTGCAATCCCAGGGCGATGCCGAGCAGATGGAGGATGCCGCCAAGTGCATCTTGTGCGGTTGCTGCACCTCGTCCTGCCCCAGTTTCTGGAAGAACGACGGTTACCTGGGTCCGGCAGCACTGCTCAAAGCCTGGCGTTTCGTTGCTGACTCCCGCGACGAGGCGGCCACCGAGCGGCTGAACCAGGTCAACAGTCGTGACGGCCTGTGGCGCTGTCACCTGGTGTTCAACTGTATGGAAGCCTGCCCCAAGGAGATCGACATACCGGCAGCGTTGTCCAAACTGAAGCGAGCCGTCATCTCCGGCGGCTCACGTTAGCGCGCGTTAGCGCGCACAACAGCAAAGGAGCACTCATGGCCGATCATATCTACGGCAATCTCGAAATCACCGGTTCCAGTCCCGAGGGCAGCGATCAGGCGATCAAAAACGCCATCGCCAAAGCCGGCACTCTGGTGAAAAACATGCGTTGGTTCGAAGTGGTCAGCACCCGCGGCCATCTCGAAAATGGCCAGGCGGCGCATTGGCAGGTCACCATCAAGGTTGGGCATACCTTGGACTGAGGCCGGCCGCCGGTTTTGGGAGCGCCAACGGCCGCCCGATGGGGCGGCCGTTGGTTTTGGCGACCGTCAGCAGACGATTCTCCAGGGGGTCGATTTCTGAGTTGTTGATCAGCTCCTGCGAGTAAAGGCGATTGCTCGTTGCATGGAGCGTGCCTTCCCAGAAGTCACCATTTTTATGGAAAACAAGACAGCAGTGCTTGGTGCTTTGGTCCTCTGCCAGTGCTATGGCCAGTATACAGAGCTGGCCATTACCCACAAATCCGATCGCCGTCTCTCTCATATTTCTCGCGCGTAGAACGCGGAAAATGCTTGATCAGCCGTTGAATCGTTAATCCGTTTGGATACCTCTCGCCAAGGCACCAAGAACGAAGAATATCTTTGCGGTCTTGGTGCCTTGGCGAGAGGAAAAAAGCGAGAAGAAAGACTTGTGGGTAATGGCTAGGTATACAGAGAGTCGACAGTACGGATGTCAAAATGGTCTGCCTTGTTGCGTGCTGACGTGATGTCTGACGTCCGTAATGAGATAGTGATTGTTGGCCTTCATGTGTCCTTGGGCCGTGCTGGGGGCTTTTGGCGGACGAGCGCGAGCGCGAAGGTTTCATGGGTTTAATGTATCTTGTTCCGTCGCCAAGCCGCCCAGCGCCGCTTGCGCAGCGACGGTGTGGGCGACAGGGTGCCGCAGGCGATGCCCAGTGGCGCGAGCCAGGGCAACAGCACAGCGGGCAGCAAGGTGAAGGCGGCGATGCTGCCAGCCAGATAGATCAGGCCCTGCAGCGCCAGCTGCAGCAGGTAGCGTTGCCAGCCTAGGTGGAGCGTCGTCGCCGGCCGTCGGCCCCGGTCACCGGCCACCGCCTGAGCGAAGCGGGCCTGACCATAAATGGCCAGCAGCAGACCGGCGAGGGCGATCAGCAGCAGATCCGCATCGTGATGGACGGCATCCAGGCCTCGCGATCCGGCCGCCAGGATATGGCTGCTGATGGTCAGCAGGCAGGCGCTCAGCGGTAGTTCGCACAGCCAGAGCCAACCAAGTTCGCGTGACCAGTGCTGCTGTACGGCCCGGCCGGCATCGTCCAGTAGGTCGACCGCACGATGACGAATGCGCGCATTCATGCGCGCATCACTCCCAGCCACAGCGCCAGCATCCACGGCAGGACTCGGGCTAGCGCGGCAAAGCAGGCGATCGCCACTACGGCATGCAGCCAGGGGCGGTCCCACCACGCCAGCGCCAGCGCCGCCTGTTGCCCGGCGGCCAGGCAGCGTGGGCAATGCAGGGCGCCGTTGTGACTGGTGGCGCATTCCTGACAGACCACGGCCCGACACTGCTGGCAGAGAGCATAGCCAGGACGTTCCGGATGGTGGACGCAACGTGCATCGCTGAGCAGACGGGCCATGGTTGCAGCATGGTGGTGGCTAGATGCGCCTGCCAAGGTGCAAGCAAGGGGCCCGCCGAGGTCTTCACCGAATTGCCATTGCGGCTTCATTACGTGCTTACAATGGCGGCTAGACTGCTGGCCAATTGATTGATCCGGTTCACGGCCGGACGCCCCTGCGCCTGCGTAGGGGTTTTTTTTGGCGTAACTGCTCCCACCACCAAGCGATCCGGACGAGGGCGCTGAGCCGCCGACTGATGAACCCGAGGCCTTCGCTTTCCAGGGTGTGGTGACCGTACTGGCGACGATCGATGCGGACGAAGACGATGTCGACCAGGGCGAGGATCCCGAGGATCCTGAGCCGGTCTGGTTGATCCTGGACGAGCTCAGTGGCGAGGCCCTGCTACCAGTGAACATGCCGAGAGCCTTTCAGGTGGCCGGTCTGCCGGTGGCCGGTTTGGCACTGGAAAAAGCGGAGGATACGGACGAATTCCGCACCGTCTCTCTGGTGGATATCCATCGCATCGAGCCGGATCTGGAGCCCGAACTGATCGCCTTCACCAGGGAAGTACAGGTTCTGTCACCGGACAACGGCGACGAGTGGCTGATCCGCGCCGCTGATATCGGATTTATCACGCCCCGGCATCTGCCGAAGCGGCTGCGGGAAGCCGGCCTGGCGGTGGAAGGCCTGTATGTACAGCAGTATGAATCAGGTGATCGCCGTCGAACTGGTTGCCATCGAACCGGTCCAGGACGAGCCGGAGCCGCCGGCGATCGTCGGTATGCTCGATCTGGTCGAGTTGCCCGATTCCAGCGTCTGGATTTTGCTGGTGAATGATAGCAAGCCGCTGGTGGTCACAGCCCTGCCGGAAGATGTGGCGGTTGCTGTGGGCGACACGGTCGACGTCATCGGTGTGTTGGCCAGCTACGACGAGGAGTGCGGCTGTGGCCCCCGCTTTATTGAGATCGACGCTCTGAGGGTGCTCGAGCCCAGCAACTGAAACTGGCGGTGTTATCGCAAAACAGCCGGATGCCTGCGGGCATCCGGCTGTTTTTATGGTCGGGGATCGATCGTTCAGGATACAAACCGGGCGCCGCCCGGAACCCGCGGGTTCAATCGTATCGGTCGGCGCCCGGTTTTTGCTCTTACATCGAGGGGCAGGCCCCTCGGACCCCGAAGCTGAGCCCGCAAAAACAACTTTTTCTGCTCGAAGTTTTTGCGCGCTCAGCTTCTAATGAGCGGGCCGCTTTGGCTTCTGGGTGCCAATAGTGCGCAAGCTTTTACTGTAATCGATTCGTCGAATCAGGCAATAAGCGGCAAAGCCGCACCCTGAGAGCGGTGGCCTGGTATTCATTCTGCGCATAACCAAGCCAACGAGGGGTTCTACCAGGGGCTTGCGATGGTCGATTTGGAAATTTGCCAATTTGCCTTTGTGCAGCGGCCTCTACCCTTGCTGCCCTTCAGCTCTTCCCACGTATTCGTGACAGAACACTGCTGTTCTTGCGAATCATTTGCAACGGAGATTCGGCCATGGCACAAATGGCATGCATTGACGGCAACGAGGCGGTCGCCCGCGTTGCCTTCCGCACCAACGAGGTGTGCGCTATCTATCCCATCACCCCCTCGTCCAACATGGGCGAATGGGCCGACCAGTGGTCGGCCGAGGGCAAGCGCAACATCTGGGGCCAAATCCCCCTCGTGCGCGAGCTGCAGTCCGAAGGCGGCGCGTCTGGCGCCGTACACGGCTCCTTGCAGGCCGGTGCCCTCACCAGCACCTTCACCGCCTCCCAGGGCCTGCTGTTGATGCTGCCGAACATGTACAAGATCGCTGGCGAGCTTACCTGCACGGTCTTCCACGTGTCGGCCCGCTCCCTGGCGGCGCAGGCGCTGTCGATCTTCGGCGATCATTCCGACGTGATGAGCGCCCGCATGACCGGCTTCGCGATGCTCTCCAGCTGCTCGGTGCAGGAGGCCCAGGACTTTGCGATGATTTCGCAGATGGCCACCCTGAAGAGCCGCGTGCCCTTCCTGCATTATTTCGATGGTTTCCGCACCTCGCACGAGGTCTCCAAGATCGAGCTGCTGTCCGACGAACACATCCGGCAGCTGACCGATGACGAGCTGGTGATTGCGCATCGGCAGCGCGCCCTGAATCCGGAAAAGCCGGTGGTGCGCGGTACCGCGCAGAATCCCGACGTGTATTTTCAGGGTCGCGAGACCGTCAATTCCTTCTACGCCGCTGTGCCCGGCATCGTCCAGGACTGCATGGACGAATTCGCCAAGGCCACCGGTCGGCAATATAATGTCTTCGAATATTACGGCGCTGCCGATGCCGAGCAGGTCAGCGTGCTCATGGGCAGTGGTGCGGAAACCGCCAAGGAGGCGATCGACGCCATGAACGCCGCTGGTGGCAAGGTGGGCATGATCATGGTCCGCCTGTATCGCCCCTGGGATGGCGAGCTGTTCATGAAGAGCGTCCCTGCCAGCTGCAAGACGCTGAGCGTGCTGGACCGTTGCAAGGAGCCCGGCTCCGCCGGTGAGCCGCTGTATCAGGACGTGATCACCGCCCTGATGGAGCAGTCGGACCGCCACATCAAGGTGCTGGGTGGCCGCTATGGTCTGAGTTCCAAGGAATTCACGCCAGGCATGATGAAGGCCGTGTACGACAATGCCACTGGCGCTGGCAAGAACCATTTCACCGTTGGCATCATCGACGACGTCTCTGGTAGCAGCCTGGACGTGGAAGAATATATCACCGAAGGTGACGACGTCGTCCGCGCCATGTTCTTCGGTCTGGGTTCTGACGGCACCGTTGGTGCCAACAAGAACTCCATCAAGATCATCGGTGACGAGACCGAGAACTACGCTCAGGGCTACTTTGTCTACGACTCCAAGAAGTCCGGTTCGCGTACCATTTCCCATCTACGCTTCGGCCCCAAGCCGATCCGCAGTACCTATCTGATCCAGAGCGCGAATTTCATCGCCTGCCATCAGACCGTGTTCATCGAACAGGTGGACATGCTGAAATTTGCGACCAAGGGTGCGGTGTTCCTGTACAACACCTCGGTGCCGGCCGACCAGGTCTGGAGCACGCTGCCCAAGGGAGTGCAGGAGACCATCCTGGCCAAGCAATTGAAATTCTACGTCATCGATGCCTATCAGGTGGCCCAGGACAACGGCATGGGCAACCGCATCAACACCGTGATGCAGACCTGCTTCTTCGCCATTTCCGGCGTGCTGCCCAAGGACGAGGCGATCGACAAGATCAAGAAGGCGATCGAGAAGACCTACGGCAAGAAGGGCCCGGAGATCGTCCAGAAGAATTTCGCTGCGGTCGACGCTTCCATCGCCAACTTGCATCAGGTCAGTGTGCCCAGCAAGGTTGACAGCACGCATGTCATGCCGCCGGTGGTCAGTGATCAGGCGCCGCAATTCGTCAAGGATGTCACCGCGGTGCTCATGGTCGACAACGGCAACGACCTGCCGGTGTCCAAGATGCCGGTTGATGGCACCTTCCCAACCGGCACCACGAAATGGGAGAAACGCAATGTCGCCCAGTTCGTGCCGGAATGGGACGAGCACGTCTGTATCCAGTGCGGCAACTGCTCGGTGGTCTGCCCGCATCAGGTGATCCGTTGCAAGGAATACGCCTCCGCTGACAGCGCCAGCAAGCCGGCCAGCTTCAAGGAAGCCGGCCTGGTGGGCAAGAACGTCGACGCCGATCAGCGCTACACCCTGCAGATCTACGCCGAAGACTGCACCGGCTGCGGCCTGTGCGTGGAAGCCTGCCCGGCCAAGGACAAGGAGAACGCCGGTCGCAAGGCCATCAACATGGTGCATCACGACCTGGGCAAGCTGCCGGAAATCCGCGAAAATATCGCTTTCTTCGAGCAGCTGCCCTGGAACGACCGCAACGCGGTCAAGAGCGATACGGTCAAGGGCCAGCAGCTGCTGGAACCGCTGTTCGAATTCTCCGGCGCCTGCGCCGGCTGCGGCGAAACCCCGTATGTGGGGCTGGTCTCCAAGCTGTTCGGCGATCGCATGCTGGTCGCCAACGCCACTGGTTGCTCGTCCATCTATGGTGGCAATCTGCCCACCACACCTTGGGCTTTCAATGCCGACGGTCGCGGTCCCAGCTGGTCCAACAGTTTGTTCGAGGACAATGCCGAATTCGGTATGGGCTTGCGTCTGGCGGTGGATACGCAGACCCAGATCGCTCGCGATCTCTGCCAAGAACTGTCGCAGATCATCGGTGACGATCTGGTGAAGGCGGTGCTGGCAGCTGATCAGTCCGACGAAGCCGGTATTGAAGCGCAGCGCACCCGCGTTGCCCAGATCAAGACCAAGCTCGATGCCGCCAATGGTGATCAGAAGGTGGCCATGCTGAAGAGCGTGGTCGAGAATCTGGTCAAACGTTCGGTCTGGATCATGGGTGGTGACGGTTGGGCCTATGACATTGGCTACGGCGGTTTGGATCACGTCCTGGCCTCTGGCGACAACGTCAACGTTTTGGTCATGGATACCGAGGTCTACTCCAACACCGGTGGTCAGGCCTCCAAGGCCACGCCCATGGGTGCGGTTGCCAAGTTTGCCTCCGGCGGCAAGCCAGCCGGCAAGAAGGACCTGGCGATGATGGCCATGGCCTACGGCAACGTCTACGTCGCCAAGATCGCCATGGGCGGCAATGCTCGCCAAACCCTGAAGGCCCTGGCCGAAGCCGAGAGCTACGATGGTCCCAGCCTGATCATCGCCTACAGCCACTGCATCGCTCACGGCATCAACATGGTCAAGGGTATGGATCAGCAGAAGATGGCGGTGGAATCCGGTCACTGGCCGCTGTTCCGCTTTGACCCGCGTCTGTCGGATGACGGCAAGAACCCCTTCCAGCTGGATTCGCGCAAGCCAAAGATCGCTCTGCGCGACTACGCCTATTCCGAGATCCGCTACAAGATGCTGACCCGTTCCAATCCCGACACCGCCGAGAAGTTGATGGTCCAGGCGCAGAAGGAAGTGGACGCCAAGTGGGCGCAGCTGGAGGCGATGGCCAAGGCCTGAGCCTGTCTTTCGCATCAGAGGGGGCTCATGTCTTCAGCCCGATTTCGCTTTGCTCGATTCTATCGGGCTTTCGGCTGCGCCCCCTCGAGCTTCCCCCGCTTCGCGCCGCTTGAACGGAATTTCGGGTGGCTACGCAACCCTCAAAGAAACAGGAATCAACGATGGATCTTTCCACCAAATACCTGGGCCTCGAGCTGAAAAACCCGCTGGTCGTCTCCTCGAGCCCCATATCCGAAAACATCGACAGCCTCAAAGAGGCCCAAGCCGCCGGCGCCAGTGCTGTGGTGATGTTCTCGCTCTTTGAAGAGCAGATCCGCCACGAGGACGACTCCATGGTCCATTTCATGGAGTTTGGCACCGAGAGCTACGCCGAGAGCCTGTCCTTCTTCCCTGAGCCCACCGAGTACAAAGCCGGCCCGGCCGACTACCTCGACAAGGTTGCTCAGGCCAAAAAAGCATTGGATATCCCGGTGATCGGCAGCCTGAACGGCGTTACCAACGAAGGTTGGGTCGACTACGGCAAAAAAATCCAGGACGCTGGTGCCGACGCTCTGGAATTGAACGTCTACTACCTGCCCACGGCCAAGGACACCGATGCCCGCGACGTGGAGCAGCGCTACATCAACGTGCTGAAGGCTGTGAAGAGCAAGGTGAGTATTCCCGTGTCGGTGAAGCTCAGCCCCTTCTTCTCCTCCATCGGCCAGACCTGTACCGAGTTGGTCGCTGCCGGTGCCGATGGTCTGGTGCTGTTCAACCGTTTCTATCAGCCGGATTTCGATCTGGACGAGCTGGAAGTGGTCAGCCGTCTGGCTTACAGCACCTCGGCCGAGCTGCGTCTGCCTTTGTTGTGGATCAGCAACCTGGCAGGTCGCCTGGACACCAGCTTTGCCGCCACCAGTGGCATCCACTCCGGCAAGGACATGGCCAAGGCCCTGCTGGCCGGTGCCGATGTCTGTATGAGTGCCAGCGCCTTGTTGAACCGCGGTGTTGGCCACTGCAAGGTGATGTTGGATGACCTGACTGCCTGGATGACGGAAAAGGAATACGAATCCGTCAAACAGATGCAGGGCGCCATGAGCCAGAAGAAGGTGGGTCACGTCGAGGCCTTCCAGCGCGCCAACTACATCAAGATGCTCGGCAGCTACGAAGCCAGCTTCTGAAACAAGCAACAGCTCTCCTCACGGAGCGGAAGCGGACCGGTGCCCCAAGCGGGGTGCCGGTTTTTTTGGGGGTTCCTTCGATCGACAGCTGTGATGCCAGCATCAAGCCCATGACACCAGAGCGACGGCCGCTCGCCAGCAGCGGTGTAATGACACTGGCCGCATCGTCGTACGGACAGGATTCTGGATACTCGCGATAAGGTTGATGCTTCCCTCACAGGTCGAATTCGGCACGAATCCGATAAGAACCAGGCGAGCGCGTCCACCCGAATTCGACCTCTGAGGGACCCGTCAGGGACCCATCAAGGTTGACGCGTCCCTCAAAGGGGGCTTCGCACCCTCGCGACGTCCGTCGCACACCCCCTCGGCCTCGGTCGGGATTCGCTCGCTGCGCGAGCGTTTTTCGGCGGCGCTACGCGCCATTTTCGCCGAAAAACCATCCCTCGGTCGGCCGGTCTCGCGCTTGGACGCGCTCGCCTGGACCAAACCAAATTCAATCTCTGAGGGACCCGTCAAGGTTGACTGACGGTTACTGCTCAGGCCCATTGGGCCTGAGCAGTTGCCAGTCCTATTCGGGGCCCCATCGCACGCGATGGGGCTGGCGTCGAGGGGTGGTCGGTGGATACCATCGGCGTAGCCGATCCGCCCACCTCTGAATCTGCAAAGCAGATTCAGAAGAACCCAGACAAAGCCAGGGGGGTCGGTCGATTCGCTTGCGAATCGACCGTAGGGGCGAAGCCCCTGAGCAGTTACAAGCCAGAAAACGGATCGATCTTGCCGCGGAGCCTGCTGTACCAAGGCTGCCGACATGTATCCGCCCTACTGCTGTGCCCTGCTGCGTGATGTCTGCGGTCGGTTTTGGTTGGAACAGCGGCAGTCGCGGAGTCGTTATGCGGCTGGTTGCTTGACCTGCTTTGGTGGCCACCGGGAGCCAGGCGAGAGCGCCCTGGCCTGCCTGTGTCGGGAGCTGCACGAGGAGCTGGGCTGGGCGCCGCCAGCGGATGCCTGCCTGCCGGCGGTGACCCTGCAGGTGAGCGGCCGTCTGATCGCCTGGTTCTATCGCATCCAGGTCCCACCTCGTTGTCGGCGCCTGGAGCCCGGCCGCACGCTCTCGCGGGTGCCGGCTGCGCAGCTGGACCGGGTTGCGATCAGTGCCTGGCATCGCCCCGTACTGACGGCCTTTTTGCAGGGCGAGCGGCGGGTGGACTTGTAAGGTGCTCGCCGGGGCGTGGACCGGTCTTGGTCTATTTCTCGCGGAAGCGTTTATTCAGGCTGCAAAGGATCTCATAACTCAGTAGGCCGGACATCTGTGCCAGTTCCTCGGCACGGATGTGTTCCTCGCCCTGGCGGCCGAGAATGATCACCTCGTCGCTCAGATGTGGGTGGTCCAGGCCGCTGATGTCGGCAACCAGATAATCCATGGTCACCCGGCCCAGTACTGGGCAGCGCTTGCCGTGGATCAGCACCGAGGCCTTGTGTGACAGCAGAGTGGGGTAGCCATCGGCATAGCCGATCGGAACGATGGCAACCATGGTGTCGTTGTTGAGGTGGTAGGTCATGCCGTAGCTGATCGGATGGCCGGCTGGCAATTCCTTGATCAGGGTGATGCAGCTGTGCCAGCTGACCGCCGGCAACAGGCGCTCGCGAGCCTCGGCGTCGTCGCAGACGCCGGTCAGTAATAAACCGACCCGCGCGGAATTGCCACAATCGGTCGGGCGTAGACGCAGGCCATCGGAGTTGGCCAGGTGTACCAGGCAGTCGTCGGGGATCGGGCCGATGGCCGCTAGCAATTTGGCGAACTGCTGCTCCTGCCGGGTGCTGAAGGCGGCGTCGCTGGCTTCCGGATAATGGGTGCCGATGCCGGTCAGGCGCAGGCGTGGATGCTCGCGTATGGCGCTGATGATGCCGATCGCCTCGCCCGGCAGGCAGCCCATGCGTCCCATACCAGTGTCGACGAAGCAGTGCAGGCCCAGGGGTTGCTCCTCGCTGCCGTAACGAGCGAAGGCCCAGACATCCTCCAGGCGTGAGACGCAGGGCTCGGCCTGGATATTCGCGACGCGTTCGCGTTCCTCGGCCAGGACCTCGCCCAAAATGACCAAGCGTGCTTCTGGCACGATGGTGCGCAGGCGGATCGCTTCGTTGATATTGGCCACAGCATAATGTCGGATGCCGGCTTCGGCGTAGATTGGTACCACCCGTTCGGCGCCAAGGCCGTAGCCATCGGCTTTGACCACGGCGATAATGTTGCGCGTTCCGGCCCACTGCTGCACCTGTTGGACATTGTGTCGCAGAGCGGCCGAATCGATGTGGATGTGGCTGCGGAGGCTCATGCCGATCCCTTCGCTTGCCGTTGTAGTTCCGGTGCCGAGGCCTGATGGTAGGCCGGCAGGACCTGTTCCCAGGGGTTGGCCGGGAAAAACCGTGCTGCCGCGGCCACGCCACGGGCGCTCAGGGGCGCGCTGCTACCGCAGGTCCGCTTCAGAGCCCAATGCGCCTTCAATTCGACTTTCACTTCCAGGGCATCGCCGATCACGCGGGCTTCCGCCGGAATCGCATCCTGTGGTGGCCGTTGTTCATCCAGGCAGGGGCTGACCGGCAGGATAGTCTGCAGGTGGTCGTTGTCGACTCGATGACAGGCATGGAATGTGGTGTCGCGTTTCAGGCTTTGCCACACCCACCAGCAGCCGGGGCCTTCTTGCACCGCACGAGCGGCGGTGCTGTCCACGGCGTGCAACGGCAGGTCCTCGAGCCAGGCCAGGGTGCGCATGGCGATTACCGCGACGCGCAAACCGGTAAAACTGCCGGGGCCCACCGCCACCGCCAGGGCGCGCGGCCGGCCGTAGCGCTGCAGGCATTGCTGCAGGCCTGGTACCAACTCCTGGCCGAAACGGCGGAAGCCGAGGCCGACGAAATCCAACTCCGTGCCGTCATCGGCGACACAGGCGATGCTGCCATTTTGGGTGACCACCTCGCAAGCCAGCAGATACGTCATCGCAGCGGAATCCTCTCGGTCATCTAGCCTTGCTTTGCAGCCTCTGCGCTCGTCTTTCAGACAATATCGAAACGGAAGTATTTTTTCTTGCCGGCGCGCAGCACCAGGCAGCCGTCCTGGATGTCGGCCGTGGTGATTGTGCCGCGCACATCCTGCAGCACCCGGTCGTGCAGGCGCGCGCCCCCGCCCTGGACCAGACGTCGGGCATCGCTGTTGCTGCCGCAGAGCCCGGCGCGCACGAACAGGGCCAGGGTGCCGATGCCGGCTTCCAGTTCCGCTGCCGGCAAGCTGACGTGTGGAATACTATCGCCAGACAGGTCTTGTGTGCCGGAGAAGGCCTTGCGGGCATCAGCCTGGGCCTGGACCGCCGCCTGCTCGCCATGCACCAGGCTGGTGACGGCCAGAGCCAGCACTTCCTTGGCATCGTTGATCCGGTTGCCTTCCAGATTTTCCAGACGACGAATCGCATCCATGTCCAGCAACGTGAAGAAACGCAGGAATCGACCGACATCGGTGTCAGTGACATTGCGCCAGAATTGATAGAATTCATAGACCGGGGTCAGCTCAGGAGACAGCCAGATATTGCCCGCTTCGCTCTTGCCGAATTTGCTGCCATCGGATTTGGTTACCAGAGGCAGGGTCAGCCCGGCCAGTTCGGCACCGGTTTTGCGCCGGGCCAATTCGATGCCCATGACGATATTGCCCCACTGATCCTGCCCGCCCATCTGCAGCGTACAGCCGTGGGTTTGATGCAGGTGATGGAAATCGTAGGCCTGCAGGACCATGTAATTGAATTCCAGGAAACTGATCCCGGTTTCCATACGGCCTTTGACGCTGTCCATGGTCAGCATGCGGTTGACGCTAAAATGCGGGCCCAATTCACGCAGCACCTCGATCCAGCTCAGATCCTGGATCCATTCGGCATTGTTCAGCATCTTCGCGTCGGCTTCGCCATCGCCGAAGCGCAGGAAGTGTGACAGCTGGCTGCTGATGTGCTGGACATTGTGTTCGATGTCCGCGGCAGTCAGCATTTTCCGTGCTTCGGTCTTGCCCGACGGATCGCCGATCAGCCCGGTGGCGCCGCCCACCAGCACCAGCGGCTGATGGCCGCAGCGTTGCAGGTGGGTTAGGCCCATGATCGGCACCATGGATCCGACATGCAGGCTGTCGGCGGTGGGGTCGAAACCAATATAAGCGCTCAGCGGGGTGGCCAGGCGTTGACGGATGTCAGCATCAGTGGTCTGCGCGACCAGGTCGCGTTCTGTCAGGATATCGTACAGATTGTGGTCCATGGCGGGGAACCCTATGGCCACTGGCGCGGCTGCAAAGCGGACCCGATCCAGCACCTGCTTGCCAGCAATCGCTGTGCACTAGCGTGTGCTCCCCATGCCCGATTCGCCGCCCGCCGTACGAGATTGGTCGCCAGTCGATACCAGCGCCTACGCTGGCGTGTTGGATGCCGTGGCCATGCAGGCCACGCCGCCACAGCAGATCCATGCCTGGTTGCAGGCGCTCATGGACGCCGGCCTGCCGCTGCATCGACTACAGCGCTGGTCGTCGGTGCCCAGCGTGGCCAGTCTCCAGGCTGGCTGCGGTAAGCGCGTGGTCTGGACGCCGGAAGACGGCAACGCCCGGGTGCATCGCGAGGTATTGGAGGCCATTGGCCGGAAGATGCTGCCGGTCAAACTGATCCTGCCGGATCAACACGACCTGGATTGGTGCAGCTGGAATAGCCTGCCGGGCTGGTGGATTGCGGCACCATCCAGTTATCAGGAGGCGCGGGCGCTGCTCTGGCGCAGTTTGGCCGATGAATGGCCGACCCTGATCGTCGCCCCGGAGCAATGGCTGAGCATCTGTGATCCCGGCTGCTTCGAATGGGGTCGACTCTGTGCCGAACCGGAAGAGCCGGTCTGGTTGCTCTGTGCGCAAGAAGCCGTGGGGCTGGCCACGGAGGCCGAGGCCCTGCTGACCGCACACGGTATTCCCGCCGCTCTGGTCCCCTGCAGCAGCATCCGGCCCTTGCCCGTGGCGCAGGTTCGACGCAACGCGACGCAGTTGGTCATCTGTTTGGATCAAGGATCGACTCAGCGTGGTCTGGGCGCCCTCTGGCAGCGCGTCCACCCGGCGATCGATATCAGCTACTGCGGTGCCGAGCAACGTCTGGGCACGCCACCACAGCCGGCCGACATCATGGTGATGGTGCGGATGCAGCTCGGTCTGTGACCAGGTAGCCAAGGGGCTGGTCCAGCTCGACCAATTGCAAGTGATTGCAGTTTCAGTCCGCAACTGGCACGACCAGTCCCAGCCGTCAATATTGGTCCGACATCTTGGCGGCCCTGCGGCAACTCGTTGTTTCAGTAGGGGCTTCCAAGCCTTTCGCCTTCCGATCGCGCCGCTTCGCGGCTGGGATGACCAAGCAAGGAACATCACCCATGACTATTGTGTCGATGACTGAGATTCTCAAACCGGCCTTCGCACAGCGCTACGGCGTGCCGGCCTTCAACATGGTGAACGACGCCAGCCTGGCGGCCCTGTTGGCCGCGGCCGAGGCCAAGCGCGCCCCGGTGATCATTCAGGTATCGGTGAAAACCGTCAAATTCTGGGGCGCCAAGGTGCTGGGCGGCCTGTTCCAGCAGATGGCTAGCACGGCAAGCGTACCCACCTGCCTGCACCTGGACCACTGCCCCTACGTGGAGGTGATCGAGGAGTGTATAGATGCCGGCTGGAGCAGCGTGTTGTTCGATGGCTCGCATCTGCCATTTGACGAGTGTCTGGAAACCACCAAGCGGGTGGTGGCCATGGCGCACGCCCGCGGTGTCTGCGTTGAAGGTGAGGCCGAAGCGGTGAAGGGTGTAGAAGACGGCATCGGCTCCGACGAAGAAGGCCCGGCCATTCCTCTGGACCAGGCGGTCCGATTCTGTGGCGAGACCGGCATTGACTGCTTTGCCCCGGCCATTGGTACCGCGCACGGCATGTACGACGGCGAGCCGCAGATCAACGTCGCTCGCGTGTCCGAGATCGCCCAGGCCTGTCCGGCTATTCCCCTGGTGCTGCACGGCGGCACCGGCCTGGGCACCGATGTCTTTCACGACCTGATCAGCCGCGGCATGGCCAAGGTCAACATCAGCACACAGCTGAAGATCGTCTATGCCCAGAGCACCAACAACTACCTCCAGGCCAACCTGGCCAAACCCGATCCGCTCAAGCAGATCCAGGCCGGCATGACCGGCATGCAGGCCATGGCGGAGGACTTCATCGACATCTTCGGCTGTGCAGGAAAGGCATGAGCATGGGCAACGCGATTCTCTTCGATTGTGATGGCGTTCTCGCCGATACTGAGCGCTACGGTCACCTGGTGGCCTTCAACCGCATGTGGCAGGCCCTGGGCGTTCCTTGGCAGTGGTCGGATGAGCAATACCAGCAGAAGGTGCTGATCGGTGGCGGCAAAGAACGCATGCGTTCTCTGTTCCGCGACGACGACTTTTGTGCGGTTTACACCCCGCCGGCGGATCCGGCCGAGCAGGACGCCCTGATCGCGCAGTGGCACCAGCGCAAGACCGCCGAGTACAAGGCGATCATCAATGCCGGCGATGTGCCGCCGCGGCCTGGCATTCGTCGGCTGATCCTGGCCGCCCTCGATGCCGGTTGGACCTGTGCTATGTGCTCCACTTCAGCGGTGGAGTCGGTTCAAGCGGTGTTGGAAGCCGCCGTCGGTGCTGACAACGCCAAGCGTTTTGCCGGCATTTTTGCCGGTGACATGGTGCCGGCCAAGAAGCCGGCTCCAGACGTGTACCAATTGGCCGTCGACAAGCTGCAGCTGAACCCGGCCAACACCCTGGTGGTGGAAGACAGTCGCAACGGCCTGCTGGCTGCCACCGCCGCCGGCTTGCGTTGTCTGGTCACGGTCTCCAGCTACACCCGCCATGAAGACTGTAGCGAGGCCGCCCTCGTGCTGAGTTGTCTGGGCGACGACAGTGAGCCGGCCGAGGTGTTGGCCAACCCCCGGAACGCGCCCCTCACCGGTGGCCAGGTGGATCTGGGTACGCTGGAGAAACTCCTTTCCTGAAACGTTTGCGCATCGGACGAATGCCAAGCCGGGCCCGGATTGGGCCCGGTCTTTTCGTGTGCTGGCGACTGGTGCCGCACGGATGTGTTTGGGGTGTGTGGTACGGATGAGCCCAAGCCCGTGCCGCTACATCACTTGCGTGGCTAGTTTTGGGGCATGAGTGTACCACGCTACAGAGCGTAAAAACTGCCTTTAGACGCTTTATTTCTCCGCTTTTGCCGCTACTTTATCAATCAGCCGAGCAGTCTCGCGATTCTGGGAGGTATTCATGAGCGGTATCCTTGCGCGCCTGACCGATCGTTTTCGTCGCATGCCGGAGCGGGTCGATTTTTTGAAGGCCATGGTTTGTGATAGCGACATGGAGCTGACCCTGGACCGTCTTCGACGACTCGACCTGGAGGGTTTCTCGCACTACTTCGGTACGGGTGCCTGGTGCAAGGAGTTCGTTCAGAAGCTGAGCCGTCGCAAGATCGACGAGCGTCATGCGGTCTATACGGCACTCTTCGACCGGGTCCGCAACCGCATGGATTGGATGGACGAACGGCGCGCCAAGGCCTACCACATCTTCTGTTTCGATGCCTTCACCATAGGCAGTGAAGACGAATTCGTCATCAGCTGGCTGGCTGGTGGTCATGCCTTCCGCGCCTTCCCGCCCAAATACGTGCTGGATGCCACCATGCTGTGGCTGCGCAACGCCAAGCCCGAGTCCGACAGCTTCCGGATCTCGCAGATTTTCCGCGGTCTGAAGGATCAGAACCAGATCGACCAGGAGGACGAGACCCTCCTGCGAGTGGTCCTTGGCAAGCTCCGCGA
Organism: uncultured candidatus Brocadiaceae bacterium; assembly: GCA_964405325.1. GTDB lineage: Bacteria > Planctomycetota > UBA11346 > UBA11346 > UBA11346 > CAYONM01. The sequence continues at coordinate 5,504 of CAYONM010000002.1, read as the reverse complement.
TCGCACGGCCAGCCATGCCGTGCGCGTGGTCTGAAGCCCAACGTCGTCCTGCCATCGGCCCTGGGTCGTGCTTTCAGCCATCCCCTGCCGGCGTCGGTCCGATCCGAAAACGGATCAGCACCTCGTCCGGTCCATCTGCCACGGAATAACGAAATTGCGGGCTGCCATCGGCAGCGGTGGCCTGCTCGATCAGCGTGGCCTGCTGCGAGTCGCCCTGGATGGTCTGATCGCCTTGCAGCAGATAGCCGCGCAGGGTCAAGCGAGCCTGGTAACGCCAGGTCGCTGTCAGCGTGTGATCGCTGCTGATCGTGACCTCGGTGCTGCTACTGACCAGATCGCCGGAGGCGGTCTGCCAGCCAGCGAAGGTATACCCGGTGCGGATCGGGGTCGGCAGGGTGCCGTAGCGATTACCCAGCACCACCTGCAGGGCGTCGGGTTCCAAGGCATCGCCACCGTTCGGGTCGAGCGTCACCAGCAGGCTAAGGGAGCTGACGGTCAGATCCGCCGGCTGATAGCTGATCTGGTAATTGTCCGGATCGAAAGCGTCGCCCGTGGCTGCCGCGATGCTGACGCTGTCGGGATAGACGCCAGGCCTCGCCTGGGCCTCTGCGCCAGCGCCATAGCTGACACTGACGCTGGCGACTTGCTCGTCGGTCACCAGGCCGGTGCCGGTGAACGCGGTGTACTCATCGCTGGCCTGCAGGCTGCTGCCGAAGGCCTTGGTGACTGGTTCGGCGCTGATCACCAGGCTCCGGGCGGTGATCGCCGCGCGCAGCGAGGGATGGGTCAGGCGGTAGTTGGTCGCGTCGGCACCGCTGAGCTGATAGCCGCTGCAGCTGATGCTGAGATCGCTGCCGACATCGGCACCAGCGAAGCGGCAAACCAGCTCGCCCGCCAGCGAGACCTCGTCGCCAGCCACCACCTCATCCAGGCTGGCGTTGCCATTGGCTGAGGCCAGGACGGTGCCGTCATAGCGCTTATCCGCACCGCTGAGACCGCTGATGGTCAGTTGCTTGGTGCTGATAGCGGCCTGCAGCTGGGGTGACACCAGGCTATAGTTGCCGGCATCTGCACCACTGAGGCCATAGCCGGTGGTCGTGATGCTGATGCCGGTGCCAACCCGTGCCTGGGCGAAGGTGAAGCCCGGTGTACCGGTCAGCGTGACCACGTCACCGTCTCGGACGCCATCCAGCTGGGCGTTGCCACTGACGCTGGCGTCGGTGCTGCCGTCGTACACCTTGTCCACAGCGCTCAGGCCGGTGATGCTGACAGCGAAGGCGGTGATATCGGCCTGCAGGGTCGGTTGTTGCAGCTGGTAATTGCTGGCATCGGTCCCGCTTAGGCTGAAACCACTGACCGTGATGCTGATGTCGGATCCGATCGCGGTGCTGGTGAAGGTGTAGCTGGCGGTGCCAGTGAGGCTGACGCTGTCGCCGCTGATCAGGCCGGTGAGCGCGGCTGTGCCGCTGGCGCTGGCGCTGGTCTCGCCGTCGTAGGCCTTGTCGTTACCGACCAAACCAACGATGGTCAGCTGCTTGCTGGTGATGTCGGCACTGAGGCTGGGCAGCACCAGGGAGTAATTGCCGGCGTCGGCGCCGCCGAGGCGGTAGCCCAGGGTATCGATGCCGATGCCGGTGCCGACATCCGCGCTGGCGAAGCGCCAGGCCGGGCTGCCGTCCAGGCTGACGCTGTCACCGGCTGCCACGCCCTGCAGGCTGGCGTTGCCATTGGCGGTGGCAGTGGTGCTGCCATCGTAGACTTTGTCCACAGCGCTCAGGCCGCTGATGCTCAGCTGCTTGCCGCTGATGTCAGCGCTGAGGCTGGGTTGGCTGAGACTGTAATTGTCGGCGCCATCGCCGCTGATGCTGAAACCGCTGGTGCTGATGCCGATGCTCGTACCGATGTCCGCCTGGGCGAAGGTGTAGACCGGCGTGCCGGCGAGGCTGACGCTGTCGCCCGCGATCACACCCTGCAGGCTGGCGGTGCCACTGACGCTGGCGTCGGTGCTGCCGTCGTAGATCTTGTTGTCGCCGCTCAAACCGCTGACGGTGAGCGCTTTGGCGCTGATGTCGCCGCTCAGGCCGGGTTGGCTGACGCTGTAATTCCCGGCATCAGCGCCGCTCAGGCTGTAGCCGCTGGTGCTGATGCCGATGCTCGTGCCGATGTCTGCCTGGGCGAAGGTGTAGACCGGCGTGCCGGCGAGGCTGACGCTGTCGCCGCCGAGCACGCCATTCAGGACGGTGCTACCGCTGGCGGTAGCGTCGGTGCTCGCGTCGTAGGTCTTGTCGTTGCCGCTCAGACCGCTGATGGTCAGTTGCTTGGCGCTGATATTAGCGCTCAGGCTGGGTTGGCTCAAACTGTAATTACCGGCATCAGCACCGCCGAGAGTGAAGCCGCTGCCGGTGACGGTGATGCCGGTGGCCACGCTGGCACTGACAAAACTAAAACTTGGCGTGCCGCCCAGGGTCACCCCGTCTCCAGCGACCACGCCGTTCAGAATGGGAACGCCGGAGACCGTCGCACTGGTGGCAGTATCATAGGTTTTATCAATGGCGGTCAGTCCGGTGATGGTCAGATCCTTGGCGCCGATATTGGCGCTGAAGCCAGGTTGGCTCAGACTGTAATTACCGGCGTCAGCACCACCGATGCTGAAGCCGCTGGTGATGATGCCGATGCCAACGCCCACCCCGGCACTGACGAAAGTATAGCTAGGCGTGCCGCCCAGGCTGACGCTGTCGCCGCTGACCACGCCGCTCAGGCTGGCGGTGCCGCTGGCGCTGGCGTCGGTGCTGCCGTCGTACACCTTGTCCACAGCGCTCAGGCCGCTGACGCTCAGCACCTTGCTGTTCACCGTCACCGATACCTGCACGGTCGCGGTGGTATAGGTGGCGGTATCGGTGGGGGTGAAGGTCACCTCCTGATTGGCGGTACCGGCAGCCGGCGTCGTGCCCGGACTGCTGAAAGCGAAAGTGCCGACGACCCCAGCGCTGTTCCATTCTGACGCACCGCCGCTCAGGGTGGCGTTGCTGAGCGTCTGCCCATACGTGATATTGGTGGCGCTGGGCGCTGTGGTGATGGTCGGGGTCGCTTGCTCGGTGGTGAAATCGGCACTGCTGATATCCGAATAGGTCGCATCGCCGTCGAAACCGACGAAAAAGACTGTGTAATCGGTCACCGGCGACAGACCGGTCAGGCTGTAGTCGGTTTCCGTGTCGGCGGTAATCGCGCCCGAGCCGGCCGCGGTGACCGTGACCGCCCCGTAATCCACCCCAGCGACGATCTCGGCCTCGGTGGGCACGGCTGAGCCATCGGGCACCACCAGCCAGTAGCCGGTGCCGGTCACCGAAGAGGTGGCGGTCAGCGTGCCTGTGGTCGCGGTGAGCTCTGATACCGCCGAGGCATCGTCCGCAACGGCGGCGATCACAGCGTCCAACTCGGCGGTGGCCCCGGCAGCATAATACCAGGAGAAGCTCGCGCTGTCGCCATTGGCCAGGTCGGGCAGGCGCACAAACAGGCCATAACAGTCATCACCTTCTTGGTAGACTGGTGAGGTGTCGGGGTCCTCAAAGACGACATCGTTGAAGGCCCCGAAACCGAGATCGATGATCGCGCTGGCAGTGTCCTGCGGGCTGAAAAAGAGCACGCCTTCCGAGCCCGAGCTGACCAGTAGCGCCGGCGATGGATCGCTGCTTGCACCACTGCGCACGAAGGAACCGGTGTCGATGCTGCCGCGTTCCTTTATCGGAGTGTCGTCGTTGCCGATGTAGTCGTCCCTGGTGCCAACCCAGTAGCGCAAATTGCTGACCGCGCCGCCGCTGTTGTTGGTGATGGTGGTAGCGGCCTTGATGAAGCACTCGCCATCCGGCAGTTCGTAACGCTGCTCCACATCCAGGCTGGTGGCACCAATGGTATAGCTACCGCTCACCACCAGGGTGCCATAGCCGACATTGCCGCTGGTGTAGGTGATCCCGCCGGCATCGAAGACTGGTCCGTTCATGGTCGGATCCACCGTGATATCGCCGTTGGTATTCCAGCGGTTGGTGCCATCGCCGCCGACGCCGAAGGCCTGATTCAGGGCGTAGTTGCTATAGGTCAGTTTATACCAGCTGCCATTCCAATAGAAGGGCTGCATGAGATTGCCCAGGGTATTGACCGAGGCTTCCGAGCCATTGCCGAAGCGGAGTTGGCCATTGTTCAGAATCGTATCCGAGGCGGCGGCGACCAGCTGGCCGATACCAGTGAGGACCAAGACCAGGCCGGTGATGATGCGGATCATGGTTGCACCTCCGCTGGTGGCAGCAGGCGGACCTGGAATTCCTGGACCGGCCGCACCAGTGCCGCCTGATTGTTGATCACGATCGGCTGGCTCCGCTCAGCGATGGGTGGCAGCCATTCCAACTGCACGGTACGATCAGTGGCATCCGCGACCTCGATGGTGTAGGCCGCATCCGAGGCCACCTGATGCTGGATCTCGCTTCTCTGGCCATCGATGGTGACGGTAAGGGTATAGGTCCCGGCAACCGGGAAGTAGACCTCGGTCTCGAGCTGATCCGGATGGCTGAAGCGCACCGGGCCTGGGCCGTCGGCGGCAGCCTGCCAGGAGGTGGTCGCCGCCTCCTGTGGCGCGTTGGGAACGGTAAGATTGATTGCGGTGGTGTCCTCCTCGTTCACCAGTGGGGTGGTGGTGATGCTTGCCGGCCGCCGGTCATGGGAATGCCAGGGCAGCTTGGAATCGCAGCCGGCCAACAGCAGAACGGCAGCAAGGGTGACGATGAAATGCGTCGATATTGAAGCGTTAAAACCAGCCATGATCACTCCCATCCGTAACATTTTTGTTACTATAAAAATCAGGCGTATGCAACGCTGACTTGCAAGCCTCTGGCCAGAAGTCACTTATGGAAAGCGTTTGCGCACGGATTTGAGTTACGCGAGGACAAGATCAGGCGATGACCGTGGCGGCGCCAGCACAACGGGTTGATCAAGCTCGGGGCGATGCTGCTGGCCATCGCCCCGCCTGGCTTTGTGATATCGCCATGATGCACCTGCTGCGTATCACCAGTCTCATCGAGGGCCTCTCCCTGCTGCTACTTCTGGGCATCGCCATGCCCCTGAAGTACATCTGGGACCTGCCGCTGGCGGTGCGCATCGTCGGCAGTCTGCCGCTCGCCGCGCGTGGTGACCACCTTGGCTTCGCTGGCACCACCGGGGTGATACGCCCAGGCAAGCGGTATCTGCTCGTCTGAGCAGTAGACAACATAGGTGTCGCCAAGGGTGTAGCCGCCTTCCTGCGGATAATGCGCGGCCACCAGGCGGGTTTCGCCCAGACCGGCAAAACCAGGAACAGGCCCACGGCCACGATTCTCGAGGCGAATATTCGGATCCTTGAGCATGTGCAGCGGGAACAGCAGCCAGTAAGGGCCCGTCAATAAATAAAGGTAGCGTCTCACTCGATCTTTTGCCGCCCTTTTGCGTTGCTTATCGCTTACATATACTCGATATGCTCG
>CAYONM010000001.1:26932-70936 GCA_964405325.1 uncultured candidatus Brocadiaceae bacterium | reverse complement strand
CCACCATGCGACAGCCGCCAGGACCAGGGCCACGACCACATGGGGCAGCGCCATCAGCAGGCTCGGACGTCCGCGCAGCACCACCTGGCGCGGATCGACACCGTCGTGAGAGAGCGGTCCGCGGGCCGTGGCGGCGTAGGCCTGGGCTTCAGTCATCGTGTCCATGCGAAACTCCAGTAGGGGCAGCAGGTGCGTAGGTGGCGAGACGTAACCGACGCCTGACGCAGAGCCCACACCACAGCCATACCATGAACAAATACCACGAGACGGCGAGGTGGATCCACGGCGCGGCGTTGAATATCAACAGCGGCGCCGCCAGCAGCAGGCTGAAGGCGATGCCGAGCCAGGAGATCAGGCACTCCCGGCGCAAGGGCTCGAGCTCGACCAGACGATTGGCATTACCGCAGCCGCTGCAGACCAGGCGTTCGGGCGGCCGGTGTTCGCGGGCGTGATGGATCAGCAGCCGCCAACCCTGAGCCAGCCCCTGGCGCCGTCCGCAAGCCGGGCAGCGACCATCGGCCGGAACGCTCATCTGAGCGACGCCTGCTGCTGCTCAGCCTCTTGGATTATGCGGTAACAATCACGTAGAAAGGCCAGATCGATCTTCTGGGCCGAATTCAAGCGATTGCCATCGAGATAGAAGACCAGGGTCGGCAGGCTGCCGATCTGGTTGCGCAGCAGCAACGAACGGTGCTCATCAGCGTCGACGTAGACCACGGTGATGGGCGCCTCCTTGAGGAGTTCCGCCAAGTTGCGGTCGAGAATCTTGCAGGGAGCGCACCAGCTTGCGCCATAAACCACCCAGACCTGCCCATCGCGCAGGATCCAATCGGCGATGCCCTGGTTGGTGCCGAGGGTGAAATAGCCACCGACTGGAACGGTCGCCGTCCAGGCCATGGAGGTTATCAGACCGAGCAAGAGCAAAGCGCGCATGATAAACAAGAGCATGGCCATCGGCGGCGAATCGGTCAATACGGTGCGTAGAATTCCTTGCCGACCCGTTGACGCCCTCCACCCCTGAACGAAACTCAGTACATGAAACTCGGTCGCGTCGCCATCCTGATCGCTGGCTTCCTGCTGCTCGCCATCACCCTGTCCTGGCTGGCGGGCACCATCGTCAACCAGGAACGCAGCTGGAACGAACTGCAGGAGGCGCTCCAGCGCGGGGCCATCGACAAGCTGGTCCTCTATCAGGATCGCATCATCGCCGAGCAGGCTGACGAACGTTTCACGGTCTACTGGCCCGGGGCCTCCTCCTTGGTGGCCGTCGACCACCTGCTCAAGGGCATCGCCTCGCTGCCCGAGGACCGTCGCCCGATGATCGATGGACGACCACCGCCCTACAGCTGGCTGGCCCTGCTGGTGATCGCTGCGCTGGTGGTGCTGGTGATCGTCACTCTGCGCGGCATCCGCGGCGGCTTCGCCGCCTTCTCCACACGCATCGGCAACGAGGCCGATCCCGAGTTTTTACCTGGCATCGAGGCCATCGGCGGCATCGCCCACGCCCGTGAAGAGATCCAGGATCTCCTCAACTATCTGCGTGATCCAGAGCGCTTCGGTGACATCGGCGCCACCATGCCCAAGGGAGTCCTGTTGATCGGTCCCCCCGGCACCGGCAAGACCTTGCTGGCCAAGGCTCTGGCCAAGGAGGCCGGTGTCTCGTTCATCCATCTCTCGGGCTCGGATTTCGTGGAGCTCTTCGTGGGTGTCGGCGCAGCCCGTGTACGCGGGCTCTTCAAACGGGCCCGCAAACAGCAGCCCTGCATTGTCTTCATCGACGAGATCGACGCCATCGCCAAGTCGCGCGGCAGCGGCGCCCATCCCGGAAATCAGGAGTTCGAGCAGACCCTCAACGCCATCCTGGTCGAACTCGACGGCTTCGACGAGCGTGACCGGGTGCTGGTGGTGGCGGCCACCAACCGCCTCGATGCTCTCGACCGGGCAGTATTGCGCCCCGGACGATTCGACCGTCACATCCACGTCAACCTGCCGACCCGCGACGAGCGGGCCGAGATCCTGCACATCCACGCACGCAAGCGTCGTCTCGATGAAACCATCGACCTCGACCATGTGGCCGCCGGCACCACCGGCTTCTCCGGGGCCGATCTCAACAACCTGCTCAACGAAGCGGCCATCATCGCTGCCCGGGAGCACAGCGATCGCATCCGCCCGGACCATCTGGCTCGAGCCGAGGACCGCATTCTGCTCGGCCACGAGCGCCCCATGCACATGGATCAGGCGATGCGCCAGCGCATCGCCTACCATGAACTCGGCCACGCCATCATTCAGGCTCACCTACCCACCCACCGGGCGCAACTCGACCGGGTGAGCATCGTCCCCCGCAGCAAGGGCAGCATGGGGGTGACCGTGATGCGCAACCAGGAGGACGTCGCCATCCGTACCCGTGGCCAGCTCCTCGGTGACATGGCGGTCCTGCTCGGTGGCCATGAGGCCGAAACGATGATGTGCGGCGACTCCAGCACCAGCTGTAGCGACGACCTCGACCGGGTCACCACCCTGGCGACCTGCATGGTCCTGGAATGGGGCATGGGCTCGCGACCGCCGCGCAGCTACCGTTCAAGCATCGAACACCAGGCTGCCCATCTCTCCGGCGACGGCCTGCGCGGCGACCTCGATCGCGACATCGACGAATTGGTGACCGCCACCCAGCAGGTCTGCCGTGCAGCGCTGCAACAGCACCGAGAGCAACTGGAAGCCCTCAGCACCCATCTGGTGGCGGCGGAGGTGCTCGACGCCGAAGCCATTCGAGCCGCCATCCCGGTCGGCGTGAGCATCGCACGCATTCCGTCCGCTCACGACCGACCGGTGGCCACGAGCTGAACCGCACATGATCACAATCCCTCCAGCAAGGAACCGCTATCCGATGTCGCCGCCTTCGACCTCTCAGACTGTCGCCAATCACCGCGCCGTCGCCCGCCTAGCGGCGCTCCTGCTGCTGGTGCTCGCGGGCGGCTGTGGCGACAGCGACCATGTCGCCATCGAGGCCGTGGTCTTCGAAGAGGACCAGTTCAGCGAGGAGGAGCGGCAGCACTATGCGCACCAGGATCACATCCGCTGCCTGCTCGACCAGGAGATGAACAACCTCAAAGACATCTACGCCATCCTGCGCACCTGGCGCAACGACCGGCAGCAGATCTGGCCCCGCTTCAAGGTACTGCCCAACCTGCCCCAGGCCGACTATCCCAAAATCACTGCCCAGATCTTCGAGCTGCTGGCCCGTTATTTGCCAGTCGATCCCGACATCTTCGTCAGCCCCACCATGCCGGAGGGTTTCGCTCTGCCCGCGCCGCGCCGCTTCGAAGCGATCAGCAGCGAGGCCGATCTCCGCTGGGCCTCGAGCTATGCCCTCGACTGGTCGACCCCGCGCGACGGCGACCTCAATCGCATATTCATGGCCACCCGCCACGCCATCGAGGGCAAGGTGGTGGCCTGCTACTACGACGGCGGCACGCAGGTGATCGCGATCCGTGATGTGCAGGTCGATGAGCGTCAGCGCCTGGTCACCCTCGATCGCCATGGCGAGCCGCTCACCTTCGCCGTCGACGCGCCAATGAACGTCACCAAGTACAGCGACGACATCTACAGCAACGACGGTCCTGGTGAGGCGACCAACATTACCTACGGCAAAGGCAGCCGACTGCGCGCCTGGGTGAAGTGAACCTGACCCAGGTCTCATCCGCCGATTGCATCACACGACTGGCTGCGTTCAGATGAAACAGCAGGCGTGGATGGAATCGGTCGATCTTGGCCATGCCGTTGTGTTCCGGAGGAGATGAAGGATCATGGGTCTGCCGTTTCTGCAGGATATCAACTGGGAATTCTTCGCCGCTTTCTGCCTGGCCTCGTTGGTCATGATCAGCCTGTTCCTGCTCAGCGAGGCCCTGCGCATGCTGATCCTCCATCACAACGACGAGACCATACCGCAGTGGACCGCCGCCTGTTGCACGGGCTTCGCCATCCCGGTAGTCAATTCCCTGGCCCTGATCTTCGGCTTCACCGGCAACACTCCCGACCAACCGGGCTTCGTGAACGTGCTGCTGCTGCTGCCCTGGGCCTTCGTCTGCTGGCTGCTGGTGCTCAACATGCTCAGCATCCTGGGGGTGCTGGACGATGGCACAGACAGGGACCGGAATCACCGCCGGCCCGGCTGATCACCATCACCATTTGGCGCACCGCATCCGTTTGTGGATGCCGATCACCCGCTGGCCACCGCATCGCCATCGTGGATCATCGCCGACTGACTGCGGAGGTCGGCCAATGAGCAATCCGAGCAACATCGCCAGCAGCGCCAACGACTGCGGCATCGAGGTGCCGACCGGCATCACCGCCAGCGAAATGCCGAAGGTCGAAGCCGAGAACTATCGGGCGCGTCTCGAGGCCTTCAGCGAGCAGATCACGCCGGAGGCGGAGCGGCTCGAGGAGGCAGCCGCCGAGATGCCGGGCTTCGAGCAGCTCGACCAGGTGGCCAGCAAGACCGAGGAGGTGATCCGCAAAGGCGGCCTGATCACGGTCAATGGCCACCAGCTGCCCGACGGCGATGCCATCGGTTCGGTGATGGGCATGACCGCAGTGCTCAACCAGAAGGCCGAGCAGCTGTTCCTCGCCGGCGAGATCGATGAGCAGACCTTCGACAGCTTCCAGGCGGTGCCGATCAACCATCACCGGGCGCCACCCAACCTGCAGATGATCCCGGGCAGCGAGAGCATCCTACAGGTCCCCGACCAGAACAGCGCCGAGGATTTCAGCGCCTGGCTCGCACAGGATGTCGAGAGCAACGCCAAGCATGCCAACTGCATGGCCATCGCCGTCGACTGCGGCCATCTCGATCGCACCGGGGCGGTCGGGCCGATGGTCTACGAGCACATGCGGGCCCAGGGCGGTACGGTGGTCAAGATCGATCACCACGAGGTCGACCACCATGATCCCGACAGCCAGTTCGGCGATCTCAATGTCTACGCGACCACCGACGCGGCCACGGTCGAGGTCGCCTATCTGGCCAGCAAGATGGGCGTGCGCGTACCCGAGGCCGGGCTCCAAGCCCTGGCCACCGGCTATATGACCGACTCCAGCTTCGGCGCCCGCAAGGATGCCCTGTCGGCCGCCGCTCTGGCCTACATCGATGCCAGCGCCGAGACCGACCCGCTGCTCAGCGAACACGATCGCGCGGCCGAGGTGGAGATCGCGGGCCAAGTGCCGGTGAGCGAGCACGTCGTCGCCCAGGGCGGCGCCATCTCGAAACAGGCGAAAGACGCCCTCAAGGGCCAGCCGCGCACGGCCACCGAGCAGGCGGTGATCACCGCCGGCGAAGACTCCCTGCACACGCAGGATGTCGAACTCGAGAGCGGCGCTACGGTGAAGCGGGCCCTGGCCTTCGTGCATGTCCCGCGTGAGCAGATCCAGGGGATCATCGCCGAGAGCGACGACCCAGGCGGCTGGGAGCACGAGGTCACCTGGCCACTGAAGGGCATCCCGCTCAAGAACAGCCACTCATCACTGATCGGCGTGACCGTGTTCGAGAATCCGCCGAGCGAAGACGGGAGCGGCAATTACAAGATCTCCTTGCGGTCGAGCCATAGCGCCGACACCGACTTCCCGGCCATGATCGAGAAGGGCGTGGAATCGGGCGCGCTGCTCGCTGGCGGCGGCCACAAGGGCGCCGCCGGTCTGTCGGTAGCAGCCGATTCACTGGAGGAGGTGCACGAGAGGATCGACCCCCTCCTGGCCGGCGAGGTACGCCGCCTGTCGCATGACAAGCAGGCTCTCGAGGAGGCGGCTCACGGCGAGGCCGCATTCTACGCCGTCGACGCAGCCTCCGGCCCAGCCGAAAAGGCCATCGTCGGCACCATCCTCGAAGCCGGCGATCTGCCCCAAAAGGCGGCCGACAAGCAAGCCAAGGACAACGCCAAGCTGGCCGCCAAGAGCCTCATGGATGAGCACTGGAAGGACAGCGTCATGGCCTTCGCCGCATTGCCGGAGGAGACCGGTGGCTACCGCCTGGCGGTGAAGGGGAACTTCTCCTATCACAGCGATATGCAGCACATGGTCGCCGACGGCAAAGAGGCCGGCTTTGTCACCGAGGGTCGTGGCAGCAACCGCCACCAGTCGGCCTCGCTGGTCATCGATGCCGACAATCAGGAACAACTCGAGGAGCGCATCGGCCTGCTCATGGGGCCCACGGTCGCTGAGGCCATGGCCGAGAAACAGGCCCTGGGCGAGTTGGCCGACGCCCACATGCAGGACTACGGCGCCGGCCTCGCAGGGGTCGTCGTCAGCCAGGAGGAGCTCGGCGCCTTCCACAGCGGCAAGGTGGCTGATGCCCACAAAGACCTCTCCTACATGTCACTTCAGCGCAGCAATCGCAGCAGCCTTGCCTTCACCGCCGCTGGCGACGGCGACGGCGGTTACGACGTGATCGTACGAGGCAGCCGTTCGGCCGACCTCAACTACGAGAATCTCGTCCAGCGCGGACTCGACAGCCAGACGATCGAGGAGGGCAAGGCCGACAACCGATGTCGCGAAGCCGCCTTCTCGATCCGCGCCGACAGCGACGAGGAGGCCGGCGCCCTGGTCTCCGGGCTGCTGTCACCGGATTCAGACGGTGACAGCCCGAACGGAGACTGATAGCATCACGACACGACACGCGCGAGGAGAGCCGATGCAGATCGCCAAGGACAGCCACGTGACCATCTCTTTCCGTTGCCACGGTGAAGACGGGCGAGTGGTCACCGATATCGGTGCTGACGATCCCCTGAGCTATATACACGGGCACGATCGCCTCTTCCCCGGACTCGAGCGGGGCTTGGCCGGCCGCCGCGGCGGCGAAGTGTTCACCTTCACCGTGCCGGCCACCGAGGCTGCCGGTGAGTGGGAGGAGGCCCTTGACTGCAAGATCGCCCCCGCCGCCTTCAGCGAGGCTCAGCGGCGCGAACTGCGGCCGGGCGCCCGCTTCGTCGGCGACGACCCGAGCGGCCGTGGCCGGCAGCTCACCTGGCAGGTGATCCGGATCGATCCCGATGGGGTGGTGGCCAGCGCCAATCATCCCCTGGCCGGTGAAGAGCTCCGTTTCGAGGGTCAGGTGTTGGCGGTGCGCCCCGCCAGCGAGCGCGAGCTCGCCCTACTCGACGAGGTCGACGCGCCCGACCTCCTGCCCGGTCTCGACGCGCCGCCGATGCCAGGCCATTCCAGCCACCGTTTCGCGGGGAATCCACGATGACCGACTTGGAAGTCCATCAGGCCACCCTGGCCGTCATGTGCCACATCCTGAGCGCCGACGGCCGGATCAGCGACGAGGAGCTCGAGACCGCCTGCGCCTCCTACAGCGCCGTCTCAGGGCGAAGCCTGACCAAGCGTCAACTGCGCTCGGCCATGGCCATGCGCAACGAGGATGACGCCGACCTCCTGTCCCGCCTGCATGGTCTGCGCGACCGCATCGATGACGCCGACAAGGTCGAGATCGTGCAGGCCGGATACCAGGTGGCGATGGTCGAAGATGGCTACCACGACCAGGAGCGTGCCCTGCTCAAGCAGGTCGCGGCCTGTCTCGCCCTGACCGGCGACTGGCGCGAACACCTGCCACAAAAACCCGATCAGTCGCAGGTGTAGTGGGTGATGATCTGCACGATTTCGCTGACCTGCTTGTCCTTGGAGAACTCGAGGCTCACCGGCTCCTCGATGCCCTTGAGCCAGATGCGCAGCTCGGCATCGATATCGAAATGGCCAGAGGTACGGATCGCATATTTGACGATGCTGGCGTAGGGGATGGAGACGAACTCCTTTTTCTTCCCGGTCACCCCCTGCTTGTCGATCAGGACGATACGCTTGTTGGTCAGCGTCACCAGATCGCGCACGATCTGGTAGGATTTCTCGATTTGTTCGTCGTGTACGAACTGCGTCTGCAGCAATTGCTGCACGGCGGCGATGTCGGCTTCGTTGGCGTTGCCGAGCAGGCCCGAGAGGATGCCCATGTCGTTCTCCTGGTGGGCCGTCCACTATAGAGCGCCACCGCATCCGGCCAGGGGTCTGGTTTCAGGCATCCACCACAAGGCGCTTACCCATCGGCACGGCATCGTCGCAACGGTAGCCGAGCCGCTCGTAGAAGGCTCGCGCGTCGCGGTTGTGGCTACGCACCAGCAGCTGGAGCTTGGCGCAGCCGCGCGCGCGCATGCGCTCTTCGAGGTGCGCAACGAGCATGCGGCCGAGACCGCTCCCCTGCAGATCGGGATCCACGGCCAGATAGTTGAGCCAGGCGCGGTGACCTTCGTAACCGCACATGGCCGTGGCCACCACCTGCCCATGTCGATCGACCACCAGCAGACCATCGGGATCGACCGCCAGCTTGCGATCGATGTCGCGGTCAGGGTCATTCCAGGGCACCAGCAGCCCACAGCGCCGCCACAGCTCGATCACCGCATGGCGATCCGTTTCACGATACCTGCGGATCCGGTCCTCAGCCACCCGCCTCGCCCGCTCGCACCTCGACCAGGAGCTCGCCCTCCCCGCTGCTCAGGCGCAAGCCATCGACCGGCAGGGTGAAACCGTCATCGGTGACCTGCACCGCCCCGCCGGAAAGGCTCGCCGTGCGCAGTCGCTCACCGAGCCGCTCCAGGTCACCGGCCTGCAGACGCGCGCGTAGCGGCCATGTCAAATGACAGGGGGTGCCAGCGGGATTGCCGGTCTGCATGCTTATGGCGACGATACGGTCGTGCTCGTCGAGTCGGCAGCTGATGCCATGGGGCGACAGGTCGACGGCGCCGGATCGCGAGCTGGCGATACCGTTGCAGGCGGGCAATTCCATGAGGCGAGACCAGGACATGCCGAGCTCGATGCAACCGATGCGCTGACCGGCGGCGACCGGCAGATCGAGCGGTTGCGGCGCCTGTACACGCCAGTAGCCAACCCACTCGTCATCCGACTCGTAGCGGCTGCAGAGCAGCCCCTGGGAGGGAATCGAGCAACCCACCGCATCGAGCGCTCGGCCGGCGATCAGGCCCGGCACCTCGCTCCAACGCATGGCCTGCACCGCATGGCCATCGAGGCGGAAGACCACCTCCGGCGGCAGTGGCTCACCCCACTCGCGCCCGGTCTCGGCGGTCACCTGTTGGCAGTGACCGTCAGCGGCTTCGAGCACCACATTGAGACCGGTACCAGGCCAGTGCAGACAGCGCCCCTCCTCGACCGGCAGCTGCCCGGCGATACGCAGGCGCCGCAAGGCCGTGGCCGAGGCGCCGAGACGCAGCGGCCCGATGCCCTGGCCCGGAACGATGTCGAAGGTCACGTCGGTGTGATGCTCGTTCATGTTGGTGATCATAGCCTGGCCTCGTCGGCGGCAATATCAGGACCGGCGCCCTCCCCCTGCGCATCGCCACCCCAGACGCGCTGCGGGGTGTGCACGCCCGACTCGATCATCTCCTGGTTCCCATAGTCCTGGATCGCGCCCACCACCTGGGCTCGTAGATCCTTCGGCTCGATGGCCAGATGACTGGGATCGATGCCCGCCACCAACTGCGGCTGCTTGGCATCATTGTTGACGATCATGATGCCGACATCCTCGTCCTCGGCATAGTTGTCGGCCACAGCCTGGAAATTGCGAGGACCGACCGTGTAGCTGTCGGCGATCGAATAGGCGTCGACCATGCGACCCTTCATCTCGGATCGAGGCAGGATGCCGCGATGGAGAAAACCGTTTTCGCCATCTCCGTCAGGAACCTTTTCCGACATCGCCTTGCTCGGGTCACGGTCGACGAAAACCACCACCGGCTTGAAACCGCTGGCCTTGGCCTGCTCGATGGCCCAGGGCACCTCGCTGCTGCAGGCCTCGCCGGCGGCATCGAAGCGGGCCACCTCGCTGCTGACCGCCTGTTGCATGGTCTCATCGCTCTCGGCCAGCTTGTCGATTGCGTAGCTCTTGCCTGCCCCAACTCCACCGGCGGTGATCAGCACCGTGCCCCCGGCCTGCT
The DNA here is from genome assembly GCA_964405325.1 of uncultured candidatus Brocadiaceae bacterium. Lineage (GTDB taxonomy): Bacteria > Planctomycetota > UBA11346 > UBA11346 > UBA11346 > CAYONM01. The sequence goes on along the minus strand of CAYONM010000001.1, from coordinate 60,959 downwards.
CGGGGTCATCGGCCATGCTGCCCAGGTAGCTGCTGAAAGCGCGCTTGGCGAGCGCATTGGCGGTCTGGTGCAGGGCCAGGTTGTTGAGGCGTTTCTCGCTCTTGCTGCCGAAATCGGCCGAAAACTCCTTCATGGCATCAGTCTCGAAGACCGGGGCCTTGTCCTCGCCGGCCTCACCCACCACCTTGGCGATGACCTGCTTGGCCATGCCGTCGGGATCGGCCTCGTAGGCCGAGGCGAAGCGGGTCTCGGCCTCGCGCTGACCGGGGGTCAGGTTGGGCATGCGCCAGATCGTCTCCGGCACCTCGTTGCCCGGCACGCCGACGCGAGCGGTGTCGGTGATGCCGTCGCCGTTGCTGTCGGCGTAGGGGTCGGCGGTATGCACGCGGCTACCCGGTGGCGGCGGCACGGTCTCGGCCTTTGCTTCGACCGCCAAGCCTGCGTCGGCCTCGCGCAGGGCGACAGAGGAAGCGTTTTTGCCCTGCTCGGAGACGAGCCGCCTGAGCGCCTCCTGCTCGGGATCACTGATCGGGACTTCGATACGCTCCGGCCCGACGCTCTGGAGCGGCACGACATGCTGCCCACTGGCCGGATTGTCGATCTCCGGGATGACATCGAACAGTGCCTCCTGTTCGATCCTGCTCTCGGCTTGGTTGGTTGCGCTGCTGTTGCTGTGCGGACTGGCCATGCTGCTGGTCTCCCCGACGTCAAGACCCTCTCGGAGGGAGCTGCCAGCCTATGGCTTGCGGGCGGCTGAGCAGCGCCCGTCGACACCACTGATGCGAGATGGCGCACGACATGCGGTTCGGATGGGTGGCGGAAGATCCGGGCTAGTGCTGTGTCTCAGAAATACGTGTCAGAAGTCGAGCTTCGTGCGGCAGATGCGAGGCGTCGCGAAGTCGAGCAATAGTGGAGCTATTGTGAGCGGAGCGCAACGAAGCAGGTGCCGTGCGAGGCGAAGACTTATGATGCTTATTTATGGGACACACCACTAGGCACCAGCCGGGCTACGCACGGTCACGCAGGTCACCGGACCGGCTGCCGCCCAGATGCGGCGCGGCAGGTCGACGCTGCAGACGATCAGACGCTGGTTCCCCCAATTGCGAACACGACGCTCGAGCAGATGACGCAACTGGCCGGCATCGAGCCGCGAGCGCTTCTCCATCGGTGGGCGCAGGCGCGGCCGTGGGCCGTCGAGATCGACCACGACCACGCGCAGGCGACCGGCGTAGAGCCGCTGCACCGCCTCGAGGTTGTCGGCACCGACCGCATAGGAATCGGCGATCGACCAGACATCGGCCATGTGGCCACGCCGCTCGGCCCGCATCAGCATGCCACGCCGCTCCATGCCGTTGCCGCTGGCAAGCAGGGCCGACACGGCACGAGGGAATTGTCGCTCGGCGATCACCAGCAGCGGGCGCAGGCCGTGCTCGAGGGCGAGATCAATGACCCAGGGCAGTTCGCAGGCGTTGCCAACACCACTGGCATCCCAATGCACGGCGACCGCGGCCAGATGCTCGGACGCGGCCGGACTCTGGCGCAGGGCGGCGATGGCCAGTCCGCAACCGGCCTCGTAGCCGCCGGCGGTGATCAGCATGCCATCACGACTGTCGTTATCGCAGAGACCGGCGAGAAAACACTGGAAAGCCAGCTTGCAGAGAGCGGTGGCGGTCTGCTGCAGCGCCATGTCGTTGCTCGCCCGTTCGGCCGGCGTGCTGTAGTGGGCAGCAAGCGTTTTGGCTATCTCGGGATGGAATCGCGGCGGCTGCCCGCTCGCAAGCGCATCGCCGGTGATATACTGCAGAAGCTCGCTGACCATGCTCTCCGGATCCCACTGGTAGCGGATAGCGAAGGCCGTCTCGGCCCATCGCCGAGACGGCGACAGGCCCGGCAGACGCGGTATCAGCCAAGGCACATCCATGCCGGGTACACCCAGGCGTGCCGCATCCGTGACACCATCTTGATCGGGGTCAGCATAGGGATCGTGACACAGCAGGATGCTGCCGGCCGGAGGATCGCTGGTCGTGGCCCAGCCACCCTCCGCCCCGCTGCACGTGTCCTCAAGCGCAGAGACCTCGCCCGTATGCGGTAGCGGCTGGGGCTCGTAGCCGTCCTGGCAACGGCGCCCTGCCCGCGGACTACTTTCCAAGGCGATAGCGGGGCAACGCTCCGGCAGGGAGTGAGGTTCGTACTCCTCGCGGATCTCGATTTTCGCCGTGCACAGCTGACCCGCCCCGGTCATGTTCCCCATCCTCCCCCAAGGAGCATACGGTCCTGATGAAGTTGTCGCGGGTGCATGCCGACACGTCGTCCGCGTTGCGATGCGTCATGCGCTTGCGGACGCCCTGGAAATCCTCCGTTTGTCTCGCATGTGCTTATTATACGAGACGATGAACCCACTCGACTGCACAGAATTCCTGGCCGATGACTTCGGCGAGCTCAGCGGCGACCCGTGTCAGACCGATCAGCGAGACATCCCTCTGGTCGGATCCTGGTCGGCCCTCCGCGACCGCTGGCTGGACGACAGCGTCCCGAAAGCCAACGACGATCCTCTCCAGGTGGCCGGCAAGGTACTCGCCCCCCGCTTGCCCTTCACCAAAGCCCACGAACGCCTCGGTCTTGAGAGCGAGGAGACCCGGCTCGAACATCGGCGCCCGGGCGAGCCCGAGGGCGATCAGGTCAAGGTGCTGGTGCTGGCCGATGTCCATCGCAGTGCCGAAAGCCATAAGACCATCAGTCGCGGCGATCAGGCCGCCAGCGAGCGCTTCGTGGATCAGGTCATCGATCAGGTGCCACATGACGTCCTCCTCCTGGCCGGCGATCTCACCGATACCGGCCACCCCGAGGCTTTCGCCAGCGTCGCCGCGCAGATCGCCGACGACCCGTCCGTCACGCTGGCCGTACCCGGCAACCACGACCGGCAGTTCCGCGGTGCCGAGCAGGCCGGCCTGCTCGGCATCCGCCCGGCCGAGTCCACCGAGGTCGCACAGGACATCGCCGGGGTCACCGGCCAGGAGCCAGGCTTCCCCTTCGTCAAACGGGTCCAGGTTGGCGACCAGGGGCTGGTCGTGGTCGGTCTCGACAGCTGTCGACGACCAGCCGGTTCGATCGTCGACAACGCCCTCGGCGAGGTCACCAGCGAGCAACTCCTGCAGGCCGGCGACCAGCTCGAAGCCATGCGGCAGCCGGGCGATGCCGTGCTCATGGGCCTGCACCACCACCTAAAAGGTGGGCCGGCCCTGCTGCAACTGCTCGATGGCGACAAGGTGCTCGATTTCATCGACCAGCACGCGGTCGACACCGTCGTCTCCGGCCACAATCACAGCCCCTATGTGACCCATCACGGCAACAGCCAACTGGTCAGTTGCGGCTCGGCCTTCGGCCATGCCGAGGGGCCCTACGCCAAGGCCGTGGGTGGGCCTTCGGCCTATCTGCTGACCTTCGATGCCGATGGTCTGCATACAGCTGATCTGCTCACCCCCGATCAGGGCAACGGCGAGACGCGCGATGACGGACGCCACGGCGGCAGCGTTCTCCGTTTCGATCAGGCAGCGACCTTCAGCGGCCAAGCCGCATGAACAGGCATTTGCAATGCGCTACGCTGTTTTGCCCGACTGATTGCCCTGGACAGACCGCGCCGACCGGCGCTAGACTGGGTGTACGATGAACAGCAGTCCCGATCCTCACGAGCCCGATCCCGTCGCCGACGGCACCGCCCACGGCTCCGCAGCCTGGCAACCCGAGCATCTCGGCGACCCGCAGCTGGAGACGGAAGCGAAGGTGGTCGCCGACTACGCCCAGCAGGCCGACCGGCTTCACGAGCTCCCCGGCCATCAGCCGGGCAACCAGGTTGCGGGCCAGGAACGTGGCATGTTCGCCTGCGAGTTCGAGGTGCCCGACGATATGCGCCAGGAGCTCCTACCGATGCTCGGCGAGCCTGACGACCACGGCATGGTCGCGATCAGCAGCGAGGATCTGGCTGCGGTCGAATAGCGCGGCCGAGAATTCAACGCTGCCGACCTCGTGCGAGGCGAAGCCAGACCCGCCGGTGTGGCGTTGACAGAGCACCAACCATCAAGCGGATGACGTTGACGCTTGCCCGCCTCTGCGATGATACCGGCCGCCCCAGCCGGGCGTCATCGCGAGAATCACCATGACCACATCACCTGATGGCACGACCGTGCCGCACGCCAGCAACGGAAGCACCGTCCTGGCTGACCGCCTGCCACAGGCCGCCGCCCTGGTCGCTGGCCTGTGGATCGCACTGGTCGTCTGGCAGGGATTGCGCGGCGATATCCACGCCTGCGACCTGGGCATGCACGCCGCCGCGGTGGGCATCGGCCGCGAGCACATCGCCGAGGGCATCTGGTGGCCCTATGTGCACGAAGTGCACATGGGCTGGGACAACTACGCCCTCTACTGCTGGCCGCTCTTCGTGGGCATGTCGCTGCTGGCCAGGCTGCTCGAGGCCTGCGGCGCGGCCGATCCCGACTGGCTGAGCCTGATGATGGTGGCGATGACGGCCTGCGCCCTGCTGCCCGCGGCGGCGGTGCACCTCGCCACCACGCTGGCCGACGAACTCGATGCCGATCCCCAGCGGCGTCGGGCCATGGCCTGGGGCGGGCTGACCGGCGCCCTCGCCTTCCTCTGCCTGGCCGATGACCGCTACTACGGATTTGGCCTGGCCACGCTCAACATTGGACTCATCGCCCAGGTCGTGGCCTGGCCCCTGATCTGCTGCACGCTCGCCGCTTGTTTACGGCTGCTGCGCCCGGCCGAGCTTCGGTCATGGAATCCGATCATACGTTTCTCGGCCGTGTCCTGCGCCCTCTTCTTTGTGCACCCGCTCAGCGCCGTGGCCTGCGCTGTAATCATCATGGTCGCCTTTGCCTTCAGGCCTCGAGTCTGGCCCCGGCTGGGCCTGGCAGTGCTGTGCTGCCTGTTGCTGGCCGGCTGGCACCTGGCGATCTACATGCACCATGGCCTTGCCGGTCTGCCCTGGCCGCACGAGGAGCACTACTACCGTGACCCCTGGTCCTACCTCGTTTTCTACCTGCAGCTGCAACTGAGCAACGGCCGGCTACTCAGCGTGCTGCCCATGGTCACCGCCGTAACCGGGCTCCTTGCCTGGCTGATGGCGAGACCGCTGAAACTGCGAGCGCTGGCCTGGGGCTGCGGCGTACTGCTGCTCTTCAGCCTCGAACCAGCCCTGACCCAGATCCTGCCGTTCAGCGTCCATTGGTATCGCTGCGCCGCCATCGTGTTGCTGATCGGGAGCTGTGCCGGAGTCGCCCTGATGGCGGGCTGGCTTGCTCCGCGACTCGAGCGCCGCGACCTGCGGGCCCTGGCCCTGGCCGGCGCCTTCCTGCTGCTCATCCTGCCGCCCTACGCCTTCCCCCGCTGGCCGCTGGAGAGCGGCCAACGCCAGGATTGGGCCGCCTGCATCGACGATATGCGGGATCTCGGCCTGCAGCGGGTGCTGGCCACCGACGACGGCCACGACCACGCCCGCTATGCCTTCCGACACCGCGTCGACCTGGCCGGTGGCGCCCATACCCTCTTCGCCGGACCGGCCTGGCAGTGGGCCGCGATCGCCGCCCGCGGGCTGCCGCTGCGCATGTTCTGCCTGACCTACGAGCTCAGCCTGGAAGATCGGCAGCAGCGCCTGGCCCTGCTGCGCGACCACGGCGTGCAGGGCCTGCTCTATCAAAGGGCGGCCACGGCGCTGCCGGCCGACCAACTGGTACCGCCGCAGGAGCGTCTCACGCTGCGCCGACATGGACCCATGCGGCTGATCGCCCTGCGTGATCCGGCACCACTGCTGGAGGCCCTGTCGGCACCGCCCCTGGTCTTCGCCGGCCCCTGGAATCGAACCATGCGTTGGGGTGTGTCGGCGACCTGGGTCAGACACCTGGCCGCCGGGCGGTCGGAACGGCGATTGATCCTCGTCGACGACCACGACCGCGACGATTTCATCCTGCGCGAGACCGGCGGGCGGGAAGCACTGGGGCTGCTCTCGCGACCGCCGGCCTTCGCGGGCATCGACCTCAGGAAGGGTGCCAACCGCCGCCTCGAGAGCCAATTCGACGCCATCGCCCGCGATTGTGCCATGATCTTCGCGAGCCTGCCGGCTGTGCCCAGGTCAGAGCCTACGCCACGACCGCAATTGCTACGCGACCGACGCGGCATGCTGCTTGAAAACCTGGAGCCCGGTCGCCCCTACCTGCTGCGCGCCGCCTTTTCGCGGCATCTGCACAGCAAACAAGGCGCCCTGTTCATGGAAGGCAGCGGCCAGATCGTGGTCATGCCCGAGCAGACGCGCATGCGTATCGTCTTCCAACCCTTCCCGGCCGCCTTCCCCTGGCTGCTCAGCATCGCTATCCTGACTGGCGTCGCCGCCTGCGGGTGGCCCTTGGTGCGGCGGCTCAGAGCCGGATCATGATCCGCAGACCGGCCATCAGGTTGCGCTCCTCGCTGGGGAATGCGGTCGACGGCCTGCCGATGACCACCGCGCGATTGTCACCGAAGCCGCCGCCAGAGAGGAGACCATCGGCGTACCACTCGCGCACGTTGCCATAGAGGTGGCGGATGTGGGTGCCGTATTGCACACGGACCTGACTGGGCACAGCACTCGACGATCCCTCTTCACTCGTCTGCTCGGAGGTCTCCTCACTCGTCTGCTCGGAGGTCTCGCCTGCCTCCGGCTCCCAGAGGAAGACCGGCTCGAACCAATCGGTCTCCTCGCGCACCGCCATGCCGCCGCTCAGGTCGAGCCCGCTGGGGTCGAGCCAGCGGGGATCGGCGAGGCTGACCTCCAGGCCCGTGGCCCGCGAGAGCTGGTCGACGAAGGCGAGCGCTTCATCGTAGCTGATACCGTAGGCGGGATAGCCCGAGACGGTGCTCTCAACGCCGCTCGTGAAGTTGCCCAGACGCAGTTCGGTCCACGGCCGCGTTCCCATCACCTCCTGCCACTGCTCGCGCGACACCTCGGCGACACCGTAGTAGAGCTGGCGATCGTCATTGGTGGTGCCGAGCAGCTCAGCCACGATCACCTCACTGACGATCTGCTCCCGCGTCAAACCGTCGAGATCCTCGTAGAGGAAGACCTTCTGCTCGTCGATGGCGATGCCGATGAAGGGCGTATCGACGGTCTTGTAGGCGTCGGCGCTGCCGCCGCTGCAGCCGCAGACGAGCGCCACGGCCAATGTCGGCAAGGCGGGGAACGGTGAGACCCGCATGACGTGCTCCTAGTTGTCCGCGCCGAGGCGCACCGTGAAATACAGGGTCTGCACATCGGCCGTGCCGCTGTTGGCATCCCAGCAACGCACACTGACCTGATAGATACCCGACAGAGCCGGGAAGGCGAGATCGATGCGGGCCGTGTTACCCTGATTGTCGATGGCCACCGATTCCGCAGCCAGACCGTCGACCGCCCACTGCACCGCCACCTGCTGGCCGAGGGTGGAGGCATCGGCGATGGCCAGATAGCTGATCACCCCACCCGGGCTCACCACCTCGCTGGTCGGTGTCGAGACGATACGTAGCCGCCCCAGACCCGCCCGCTCGGCCTGCGGGTCGCTGACCACGAAGGAGATCTCGCGAGCGACGGTGGTGCCATTGGAATCGGTCACCGCCACCTGCATGGGATCGTTGATCGTCGCCGTGCTGCCCTGGGCGGCGGCCGGGAACCTGGCCAGCAGATAGAGTCCGGCCCCGGTGACGGTGTCGAGCACCACGAAACCGTTACCGGGATCGGTGAGTTTCGTGTAGGCGACGATTTCGGCACCGCCGTCGGCCTGGGCCTCGATCTGGAACGGCGTGGCATGGCCGGCCACGGCATGGAAGCAGTCGCTGTCGATGCTGGCCACGTCGCTGGCATCATCGCTGACGGTGATGGCGATCGAGAGCGTATCGCCGCTGTCCTCGCCGCCGAAGGCGGTGCCACCGTCATCGACGATCCGGAAGCTGAGGTTGGCGACCCCGGTGATGTCGTTGGCGGCGCGGGCGCTCAGCACACCGTCGCCCGAGATCACCGGCTGCTCGCTGAACAGGCTGGGATTGCTGTTACTCAACAACTCGAAGGAGACCGTCTGCTGCGACTCGTGGTCGGGGAACCGTTCGCACGGGGCGACATCGCGCACCACCGAATACATGAGCGTGCTGTCCTCGACCATGGCCACACTGTCGTTGCCGTCGATAAGCGTGAAGACCGGCGGGTCATTGACGTCTCGGATGCTGATCACCACTTGCTGTGCGGTCGAGAGACCGCCGTCGAAATCGCGGATGCGATAGATGAAGATGTCGTTCCCGCCGACATCATCGTCGGCAATGTAGGTCCAACTGAAGCCCTGCTCGATGTCGGTGAAGGCCACCGAACCCTTGGCGGGCTGCTGGACCATGGCGATGCTGAAGGCTTCGCCGTCTCCCTGGTCGATGTCGGTGAAGGTGACCGTACCGCTGCCGGAGGCAGCCTCGTTGACCGGCAGGGCCAGGGTGCTGTCGGTGATGATCGGCAGGTCGTTGACCGGATCCATCTGGATATCCGAGCGAGGCGCCGGGTCGATCTGCCCGTCAAAGCTCATGGTGATGGTCTTGGTCTGCTCACGGGGATCTTGGCTGGCATTGCTGAACACCAGCGAGCGCAACAACAGATAGGTGGGCAGGATCGCGGGGACCGGGCCGTCGGGACCGTCGTAGGTGATGCTCTTGAACTCGGGTCGGGCGAAGTCGTTGAGCACCACCCGCAGGGCTTCGCCGCCGCTGCCACCCTCGAAGTAGCCGATCTGTATCGATGAGTAGGTCGGGGTGCCGTCGATGATGCCGTTTTCATCAGGATCTGGATCGAGCGGGTCGCTCGGGGTCACAAACAACACATAGTTGAAGGTGATGCCGGTGGTGCCATCGATGGCGCCTTCGGTGAGGACGATGCGGACATTCTCGTCTTCGGCCAGACGCGTCTCGATCACCCGCAGATCGTCATCGCTATCGCCGTTGGCGGTCACCGCTGCGGTCAGCACACGACCGCCATAGGTTGCGAGTTCAATGCCGACGTGAGCGGCGTGGGCGAATGCCGTGGGCTTGGCCTGACCTTCGGTGAAGGTGTAGGTCCACGGGTCGACGGGCCCGGCGTAGATGCCGCGATCAGCCGCCGACAGACCCGTGCCGGTCAGGGAGAGGAGAATGCAGAGAAGCAGTCGCAAATGCATGGTCCGGTCCCCGCGTGGTCAGAAGGTGCCGCCGATGGTGGCGCCGAAGAGGACGTCGCTGCCACCATCGTCGTGATGCTCGGTTTCGAAGGGGTTGTAGCCGACATTGCCCTGCACGGTCCACTGCAGGCTGGGATTCCACTCGACGAACAGACGTACCGGGATGCTGACCGCATCGACGTCGCCGAAATCAGCACCGCCCTTCGCGGGAGCCAGATCCTGCCAGCGGTCGTAGATCAACTGGGCTGTCAGGCCGCTGCGCATCTGCCGCAAGAAGCGCCAACTGCCGCCCACCGCGGCCCGCACCTTGTAGCGCTCGAAGGTGATATCGAAATCTCCGCCGAGATCGTCGAGCGTATTGTCGCCTTCCCAGATATAGGTGCCCTCGAGGCTGCCCTGGTAGAGGAAGCGGCCGGTGGAGAAGGAATGACGGAAGCCGAGGCGGCCGCCCCAGCCGCCGCCGTTGAAGATGTTCTCCTGGCTCTTGAAGAGCAGCTCCTCGCCGATCGTCACTCCCATCTGCATGGTCAGGTTATGGAAGCGCTCACGCAGCAGGGAGAAAACCAGATCGACATCGGGCTGGCCGGCCTCGTCGTCGTCGAGGCTGTCGTCATCGGGGTCGAGGCCCCAGTAGTTCCAGGGCCAGGACACTTCCAGGGTCAGCCACTTGCGACCCAGGTTCTGCTGGCCGGTCAGGCGCAGTTCATACCAGTCGCGGCGTAGATCTTCGCTGCGATTGACGCTGGGCGCCGAAGGCGTGTCGAGAAAGATGGTATTGCGATCCCATACCGTGGCATAGGTCTGGAAATCGAGGAAAAACCGCATGTTCCCGGGATCGGGGGTGCGGGCCGGCATACGGATGCCCGGCATCACGCGGATCGTATCGGTGATCGAGGAGACGATGAGCCCGCGCTGCTCGCGCATGTAGGTGAGATGCTCGTTTTCGAGCTGGCGGCGCTGACGATGCTGGTCCTGGTACCAGGGATCCTCCTCCGAATCACGGAAGTCGCTGACCGCGGGCCAGGCCGTGGCGCAGCAGAATGCCAGAACCGTGATGCGGTTGAGCATGATCATCGCTCTCCTGTCGTGCCGGGCGACCTTGCCGACCAGTGTTCCACGACCACAAGGCCGTCAAGATACCCAGCAGAAAAAACGCCAACGGCACTGCCTGGGCCCACAAACCATTTCCGTCCACTCCACATCTGCGTGCGTCCTTCAGGCGATGTCGATCCCGCGAACCACGGGATCGAGAGCGTCGTAGAGTTCCTCGCAGGCGACAAAGCGCCTGGCCGGCTCCTTGGCCAGACAGCGCTCGACCACCTGACGACAGGTGGCGTTGGTCACCAGCTCGTAGGGCGGCTCCTCCTTGACCGTGCGCCGGGCGTAGCCCAGCAATGGCTCCTCACGCTGGGGCTCGAAGGCCATGCGCCCGGTCACCAGTTCGAAGAGCATCAGACCCAGGGCGTAGACATCGCTGCGCTGGTCGAGGTGGTAGGTGTTGACGATCTGCTCGGGTGACATGTAGCCCGGCGTGCCGACCACCTTGTTGAAACGGTATTGGAAGCGTACCCGCTCGCTGATCACCATCGGCAGAGCGACCCCGTAGTCGGTCAGATGCGGCCGGCCGGCGGCGTCGAAGAGGATGTTCTCCGGCTTCAGATCGCGATGCACGCACTGCGAGGCAGACACTCCGAGGGCGATGCGACCGACGATGCCGGCTGCTTCGGGTAGGCTCATGGTGCCGCCGTTGACCGTGACCTGCTTCTGCCGGTGGTAGAGGTTGCCGCCGGAGAGATAGTCCATGATCATGATCGGCAGGCCGGCGCCACCCTGCTCGGGGGTGACATGATCGACCCCGAACAAACGCACCACGTTGGGAAAACGCCGCCTGGCCAGCAGCCTGGCCTCGCGGAAGAGGTCCGGCACCTGGCGACGATTGTTGCAGGTCTTGATCGCCACCGGGGCATGGAAGCCGCTGGCATCGCAAAGGTAGACGCTGCCGTTGCCACCGGCCCCGATGCGGCGACGGATGACGTAGGTGGCACACTCGCCCTGATGCCCGGTCAGACGCATTCCCTGGCCCATGATCTTCTTCAAGGGCCATTCGCCGGTCCCGGACGCGCTGGCGATGTCGTCCTTCCAGGTCTTGGCCAGATCACGCCACGGCGCGCAGTCGCCGACCCGATCGTTGACCAGGTCGCACCAGTGATCGTACAGCTCCTCGATACGACGATCGATGATGGTCATGAGCTCACTACCCACTTCAGCGTCCGGATGGCCCGCTCATCAGCGGCTCGATGGCAGCCAGGGCCCGCTGCTCGGCGATCTGGCCACCCGGCTCGTCACCATCCTGCTCGAAACCGGCACAGAAGCGCTCCCATGAGCAGGCCCGGGCCTCGAGCGGTAAATGTCCCTGGCCCTGAAGGTGTTGGATCATGGCCCGCAGACGCTGCCGCTGCACATCGGCCTGCTGGATCATGAGCTCGGTGTGCGGATCGAAGAGGATCTCCATGGTCGATTCGAGAGTACGGTGGCCCTCGACCAGGGGGCCCAATCCGAGCCGCGCGGCTTCGATCATGGCCACCAAGCGCAACTTGTGCTCGGGTGAAATGCGCCAGTAGACATCGGCCAGGGGAGTGCCGGCGACACGGGCGTAGTAGTCCTTGAGCTTGGCCGCGTAGCCCACCTCCACCCAGCGCTCCGACTCCACGTGGTCGCGTACATGGCAAGAGGCGTAGGCCACCAGGTTCTCCTTGCTCTGGCTCTCATAGCCTGGTGGGTTGAGATATTCGAAGCGGCAACTACCGGGCAGCCAACGCCGCGTCGCGCGACAGAGACGGAAGAAGCCGGCCGGTGTACAGAAGATGACGTATCGGCCGTCGGCCTCGAAGAGGATGATATAGGCCTCCTGCTGGCGGGCGGAGAGCTCCAAACCGTGTCGCCGGCAGTAGTCGATGAGGCGGGCAACCTCGCTCTCGGGCACGGTGGCCGGGTCGTAGAGCCCGGCCTGATAGCACTCGGCCGCGGTCGCAAAACAGGGTCGCGCAGCGGTGGTGAAGAAATCACTGTGGTTGGCATCCATGAGGTTCTCCGGTCATTCCGCCTGCAAGGCGGTGATGGTGCGTTGTTGCTGCTCGCTGAGCTGCTCGAGGCTGCGCACGCGGCGGGAGAGCCGCTCGACTGCACGCTGCAGACGGCGACCCTCCTTGATCAGTTCGTCGCGCCGGACCTTGAGGCTATCGACCTCGGTCGTCCGACGCTCAAGCGTGCGCTCAAGCTCACGCTTGCGCCGCTGCTCCTGCTCCAGGGCCTTGACGGTGGCCGGTTCGGGCTGCTCGACGGTGGCCTGCTTGGCGGGCCCGGTCGCGCCGGGCTCGATATCGTCACCGCGAAAGGCCCGTAGCTCGCGCAGACGGTCGGCCTGCAGGGCGGCGACCACCGCCGGCGGCACCGGGTCGTGATGCTCGATCACCGCCACCGCGGCGCGGTTGTGCTCCAGGCGAGCCTGGCGCACGGCCGCGAGCTCGGTCTCGCCATCGGCAGCCACCAGCGGCGCACAGACAGCCGCCAGCAGAAGAAGGGTGCAGGTATGGGTGATCATGGTGTGGTCTCCTGAGGAACGGCTTGGTCGAAGCTCGCAAGCAGGGGGCGCAGACGATCGCGATCGGCCTCGCCGATGCCGCCATAGCGCCGCGGCCAGAGAGCGTCGAGCAGCGGCTCCGGGGTGTCTTGGTCGGCAAGATGCGCAGGCATGGCCAGCCCGTGCATGCGCCGACGGGTGCGCTCACGTTCGCGACAGCAGCCGATGTAGCGCCGGAACCAGGCCCGTTCGTCGGCCACCGGAAGCGACGGTGGAGCCATGGGCAGGACCGTCTCGTAGAAGGCGATGGCAGTATCACCCGATGCACCAGGGCCCAGCCAGATGAGGGTCGGCGGCAGCGACAGATCCGCTTCCCCGAGTTCGCCCTCGGCAAGGACGACCGTCTGATCGTCTGGCTCGATCACCTGCAGGTCGTCCTGTTCGCATAGCCACGGGAACTGGCCGACCTGGGCCAGCAAGCAGCAGCGCCCGTAGAGGGAGGCGTCGGCCCGGTAGTCGAACCAGGGCTGCCCGCGCACCGTGTGCACGACCAGCAGACGACGCAGGGCCCGGGCCAGTTCATCGAGCCGGTAACGGGCCACCCGGTCGACCGTGTCCGGCACCACTGCGGCGGTGATTGCCAGCACCCCAGCCGGTGAGATCAGTACCGCCTGCTGTCGACCGATCTGGGCCAATCGCATGCCCCAGCACGGCGATTCTCCGCTGGCCATGAGCAGCCGCGGCCGCTGGCACAGCAGCCAGCAGCCGGCATCGGCGACGAGCGCATGATCGCGAATCGAGGCGTCAGCCATCAGAGCTCCATCATGCTGGCGCTGGTCTTGCGTCCCAGTTCGTGCAACAAAAGAGCCGCCACCGGCACCATGACGTAGACCGGGATGGGCACCGGATAGGCCGGGTAGGCGAAGAACAGACTGGCGACCAACGTCAAGCCGGTCTTGTAGATCATGTAGCGATGGGGCTTGAGGAGCATACCCTTGGCCACCAGCCGGCGTCGTTCGGCCTGGCCACGATAGCTGCCGGCCAGGATCGGTAGGAACATGGCCAGTGCCGCTCCGGCCACCACCAGCCCCCGTACCAACAGCAGGGGTAAATAATAACGTTGGGCCGGTACGAAGGTCTCGGCCATCCAGCGATTGAAATCCTGGTGCAGGGAACTGGCCATGGAGCCATTCTGCTGCCCCCCCTGCCGAACCGCGCGACCGCCACCCGGCGCCTCGAGATTGTGCACCCCAGGCAGCACGTCTTCGGTCAGGATCACGGCCTGCTCCAGGGCGAAGGCCTTGCCATCGCCGAAACCAAAGCGGTAGGTGAGCATCGCCTCGTTCATGCTCGCCTCGGTGTCGAGCACCCATTTCAGATATCCGGGCGTGGCGAAGATGCTGGTCACCAGCCAGACCAGCAGCGGCAGGACTCCCAGGAGCATGAAGCCCTGCAGGCCCAGATTCAGCAGAAACACCAGCGGATGGTCGATGTCGTCTGAACGCCCACCTCTCACGACGTTTTCTCCCCACCGTCCTCACGGGGTGCGGCCGGTTCATCGCCGACCTGATGGAAGGATTCGGGACCGGGCACCGGCAGGTAATCGGCACGATGGTAGATGGCCCGCAGACCGAAGGCCTCCATGCTGGTGGCCAACAACCAGCGGCCCATCGAACTCGGCCGCTGCTCGCTCGGGGCAACGAACTGGCTGTAATACCAAAGGCGGATACCGACCAGCATCAGCACCACGATCGCGACCACCACGCTGACGGTGGTGAAGGAGCGCGTCTCGAGATGCGCTTGCGGACCGATACGCGCGAGCAGATTGTCTGAGAGCACCTCCTCGTGAATGGCCAGCCAGGCATCATCACGCCACATGCCGGCGCCATTCTGACGTGCGTCACGGCAGGCCTCGATTAGATGTTGGCGGCGGCGGTGGTAGGCCAGTACCTCCTCGGCGGGGATCGCCCAGCCACGCCTGATGAAGGCTTCGGTGAGGGTCGCACCATCGCCGGCCGAAACCTCGACCACGGCCAGTTCGCTGTTGTAGCCGATCGCCACCCCGCTGTTGACCACCTGGATGTACTCGCCTTCCTGCAGGGTGCGGTCGAGATAATGCTCGATATCGTAGCGGTAACCGTCGTAAGGCAGGAAGGCGCCGAGCACCACCGGCGCGCTCACCCAACTGCCATCGTCGAGACAATGGCTGATGATCGCGTAGCCGGTACCGAAACGCCGATCGAGGCGCCAGCTGGAGGACTGGACCGTTGAGACCTCGACCGGCATCCCTAGGGCTCCTCCGCCAGGTTGGTATCCATTGTGTTCTCAGTAGGCGCGGGCCGCGGCCGAGTGGCCTCGGCTTCGATGGCCTCGAGTGTCTGTTCGGCGGCGCTCTGGGCCGAACCCTGAGCGGCACTCAGCCGCCCGTTATAGAGCAGGTCGGTCTGCAGAAAGGTAAGGTTGTTGAGCTGGGCCATAATCTGGTTGAGCTGCTGCAGTTCCGCCTGCAGATGTTCAACCCGCTGACTGCTGCGATTGAGCTGGTGGACCTCGACCAGCAGCATCATGGCCACCAGGGTCATGGCCATGAAGACCAGGGTCTGTAGGAAACGACTGTCGAGAAAACGATGAATAGGACGCAGGCCGGCCATGACGATCCATCCAGCCCGCCGCTCGGGAGCCGCCGCGGCCGATGCCGTCTGTTGCCCAGTCGCGGTGGACGCCCCGCTCATGGCGCATATCCGTAGATCAGCACCGGATCACGCTCGTCATGGCGGTAGACCTGGGGCCGCATGACCTGGGCCACCGAGACCAGGCAGCGGGCCAGGCTGGTGATGGTGGCAAGCGACTGGTAACGCAGACGGGTCATCTCGGCCGGCGTCAGGGAATCGGTGAACAACTCGCCAGCCAGGAAACCCTGGTAGGCGGGCAGGGCTTCCAGTTCGCGGATCGCGCTGCCACAGCGACGCAGCCGCAGGGCCAGATCCTCATAACTGGGCAGCGCCTGGCCGGAGGTCATGCCCTCCAGATGGTTCCACTCCTCGACCATGTCCGACCAGGCGGCCATCATCGTGCGCTCGCGGACGCTGCGATCGCGCACCGTGACCTCGGCCATGAGTTCCTGCCAGCGGCCGTCCATGAGCTTGGCCAGGGCCTCCGTGCCACCGGCGATGTGGGCCCGTACCAGTTGATGCTGATCGCGCTCGCGCGCGGCGATCAGGCGGTGGGCGAGGTCGCTGGGGGCCTCCTCGGCGAGCAGGCGCTCAAGATGGTCTGCGCCATCCTGCAACTGGGCCAGGATGGCAGGGATCGGCCCCGGCTGGGGATCGATGGTGACGAGCGGCGGCGCATCGTCGTCGCTATCCGCGGGCACGCCGTAGACATCGGCGGCGATGTCGGGATGGGCGACCAGGATGTCCTCGATAGCCGCCAATTCGCGCTGCATCTCGGCGGTCAGCAGCCCGACTCGCGGCATCGCTGGATCGACTGGCTTGGTCACCACCGGAATGCCGCGACCGTTGTTGGCGAGCACGAAACGCTGCCATTCGACCGGACTGATCCACACCCCGTGATAGTAGAGATCCTGCAACTCATCGTAGATCACCGGTCCACCCAGCACGGCGCTGGTGGCCGTGCTGCGAGCTACCGGAAAGTAGCCCTGCTCGGGATAGGTGCCGACCCTGGCCGGCTCCACCGGTTCGAGGATGTGGGCCGCATCGACACGGGCTTCGCGCTTGCCGCAGCCGACCACAGTCAGCACCAGCAGCGCCACCAGCAACGAGCGGATCTTCGAGCTTGGGGATACGCGCACCTAATCACCTTCCTCACTGCCGGTGGCATCGGTCTCGTCGCTGTCGTCGGCTCCCGGCCCACGCATGGCCCGTTCCTCGGCCTCGAGTGCCTCGCGAGCCTGCTGCAGATTGGCAAGCATGGCGTCGAGTTGCCCGAGCTCGGTCTGCATATCGACCGAGAGCTCCTCGCGACGAGCGACGAGCTGGTCGAAGGCCTCCTGGTTGCGGGCCAGATGGCGCTCCGAGCGACGCCACTCGGCCCGATCGATGGCCCGCACCTTGGCATCGGCAACCGCCGCGGCACGGTCCTCGAGCACCTTGCGCATGGTCCGCACCAGGACCAGGAACTCGTCGGCCGAGGCATCGAGGGTGCGGGCGCGAGCGATCACGTCCTCCGCCTCCTCGACGGTCAGGGCCTTGCCGCTGTAGGCCTTGAAAGCATGCGGCGAGACAATGCGCAGCTCACGGCCGTTGGTCAGGTGGATGGCGCCATCGGCCAGATAATTCTCGGGAATCTTGACCGAGGCGTAGACGAAATGGTCGGGCCCGAAGGTGGGATCGGCAGCCAGCAGCATGGTCCGCGTGTGGCTATCCTGCACGACGAGGTCGTCGTAGCCCTCTCGTGGATGGATATCGGCGGCCGACCGACCCGAGCCACCACAGGCGGTCAGGGCCAGGGTGGCGACGAGCAGAGCGGGAAGGGCGCGCTTGGCGTGGGATGAAAGAGTCATGGTGGGGATCCTCAGGCGATCATCTGGAGACATCGTTGGTAGTGGCCATGGTCGAGCAGGGCGGTGATCTCGTCGGTCTCATCGCTGAGCATGCGATGCAGGTGGCAGGCCTGGGGGCCACCGGCGGCGATCGTGGGATCGTACTGGGTGATGGCCTCGCCGGTGGTGAAGACCAGATCCAGCAAGGGCTCGACCGAAGCCAGTCCGCTGCGGTCGGGACCGACCATGATCACCGAGAGACCATGCTTGCGACCGATGCGCAGCAGTTGATGGATCTGCTCCTCGACCATCGGCCAGCGCCCCAGGGCGGCCTCGACAATCAGCACCTTGGGCAGGGCCTGCGCCGTCTGTCCCTGGGCCTGCTCGCGGCTGGCCAGCAGACCAAGGGCGATCTTCCAGCCGATCTCCTGGCCACCGGCCGCAGCCCGCGCCACGAGCATCAGTCCGGGCTGCCGCTCCCAGACGGGCCAGGGCTGCCGCCCTGCAGTGAGCCGCTGCAGCAGCGCCGACTCGTCGGCGAAGCCGGCGCTCTCGAGCGCCGAGACGATGGTCGCTGCGGCCACCGAACCGACGGGTTCGGCACTGGCTGCGGCAGCCGTGGCGTGCAACCAGGCCGCCTCCCAGGGCCGCTGCCGGGCAAGCTCCGTGGCGTAATCGAGGATATCCTCGAGCCGGGAGCCGGCGAATTCCTCGCTGTCCATGAGGTCGCTGGCGATCTTGTTGGCCAGGGTGCGGAGCATGAGTTCCTCGACCTCGGGCTCGAGATCGAGGGTGGCATACCAGGAGGAGGGCACCGGCTCAGGCACAAACAGCCGCACGCGGCAGCAGCTGCGGTGATCGCGACCCCGGCTGACCGCCCCCACCGCCTGCGGCACTGACCAGGATTCGAGGCCGCCATCACTTTCAACAAGCACCTGCGGCAAGGGGTAGTGCTCCTGCCTGGCATGCTCGCAGAGCTGGGCCAGGACATATTCCCAGCGCTCCAGGCTTGGCAGCGGCCGGAAACAAGCCTGCAGATGGCGACCCGTGCAGGCCGGTTGCGAGCGCAGGCGTTCGCCAATTTCGTCAAGCGTGGCGCGCAGCGCGGTGTTGCTCGAGACCTCGCTTTCACGCAGGCCGCGCAGCAGTTCCCAGACGAAGGCCAGACCATCCTCCGGCTCCGCGGTGCCGATGTCGATCAAGCAGTCGGCAAGCTCGAGGAGCGGGTGGGTGAGGCTTGCCGCCGGTGCACGGTCGCAGATCATCAAGGCCCGGTATCCGCGCCGCTCGACCAGCTGCTCAGCGAGCAGCAAGGCCAGGGCCATGGCGTGACGACCAGCCACCGCCAGATGAGGATTATCGGCGGTGCGCAGCTCGGGCACCAGCACCGGTGGGGCATCCATCACCTCAGGCCTCCTTCTTCTTCACCGAACCGTTGGCCTTGCCGGCGGGCATGTCCTCGGAGACATCGGACAGGGCCTTGGCCAGGGCCTCGGTATCCGACATGCCCATGGCCTTGTTGCGCTTGCGCCGCAGCTCACGCTCAGCCGCGTCTTCGGCGTTGGTGGTGGCGATCCAGTAGAAATAGGGCGTGGGGATGAGACGGGCGACATCGGAGATGCCGCGCTGGGTGTTGCGCACGTAGCACTCTGAATAGAAACCGAACTCGGTGTTCACGGTCTTCATCAGGGCGATCTCCTCCGGCCTGAAGTCGAGGAGCTCATCGAGCTGGTTGCAGACCTCCTTGGGCTGCTTCATGAGCAGATGGGTCGGTGCGTTGGCGGCGATGGTGCGGCCCGCATCGTTCTGCAGCAGGTCGGTGATGACCTGGGTGATGACCCCGCAGCAGGTGTTGAACTTGCGGGCCGTGCGGTAGAGGTTGACCACCTGCTCGGCGATCATGGGGTTGGCCAGCAACTGCCAGAACTCATCGAGAATGATCATCTTGCGATGCCCGCGGATGTCATCCTCCTGACCGTAGAGGATGAGCATCTGCAGGAGGCTGCCGACCACCGCCGAGAGCAGGTGAGGACCAGCGCTGGAGAGCTCCTGCAGTTCGAAGGTCACCACCTTCTTGCCGCGTAGGCGGAACTCGGTCGGTCCGTCGAAGAAGCCGGCAAAGGCGCCATCGCCGTAATAGGGCGCAAAGCGCTTGGTGAACATGATCAGGTCGGGATCGTCGGTCATCTCCATGTAGCCGATCAGGTCGCGGAAGAAGACCTCGCGCTGCATGACCGCGTTTCCGGTGAGAGTCAGGAAGTAATCAAGCGGATCCATCTGCTGGGCCAGCTCGATGGCCAGATCCTGCACCGCCTCGTCGCTGGCCTTGGCGTATTGCGGATCCTGCCGGATCTTCTCCGCCTCCTCCGCCACCTTTACCAAAAAGAATTCCTCTGTGACCTGGATGGTCACCCCGGCGTCGGCGATGGCGACGAAATCGTCTTCACGGCCACAACGGCAGATCATCACATCCTCGATCGGCATGAACTCGAATTTATCGACCCGCAGCGACTGCTCCTGTTGTTTCTTGGTGTAGTAGACGACAATGCGCGGCTCGCCGTTGACCACCCGCTCACGCAGCAGGAAATCTCGCGACATGAGGAACTTGGTGGTGCTGTTGGTCATGCGCTGCAGCGTGGTGAAGGTCTCGACCATCTCCTTCTTGGTGGTCTTGTCGTAACTGGTCTTGCGGATCAGCACGGCGCTGTAGTAGAGATCGAAGTCAGGCTGTCGACCACCCTCGCCCGACTTCAGGTTCATGATGTTGGTGAGGCTCAAGTCATCGAGATAGGCGACCTCGAAGAACTTGTCACAGCGGTCGACCCAGGCATCGGGATAGGCCTCCTTGAGTTCCTCGTAGCTGTGGTACTCGATCGCAAACTGGCCGTTCTTGAAGGTTGCGAGCAGGGCCTCCTCGAGTTTGCCCATCTGTTCACCGGTGATCAGGTCGGCCGCGGTGGGACTGGCCAGATAGCCGAGCAGCGACTTGATGAAGGTGCCCGAGGTGCCGTAGGTGCCGGCGAAGATATTGATGCAGGTCTTCTGGGTCAGCCCCATGTTGTTGTTCGAGCCCTGCTCGCCCATCATCGCCGTGAAGGTCGAATAGGAACGACCCTTGTCGATGAAGAAGACCTGCGAAGGCGGGTCGCGCAGGTAATCGGCGACCATGTTGGTGGTGAAGAAGGATTTGCCGGAGCCCGACATGCCGACCATGATGAAGTGCGGAGCCGAACCCTCGAAGAAGTCGAGGTTGAAGGGTTCTCCGCCGCGGTTGAGCAGCAGGAAGGGGATGCCCTTCCTGCTGCTGTTGCCGCGGCTGAAGAAGTACATCGGCATCATGTCGGCGATGAACTGGTCGGGGACCATGAAGGTGCGCGAGGCCTCGCGCAGCGACGGCCCGAAACCGAAAGGCAGCGACTGGAACCAGATGCTCGGCGCACAGTAGTCCTCGATCCGGCTGCTGAGGCCGATCTCCGCCATCTTCTCGCGCACCAATTCGATGCTGGCGCTGGCCGTGTGCTCATCGTCGGCGAAGACGGTCACCGTGATGCCCATGTCGAAGAAGCGACGTCCATCGTTCTCCACGTAGTCCTCGGCCAGGAGCACGTCCTCCATGAGATCGGGGATCTTGGCCTCGGGAGCCATGCCGCCACGCAGGAAGCTCTTGCGGGTGCCGAGGTAGCGGCGCATGTAGCCTTTCGATAGCGAGGTGAAATTGATGGTGATATAGCCCTCGGGCATGAAGTCGATGAAGCTCGACCAGTTGAGCTCCTTGACCGGGCGGCTGAGACGGCCGGTGTGCGAGAAATCGGGCAGGTTGGCGAGGATGGCGCAGCGGAAGACGGCCCCGTCGCTGTGGATGATGCCGCGCGGGGTGTCGACGTTGACACTGGTCAGGGGGATCTGCTGGCTCAAGGGCAGACGGGGGTCGTAGCGGTTGCGGACCTGGGCACAGGAGCGTGGGTACATCAGGTTGCGGTAGATACCCATGAGTTCGTCGGGTGGTATCTGTCGGCACTGGGCGTATTTCGACAGGCTGCCGGTGAGTCGCCGCCGCGACATGTTGACCAGGGTGGTCAGCTTCTCTTTCATGCGGTAGTAGCGCTGCTCCTCGGGAGTGAGCAGATCGCCACTGCTCTCGTCGCGATACATGCCAAAAATGGTCAGCGAGTCCTTGAGGGCCTTGCTCAGGCCGCCGATCTTCTCGTCGGGGCGGGCGTAGAGCAGGAAGACCAGGCGGTACTTCTTGACCCGGAACTCGAGGTCGCCCTTGCGGAAGGCGCTGCGGGTGCGCAGTTCGAGGGTGAACTCGGTCTTGCGCCGCTCGCTGCCCTGGATCACCGGGTGGGTGGAGCCACCGTAGCGCTCGTAGGCCTTGAGCTCAGCGTCGATGTCGAGCGAGGGCACCAGGATCAACTGCCCAACGATACCGTCGCGCAGGGTGCTCAGAGCCAGGGCCACCGAGTCGGCGATGTCGAACAGGTCGCTGTCGCTGGCCGTGGTGCAGGCGATCGGCTGCATCTCGAAGGCGGTACCGATGGATCCATCGGCCAGGGCGTAGCACTGGTCCTGCTCGTCGTAGGAATAGAGGTTGATGAAATCGACCAGGGAATCGAGGCCGTCGTTGTCCTCGCCCAGGGAAACCCGATCGCGTGCGGTCATGGTCATGGCTGCTCCTGGTCAGGGTCGGGTCAAGCCGCCGTCGGGGGAGGGCAGGGCGAGCGGTCTGTCTGCGGGCGACATCTGCCCGGCCTGCTGCTGTGCCCGCTGGATCAGACCGCGCACGGCATCGAGATCGATCTCGCCCGGACCGGTACGAACGCCGCTTGAGGACGGCGTACCGTAGTACTGGCCCGGCGTGCGGGGTGACTGCATGGGCGAGGTGTTGGTCCGGAAGGAGGTCACCGAGCCGACGTTCTCGTCGACAATCACCACGTCAGTACCGCTGCCATCGGCGGGCGTGTATGGCAGGTCACGGGGATCGCCGGCACGGGACATCGAGGCGCGCTCAGGAATATGAAGCGGTGTGTCGGGTGGCAGCATGGCGGGATCGACGACCAGACCGCCGCGCTCGCGGTCGATCTGGATCGAGCCAAGCGCCTGCAGGTTGATGGCCTCGCGATGCATGGCATCCCACATGCCCCAGCTGAAATCCTCGATCACATGGTAGGCGTAGAAGCCATCGCGTAGGCTGCGCCCGTCGCCGAGTTTCTGCGGATAGAACCAGGCATGGATGGCACGGGCATTCTTGATCACCGGTACCGAAGGCTGGACCCAGTGGTCCATGGCGATCATGCCCATGTCGAGAATCGGATCCCGGCCATTGCCGGCACCGCGCCCGATCCCCTCCGCCTGGGCGGCGACGGAGTCCATGCCGCCCGGTTGCAGATCGTCGGCAGCCTGGGGCCGGTTGCCGCAGGAACAGAGCGCGAGCATTATCAGCGCGGGGCAGATGGTGGTCGCATGGGACATGCGGGGTTCCTTCTTCATGTCAGAGCCGTGAGGCTTCGCTCAACAGAGCCTTGAATTCGTGCTGAGGGACGTCGATCGGCACCGGTTCGGTGAGCACCACGGTCAGACTGCGACCGGCGTCGACGCGCACGCTGGGCTTGAACTCACTGATGATCGACTGCAGATGCTGGTCGACGCTACTGACCCCCTGGCCGAGACCGGCCAGCAGGCTGTTCTGGAAGGTGTCAGCGGGATCGACCGTACCCTCGACGAGCACCTCGCCGCCCACATCGGCGGTAGTCTGGGTGCTCAGTTGGCTGAGGGTCTCGGCGAAGCCGCGGGCGAAGCTGCTGGTGGTGGTGTAGGGCAGGATGCGGCTCAGGTTGAGCTTCACCTCACCGCGGATGCCGGCCAGGCCCTCGGCATTGTCGACCACGAAGCCCTTGATCGGCAGGAACACCTGGTGGCCGCTGGGGAAGACGTAGGACAGATTGCGCAGGTTCACCCGTACCCGCTCGGTGCCGACATCGGGCTCGATCTCGCCGATCAGGCGCAGGTTGCGCATATAGAGGCGCGAAGAGTTGGGGCCCTTCCAGGTATAGCTGAGATTGATCAGCACCGCTTCGCCCTGCGATGAGCCGCCGATCACCGCATCGATGCCGCTGAGCAGATGGGCCTTGCCGTAGGAGCCGGCCGGAACGGTGATGGTATGCTGCTGGGCGATGCTGCCACCGACCCCGTATTGGCCCACCCCCTTGACCGCGAGCGATATCTCGCCGGCGGTGACCTCGGGGAAGACCAGGCGCCCGGCTGGCATGCGCTCGGAGATCTGGCCGGCCGGGCCGGCCTCGCCGACATCCTCCTCGCCACCGATCAGACGGTTGGCGTAGTCGGTGACGGCGATCGCCCACTCGTCGATCCGGCTCGGGGTGAAGGGCTCCTCGATCAGCTCCTCGGCGTGGACCCGCGCCTTGCCGATGACCTCGTCGCGAAAGAACTTGCCCTGCAGCTGGGTCTTCTCCTCGATGCGCGGCTCGACCCGCGACATGATGACTTCGACCACCATACCCCGCTCGATGTGCGGCAACACCTCATCGGCTACCGAGCGCGCGGTCAGCAGCACCCGGTCCTGGTCGACACTGGGCAGCATGGCCACCCGCTCGCGCACCAGTTCGGGCAGCTGTTCGTTGAGGTAGGTGGCCAGCCGGGTGAGCCCACCGCCGCGATCGTGCACGCTGTTCATATACATCGGCAGCACCGAATTGTTGAGCTTGGCCATGCCCATGTCGTGGGCCACCTCGCCGACGATGAAGGCCAGCACGTCCTGACGCACGGCAGCGATCATCGCCTCGGGGTTGGTGAAGAGGTCGTTGTGGGCGGCGATCGAGAAGGGTACCAGCAGGCGCAGGCCCTCCTCCATATTGGCGCGGAAGACGCTACGCTCGCTCTGCCAGGAACTTGCCGGCGGGAGACTGGTGGCGATTTGCAGGCCGAAGTCGAGCATGGCCTCGGCCAGGGAGGCGGCGAAGCCGAGCATCTTCGGCTGCAGCGGCGTGCGCCCAAAACCGAGATGACGATAGACCGTGGCGATGACCTCGAAGGGGTTTCGCTCGCGGGCCAGGGCGATGCGGTCGATGAGCGCCTGATCGGGCAGGTAGTCGCCCCACTGCCGCTTGGCCTCCTCACTGGCCGTGGCCACCGAGGCCGAGCCGGGATCGGTCGTCGAGCGCATCAGGGGGGCGAACACGCCACCGAGGATGACCCCACGGATGAGGTCGAAATCGGGGTCGTCTAACGGCAGACCGATACTGATCGGGAAGGTGATCCAGGTGCGCCCCGCTTCGATCGCCTCCATCGCCTGGGGGATCACCGTGCGGCCCCACTTGAGGCCCGACTGCGATTGCCCGGCAAGGGCATCGAAAGAGTGGTCGGAGATGACCGCAGCCTGGATCCAGGTGGCGATGGTGGCGGGGATGTTGTCCTTGGTCAGGGGATCGCCGGGGTAGGTCTGGAGGATCAAGGGGGTGAGCAGCCAGGCCGCCCGGCGCGCCTGCTCCTTGCCGATCTCCACCGGACCCAGGACCAGGCGCCGACCGGTATCCTGGACCACCTCCCCGGTATCGGTCAGCTTGCGGTCGAATTCGAAACCGCCCTCGCCCTCCTCGATCTCGGCCTGGACCGGTCGCCGGCCCGCAATCACGACCGGCGCAGCGGTGGATTCGGACTCGGTCGTATGCTCCTGCATGAAGCTCGCCATACGCTCCATCACGAAAGCCTGGCGCTGGGCCTGCGGCATCTCCACGCGTGCCGCCACCAGATAGTTGTCGACCGCCCGCTCGGCGGCCGCGGACAGCGCCGATTCGCTGCGCTTGCCCATCCCCCAGCTGACGTTGAGGGCACTGTCGACCACGGTCTTGAGATAGGAGAGGTACTGATCGTCGAGCGGCTTGAACTCGTTGCTCGCCGCGCCGCCAGGTGCGTTGTCGATGGTCCGGCTGATGATGTGGATCAGCGCCAGGTGCTGGCCCGGAGTGGTCTCATGGCCGAGTTTCGGCCGCTGCGACCAGACCAGCTGCTCGATCTTGTAGGGATCGAGGTCCTCCATGGTCTTGCGCTGCACCACCAGCAGACGCGGGAGCATGGTGCGCTGGCGCTTGTTGATATCCTCGCGACGCACGCGGCAGACCTGCCAGATGCGCTTGACCAGGTCGCCGTCGAGGTCGTCGCGCTGGGCTCGGATGCGTAGAGTGCGACGGATGATCTCGTGATGGCTGTCGTGCTCGAGCACCTCACCGGCGGTGGCGCCGCGGCTGTAGATGCTGTCGCGGATGACCACCACATGCGGCTGCACCCAGTCCGGCAGGCTCTCGATCTCCTCGCGTGACATGTCGAATTCGGCCACGTTGGCGACCCGCACATGACCGCTCTCTTGTAGGACGGTGGCGATCTGGTTCTCGGCTTCCCTGACCGATAGGCCGCTATCGAGCAGCTCCTGCCGCATGGCCTCAATACCCTCGACCAGCGAGGTATTGGGATTCACGAACTGCTTCGACCAGCGGGCGGTGATCTGGTCGGAGGCGACCAGGGCCTTTTTCTGCCGCTCGATCTGTTTGATGTTCTCGATCGAGGCGTTGGCCAAATTGGTCAGTTCATTGAGCGACTCGCTGAGTTTCTGCTCGAAGGATTCGACCAGTCGGTCCTGGCGGCCCTGGATCAGACTGGCCCGTTCGCCCAGGGCGGTGACATTGCGGTTGAGCCGGTTGATGTTCGAGACCACGGTCTTCTTGAAACGGTCGAGCTCGCCCATCCGCCGGGCCGAGATCCGATCAATACGGTCGCCCCCCTGCGAGACCGGTACGCTGATGCGCCGCTCCTGCTGCAGGGCCACGGTGACCAGCAGCAGGAGCAGCAGCGTAGCACCGGCGAGGCCGGCGATGATCAATGGCTTCCTGCCCATTCCGGAAGCCGGCTTGGCAGTCGCCTCGGCTTCGTCGGCCTCCTCCTCGGCAGCGTAGTCGCGCATGTCACTGCTGACCCGCAGCTCCTCCTGGGTGGCGCCGACACCAGCCAGATCGGCCACCTCGCTGAGGTCGCGATCCTCCGGCGAATCCTGGTCGTTTTCGGGAGCGTGAGTGTCTGTCATCGCTGGTCCTCTGTCCGGCCCGCGCGCACAAGGCCCGCTTCGCGATAACCCTCGGCGACGATGAAATCCGTGATCGTGGCGAGCAACTTGTCGAGTCGGTTCTTGTGCTTACTGATCATGTTTTTTAGTTGGTCATCGAGGTTGTAGCCCATGCGTTCAAGACCGGCTTCGACTTTGTCGAAGGTGATCTCGGCCGCCCGGAAGCGTTGATTGATCTCTTCGAGGCGGTGCTCGGTATTGCGAATCTCAATCATGAAGCGATCCTCCTCCTCATGGGTGCCCCGGATCTTGGGCGCCAGTTCGGTGGCATCGGCGATCACCACCTCCTCGCTCCGGCTGCTGAGCAGGCCGGAGAAGACCAGCAGCAGACCGAACAACAGCGCCACCACCACGCCCAACACGATCAGCATGGTGGGTGTCTGCTGGCGCATGGTGCCGAGCTTCTCGCGCGCCTCGCGCAGGCGGTCACGACGCAAGGCCTCCCGCTCGATGAAGGCCCGATCGGAGTCCTCGGCCTCCTCCTCTTCGACCTCAGCTGGCCGGTACGCGGCCGGCACCGGGGCCATCGCGGGGCCATATTCATCGTCGATGATCACCAGGTCGCCCAGGTCATCGGGCTCCTGGTCGTCATCGACCGCAAAGCGGTCCTCCTCGTCATCCTCGGGCGGGAGCGTCGCCATGTCAGCGACCCACAAAGAACAGACGGATGGTACTACCCGCCTCGACTTCTATCGACGGTTGGGCAGGGTCCATGAAGGCCTGCACTGGCGCATAGACCGAGAGGGCACCGGGAAAATAGAGTCGCTGCAGATCGATCCTCCGCGGCTGGTCGCCGGCGTAGGTCATGATGCATTCATAGCCGCGCAGCTCGGGCCCCTGATGGAGACGGATGAGGAAGAGCGAGAGCACGTTGTCCTGGTAGATCCGCCGGCCCACCTTGACCTCACCATCAATCATCACCGTGGCGTCGATACTCTGGATGTCGGCGTAGTGGTGGGCACCCAGCATGTGCTCGTAGTAGCGAAACGCGCGCGAGACCACCTCGTCGTCCTGGCTGGTGACCGAACTGCCGCTAGCCGCCGGTCGCGGCAGGGTGATCAGCAGGTGTTCGTCGACCTTGCGCTGCTGCTCGGGGATGATGTTGATCACGTAGAGCCGATTGGTGTCGTCGTAGACCTGCAAAGAGCCTTCGAAGTCGGGATTGCGCAGGTGCACGATCAAGGTGTTGCCCACCCCCTTCACGAAGAGGTCGTTGGGATCGAAGAACTGCGGCACCTCGAGCAGGCCCTTGGCCGGGAAGACGATGGTGCGGGTATGGACCTTGTCTGGCTGCGAAACACGGACGAGACAGGCGATGGCCTTGTCGCTCTGGTAAACGACCTCCTCAGCGGTGGCCGAAACGATCGTGGCAAAGGCCAAGACCAGGAGGAGCGGACCGCGCCGGTTCGAGAATTCAGCACGACGGGCGCGGATGAGGGGTGGCGCCATGAGGCTACTCCAGCGTCAGCTGTTGTTCCTGCAGGTAGAGGACTTTCAGCAGGTAGGGGTTCATATCGTCGGGCATGCTGTTGACGAGGGTGATAATGATACGCTTGTCGATCGGCTTGTACTCAAGGCCGCCGTAATAGGTCTCGAGGGTGACGCTGAAGACCAGGGTGAGTCCGACCTTGGCGTCGAAGCTGTGCTCCTCGATTTCGCGGATCAACACCCGCTGGGCTTTCTTGGTGCCCATCACGATCGGGTCCTGCTGACCGCAGAGCTGGGCAAAGGGGCCACGTTTCTCGGGGGCGATGAAGCTCAGCCCGTAACTGCGCCGCTGACGAAAGGTGTCGGTGGTGTAGCCGTACCAGATCTTGATGAACTCGGTGGCGACGATGGTCCCGTAATCGCGCGTGATCTCCATCGGACCGACCACCTCGGTGCCGTGGGCGTGGGCCACCTGGACCAGCGGAACGGTGCTCGAGACATGCGCGTAGAGCAGCACCATGATGATGATGTTGAACACGAACATCGCCAGGGCGATGAGCTGCGGCGCGATGCCGAGGCTGTTGTGTTCGACGAAGATCATGGGCTCAAATCCGCTAGTTCCGCGACGTGGTGTAGATGGTCCAGATGTCCTCGTTGCCGGCCGAAAGCCAGTCCTCGCGATCGATGTGGTCGATCTGCTTGAGAAAGAGTCCGAAGGGATTCTCGTCGGTTGGCGCCCGACGCACGAAACGCAGCACTGCCATACGTCGCGCCTCGGTCATGATCTGCCGCGTCTTGCCGAGGGTGATGAGGCCGGAAAGCACCACCAGCTCGTAGGGCACCAGCACCTCGATGAAGGATTCGGTGCGCCGATTGATGCGGGCCGCGAAGGCGACGCAGTAGCGGCTCTGGGCGCTGCCGCGCACCTGGTCGGTGAGTTGACTGTAATAGCGACCGAGTTCGTCATGGAAGGTGGCATCGATCCACGGCGCCACCCGCTTGAAGGTGGTGCTGACCGTGGCGTCGGTCCAGGTCTCCAGTTCGTTGACCAGGATCTTGCTCATCGTGCCCACCTGACCGTCGGTCACCATCCGTGCCTCGGGATCGATCACGCTCTCGGTCTGGGGCACGTAGCGGATCTGGCGCCCGGTCACGGCGCTGACCACCAGGAAGACCAGCAGCACGTTGGCCACCATGCCGAACAGGTTGATGATCAGCAGGATGCCGCGCAGTCGTCGCTGGGCGGCGACACTGTTGTCCTTGGTGCCATCGACCAGCGGCGGCATCTCGGTGCCATGCTGCTTGCCGATCGTCGCCAGATCCTTGCCGCCGATGGGGGCCGCCACCACGCCGGATCCCTTCCGGCTCTCGCCAGCGGCAGCGGCAGCGCCGGAGCTGAGGTCGCTCACCGCTGACCCCGCCGACCGTCTGGAAACGGTTTCCGGATCCCTGACTCGCCCCGATCAATCGTCATCGCCATCGTCTCCTGTAGCCGCCGGCAGCCGTTCCTGCCCCAAAGCACCGGCAGCCGTATCGACCTCGGACGACGCCTGCAGCAAGCCCTCGGTGTCGAGCTCCAGGTCAGGGCCCCGCTCGCGCAGCTTCTCCCGGCGCAGTCGCTCCATATCGAGGATGCGCTCGCGAGTGCGCTCGTTCAGGTCGCGCCCCCAGAGGAGGGCCGTGGTACCGTTCCGTTTGGTGCCTGGGATCACGTAGACGTCCTGCTTCGCGTAGGCGACCAGGAGAACCCCCGTCGCCAAGGCATTGCCGATCATTAGCAGGATGAGGAAGACCAGTACACCGCACTCGACGTGTACCGACACCAGATCGAAATAGAATCCCCGCCGGCGGCGATCGCCGATCTCGGCTTCAGACACGAGGTCGCCATCGCCCTGCCAGTGCTGGAAGAGATCGCGCTCGGTACCGACCGCGTCAGCAGGATCACTCATGCGCGCACACCTGTTTCTCGTTCATGCGTACCGGCAGGTAGGAGACCTCCAGATCGAGCTGCTCGACGTCGGCGTAACGCTGATCGCCCTCGAAGGATCGCCACCAGAGCGGACAGTCGCTGGAGGCGCCGTCGCCGAAGACCATGTGCCGGGCCAGGCGCGGCGGAAACAAGGGCTTGGGCCGAAACAAGGGCCGCTCGAGCTTTCCGAAGCGCGGCAGGCTGACGCGCAGATGATCGTCGATCAGGAAGCCGCCGCGATCGCCCAACTTGCGGTTGGGCACGAAGGTCGAGCGTCGCTGGCTGGGCTGGCAGACAATCGGCGTCGGGCTCCGTTTCTTGTCGTAGCGGTACCAGCCCTTGCCCGGATTTGATCCCATGCGGTACTGAAAATCCCATATGTAGCTGGTCGGTTTGCCCTTGCGCATGCCGCTGAGAATGGTCACGAAGGCACTGAGCACGAGCCCGCTCATGATCAGCTGGATGAGGGCATTGGGTGCCACCAGCATCGAGAAGAGATGGGCGCCGATCACGGTCATGGCGATCAGACCCCACTCCTGACGGGTGAAGAAGAACGGCAGCTTGCCGATGCCGAACTCCTGTTCGTCGCCGATGCTCTTGGGCATCTTGAAGCTGTAATTCACCTCGGCCATAGACGGCGAAGCTAGCACGACCGGCGACCTGTCAACTGCAGCGGATCGGGAACCGGACTGTCCGAGATCGCCGCCAAAGCACTGTCACATAATCATGCACGCTTTGGCAGTATCAGATCCAACCCGCCACGACGAAAAACCGGCATCCCACGCTCGTGGGATGCCGGCTCGGTCTTCACCTCGGGGGAGATGTCAGTTCAGGAAGATCGGTACCAGCGCGCGCAACAGGGCGGCGAAGATGAAGGTACCGACGCCGGTCCAGAGGGCTTCTTTGGATCCCTTCAGGAAGCCGTAGACCGCAACCACGGCGCCGATCGCCATGATCAGGTACATGCCGGGGCCCCAGATCAACTCGGTGATGTTGTTGAGCTGGAGAGCGGTCTGGTCGGCCATGGCACCACCGGAGTCCGAAGTGCCGGCGGTGTAGGCGGCCGAGGTGCTGTCCTGGGTCTGGGCATAGGCACTGGGAGCCAGGGCCGGCAGCAGGACGGTGGCCAGAGCCAGGTGGTAGGACTGCCGCAGACGGGCGGCGAAACGACGAAGAGACATGATGAGCTCCTTGGGTTGGGGGGGTAAATGCCTCGTGCCCGAATATGTGCCGCCGCCAGGAAAACTGTCAACCCGACTAGCCGGGTTTTTTCCGGTATTCCTGCGAGCGCCAACCGCGCAAGCGCATGGCTTACAAGAAACGGTTTGCGACCCACCTGCAGGAGCTTTGGCGCCGCCGCATCAGCGCGACTTGAGCACCGTGTCGATGCTCAGTCGCATGGCCGCAGCGCTCACGAAGCCGCTGAAGACCCGCTGCGGTTCGTTGCTGTGACGGTCGTGGATCCACACCGTCGGGGTGCCGGTGGTACCGTTGAGCAGGCGGATACGCTCGGTCCTGACCAGCATCGCGCCGATGGCCTCACGATGACTGGTGATCAGACCTTTGAGTTCCTCGATGCCGATGAGCTCGCGCACTGCCAGCACGCAGTCCTGCGGGGAATTGAGAATGCTCATCTTGGCCATCAGGGTACGACTGACCTCGATGAAGAGACGTTCTGATTTGGCACTGCAGGCGTAGGCGAAGGTGCTCGCCGCCTGGGACGTGGTATCAGCGTAGGTGAACAGGAATTCGATGCGTATGTGGCCCGACTGGACGAGATCGAGCAGGCTCATGATCTCGCGGAAGAACGCACCGCAGGCTGGACACTTGAAATCGAAGTTGATGCGCACCAACACCGGCGCCTGCGGGTCGCCCAGCATGCCCATCTCGGGCGGGTAGGCAGGGACTTCGGGTCGCGGCATCGATGGTGGTGGGTCGTCTTCACGGATCGGGCCGTCATTCGCAGACGGCAGATCGTCCGGGGGTTCGTCGCGCAACTCGGAGACCGGCACGCCGATGGTGTCGGGGGTCTGCCTGGAGGCTGGCCTCATGTCCTCGTCGTCGATCAGCATGGGTTCGACCGCCTCGTGGGTGCCGACGATCCGCTGTGGTGGCCGCTGGGCAGTCCACATGGTGGTCAGATAATCGTAGAGCCGTTCGGGATCGTTGCGCACCGGCTGCACCGGCTGGTGGTGGAAGAAGAGGTTGAGAATGCCGGCCCAGGCCAGGATCCAACCACCGTAGGCGAAACCGTGCCAGTCGCGATGGCTGTGCAGCAGCAGCAGACCTTGGGCGATCATCATCGCGTGCACGGCCAGACAGGGAGCGCAGTAGAACCCGTGTCCAAGCAGAACGCCGAGATAGGTCAGTGAGCCTCCGACCGCCAAGGTGATCAAGCTGTAGCCGACCACAGCCGGGAAGAGACGCGAAGCGACCACGAAACCGGTGCCGAGATGGACAGCGATCGCCAACCAGTCGGTCGGGATGCCAAGCAATCGATCATAGTAGCTGAGCCCGCCGCAGGCCGACTGGCAGAGACCGAAGAGACCGATGAGCAGGGGACCGAGGGCCAGAAAGTGAGGCAGGGCTGCGAAGCGGATCCACACCTCGCTGCCGCGCAGCGCATAGAAGAGCAGAACGATGGTGGCAAGCTGGGCGGCACCACTGGCATAGCCGCGTGAGAAGAGGCTCAGCAGCATGGCCAGGACCAGGGCACCAGCGAAGCTTGCGCAGCGCAGGGCGCGATCACGGTTGATAGTCAGGCTCGGCGCCTGGCCGAAGCCGGCCTCCTCGGCCTGTGCATCCTCGCTCATCATCCTCGCTCCCGATCCTGCTGTCGCTGGCGGCTTATCGTTGTCCGGCCGTGGCCCGCTCCACCCGCTGCACCATCTCCTGGAGGGAGACCACCGGCAGCGTGCCGGTATCGGTCTCGCCGTAAGGCATGTTCGGTGAGCGGGAGGTCACATTGCCGACTTCGACCCTGGTATGCTTGCTGAGCACATCAGCGGGCTGATAACCGTAGAAGGTCATGCCGCTGCCATCGGAGCCGAAGAGCATGATACGCGGCGTCGCCTCCTGACGGAAAAGGGTCGCCCGTCCTCGGGTCACGGTCAGCGACCCGACCACCGAGTGCACCCGATCCGGGATCGTCGTGTCGTGCGGAATGACGGCGACGATACGTGGTCCGTAGGCCCGGAAGGCAAGGGCGATCTCCTGCAACTGCTGCTGGAAGCCCGGCTTATCGGGGAAACCGATCACGAAGAAGACACCCGGGCTATCGCGCAGGTTGATCGGCTGACCATCGTCCATGACCACGGTCGGCACTGGATCCTGCGGCATCAAGGGAAGACCGAAGCCGTTGGTCTGCATGCGAATGTCAGCCCGTCGCTCGACCTCCTCGAGCCCCATGGCCCGGCTGTACTCGTTGACGCTCATGGTGCTATGATGGCCGCCAGCGGCGTAGCTGGCGAAAAGCGATACGACCTTGGCGTCGTTGCCGTGATAGATCTGCGGCAGCGACAATTGCACCAAGGGCACGCCGTCGCGATCGAGGAAGACCAGGGTACCGGCATTCCCACCGAGCAAACGGAAGATCTCCAGACCACGGATCGGACGGTCGCTGATCGGATTGCGGGCAGGCCGCTTGGCATCGAGCACGGCCATGGCCAGACCGTGGAGCTCGACGTGCCCATCCCGGACCATGCGCGGCAAATGGTTTTCGGCACTGCCGAGGTAGATCACGGCCCCCTTGGGCACCGCCTTGTCTCGATAACGGTCGATCAGCGTATCCCACTCCAGTACCTCGACCGCGGTCAGATGTCGCAGGCAACAGAGCACGAACAGGACCGTGACACGCATGGGCTCTCCTGAGCGGGCCGATGATCACGACCGGCTGCGGATTTGTCAATCCGACCGCCGACGATCGGACCGGATCGCCTCACAGCATGCCGTGCTGCTGCAGCACCAGGCGGATCTGGGCGGGATCAAGGCTATGCTTCTTGGCCAGCTCCGAAATATTGCGATTGCGTCGGAAATCCATCAGCAGCATCTGCTCGCGGGCATCGGAGATGCCGCCCACGTTGTGGCCGCTGTCGGCCGATACCTCGCCGGCGACCGAGAAACTGTCGGCCATCACGAAACCACCACCCGGTGGCAACATGGGCACGTCCCCTCCTCCGGGGAGAGCCGGCACGCCACCGCCGCCACCCGG
>CAYONM010000001.1:0-26832 GCA_964405325.1 uncultured candidatus Brocadiaceae bacterium | reverse complement strand
CCACCGCCGCCACCCGGCAGAGCCGATACGCCGCCGCCAGTCGGCAGACTGGCCATCGACCCGCCGCCGCCGCCACCCCCGTAGGCAACACTGCCACCGCCGCTTGCGGGCCGGGGGACAAAGGTGTCGAGCGTCCGGAAGCCACTGCTGCCGGCCATGATGCCGGCCTGGCCGCTGCCCTTGAGGGCTTCCTGAACCTCCATCAGGGTGCCCCCCCGCTCCATGGTGTCGGCAACAGCGTGCAGGCCGTTGCCGCGCAGATTGTCGAGTACCTGCTGCCGTTGCTGGGGATCGGGAGCGGTCTGATCGAGCATCATGGACGCGGCCTCAGCCATGGCCTGGCTCTTGCCATCGCCCATGGCCTCGAACTGGCCCGCCAGCCGTTCGAGCTGGCCACCACCTGAAGAATAGGACTCGCCATCGGCATTGGCCCGGTGCTGCTGATTGCGGTCGTGTTCCATGGCCGCGCCGATCATGCCCATGCGGCCACTGGGCCCGAGTTGCATGAAATTCTCGCCGGCCTGCACGCTCCGTCGCCCGGCGATATCGCGGTACTCGTCGCGCTTGCCGGTCAGGTTGCGCTGGGTCTCGGGGTCGGTGACGGTCCCCGAAGTCAGCACGCTGTCGATCGCGTCGGCCATCGAGGCCATCAGGGCACCCGAGGCCATCTGCATCTGGGCCGCATCGCCGACGTTGTTGTTGGCCAGGGCACTGGCCATCTCGGCGTCGTTGCCGACCAGGGTCGACTCGGCCCGCTTGAGCACGCTGCGCAGCTTCATGCTGTCGCCCGAGAGTTGGGCGTTGCCGATACCGGCGATATCGCGCCGGGTGGCCTCGGTCTGCTTGTCGGCCTTGCTACCGGCCGTCTCCGAGGCATCGCCGGCGGCCGCCTCCACCGCCGCGTAGGCGCTGGCCACCTGCAGCATCTCCTGGGCATTCATCGGCTGACGCTGGCCGCCGGGGGTCGAGGAACGCTCCTTGAGCCCGGCGATACCGCGGTTGGCGTTCTGGATGCTGCTGCCGTAGTGGCCCGGCCCCTGGCCGCCGCTGAGATCGTTGGCGATACGCCCGGCGCTATCGGTGAGCCCGGTGGCCATGCCGGTGGCATCGCCCATGTTGCGGGCGATGAAGCGGCCGACGCGAGTCCCCTCGCCCTGCGCTCCACCACTGGTCAGTTGGCCCTTGATGTTGCTGCTGCCGCGATTGATGGCGTCTCCCAGCCCCAGCTTCTCATCACTGAGGGCCTGGGCGGCGCCCAGTTTGAGGGTGGCAGCGGTATGCTTGCCGGCGGCCGAATAGGCGCCGCCCACGGCCTGGGCCTGGCCCATGGCCCCCGACACAGTGCCGGGCGCATCGGCGTGCAGCGACTCGGCGTAGGCGGCCGACGATTTGACCAGATTGGTCGCCCCGCGGGCGCCGCGATGGGCGTTGCGGGCCACACCCTGACCGGCCATCTGCACGCCGCGACCGACCTTCTGGCTGGCCTGCCCTATCTGGCTGGCCACGGCGCCGGCCTTGCCGCCGGCCGCCGCACCCTTGGCAGCCATGGCGCCGCCGCCCTTGGCCATGACGGCCCCGCCAACCGCGGCACCCTTGGCAGCCACCGCCAGACCGACGCCGGTCGCCGCCAGGGCGATGGCGGCACCGGCGCCGAAGGTCTTCATCATCGTGCCATAAGCGCTCATCGCCACCTTGCCGAAGCCCTCGCCGGCGGCGCTGATGATGATCGAGGAGGTGGTCGGCGTACTGACCACGACCATCAAGCCGAACATCAGCATGGCCAGACGACCGATCAGCGAACCGACCACCTCCTGGCTCTGGTAGACATCGAAGAAGAGCGACGACTTGGCGATGATCTGACCGCCGAGCACGAAGAAGGCCGGCCACAGCCCGACCCAGATCACGGTCCGGGCCCAGTTGAGACCGGCCACCCACTTGCCCGGCCAGAGGGCCATCAAGGGCACGATCGGGAAGAAGATCAGCAGCATCATGAAGGAGCCGCCGATCACATAGGCGAAGAGGGTCTGCAGGATCTTGAGCACCAGACCGATCAGCCAGGTGATCAGGCGCAGCAGCACCTCGGTAAGCATGGCCGGGTTGGTGAGGAGATCCCAGAACTCCTTCCAGCCGAAGCCATCGCCGCCCTCGCTCTGCGGCACGCTCTGCATACCCTCGGCCAGCGCCTGCCGCGAGCGTGGCGGCTCGATCATGAAGGCGGCGAACTCGCGAGCCAGGAGGTTGTCGGTGGCCTGATCTGGCGGCGCCGGTGAGGCCGCGTTGAGGTTGATGTCCAGGTCATCGAAATGCGACGCCAGGGCGCTTGCTGTTGCGTTGCCAAACCAGGTGCTCTCATTTGTGATCCCCTCGATGTCTGGATAACCGAAAGCGCTATCAACATTGCTCAGCCGGCCGAGGATCTCGGCCATCGGCTCGAGGTGGTCCAACTCGATCTCACCGCCGACATCCGTCTGCATGGTGTGGACATCGCGCAGGTAGCAGCCCAGCCACTTGCTGTGGGTGGGGCCGTCATCCTTGGCCTGCTGGCAGGAGTCGTTGTTGAAGTTCTTCACGATCGCAGCCACCGGCAACAGGCTGGCGTCGTAGTTGACCACCCGCCCGCTGGCGGGCATGACCGTTGAATGCCAGGCGCTATAGCCGGCCGACGGCAACGGGTCGTTGACCGTCATGCCTTGGAGTTGCGTCTCGGTCTTGTTGACGAGGTTGGCGTAGTGGATTTTGGCCGAGGGAATGCTATAGGTATGGGGGGCGAAACCGTCGCCGCCCTCGGAGAGCCTGTAGCCGTCGCTGTCGCTCCAATTCATGAGCGCCTTGGCTCCGTTGGCTCCGCCCCAGTTTTCCTCGTAGGCGACCATGCAATGGATCTCGCGGCGGGTGCCGGAGTTGAACACTCCGCCTTCGTTGCCCCACAGGCGGTAGAGCACCGGATCGGGCAGGAAGCTGATCTCGCCGCCGCCGAAGGTGGCGCCAAAGAGGCCGCCGACGCTGGCCGCCGTGCAGACCGCGCTAGTGGCCATCGCCCCCTCGATATTGCTGAAGGTGAACTTGGGGTTCTTGGCGTCCTCCTCACCTTCTTCACGCTCGGGGGTGGCGCTGACTGTCGGCGAGGCGCTGGCCCAGGTATCGACGGCGGTGGTCGGGGCCACGTATTGGAACTTCCACCAGGTCAGGTAGGTGTCCTTCATGTGGGCAGGCTTCTTGGCCTCCTCCACGAAACTCTTGATGTGCCCGCGATGATCATCAAGGACCAGCAGTTGCGAGACGTTGGCATATTGCATGACCGTGAGCGAGCGGGGCGCGAGCAGATTGTTGCGGGCCGCGCCTGAATTGTTCACGTAGGCGTTCATCTTCTCGCTGACCTTGAGCTGCAGGTACTGCAGGTAGCTGTGATCTTCGGTGCCCTTGGTGATGGCCTGCAGACGGCGGACCGCCGGCACGCAGAGCGCGCCGTAGGCGACGTAGTATTCGGCCGCCTGCTTGCTGATACGGGCGTTCTTCCAGGCCCGCACCACGGTGTCGGCCCCGACCATGTCGTCGATGCGATCCTGGGGGTTCACCCCGAGCAGAGCCATGGCCAGCTCCTCGCCGATACCGCGGGCGGCCTCGAGCATGAAGCCGGCATAGAGCGGCACCACCGAGCCGGCCGGTGCGACGCTGTCGCCGATGGTGTATTTCTTCACCGCGTCGGCCCGGTCCTGGATCAGGGCCTCGTCGGCACCGCTGCCATTGGTGAACTGCACCGAGGGATAGAAGGCGATGGCGAAGACGATCAGGGCCAGGATCAGGTAGGAGACCACCCGCCGCAGGCCGTGCTCGCCAAAGCTGGCCATCTGCAGTGCGATCGAGAGGCCGGCCGACACGAAGATGACGATGCCGAGATTACGGAACAGGCTGCTCGACATGATCAGGTTGCAGAACTCCGCCCCCATCATGAAGAAACCGCGCATGGTGCCGGAGAAATAGGCGAAGGCGCTCAGTTCCGGATTGAGTTCGCCGAAGACCGGCGGGGCCGCGGCGATGAACGCACCGCCCCAAGTAGTGGGCAGGGCGTCACCAAGAGCGGTGAAGATAGCGACCACGAAGAAGCTGCCCAGACCCCAAAAGATATAGCGTTTGTCACCGGTGGCGAAGCCGTAGACCGAGGCCATGGCGCAGATGGCCAGGACCAGATAGAGGATCGGTCCCTCCACGAAGGAAACCATGATGTCTGACCAGCCCATGCCCTAACTCCTGCCGCCCGGGTCTGCATGCAGCGGCGGTGGCGCTTGCCGCGGTGCTATCGACACTAGTTGTAACCCCGCTCGGTCAGATCGGTGTGTTTTTTCTCACTATCATCAAGCGTGTCGCCATCGGGGTTGATGCCGGGGTTCGAGCGCACCGGAAAACGATAGCGGTTGATGCTCTGCACCAGTTCCCGGATGGTCATGGGCGTGTTCTCGTAGTCGGCCAGCAATTCGGCCGCCTTGCGCTGCTTGTATGCCTCCCACTGCTCGAGGGCGCGGGCCTGGTAGTCCTTCTGCGCGTTGGCATCGGACATGATGCCGTTCACCTTCTGCGAGATCTCGTCGACGTACTTGAGGTAGATCTCCTGGTGGCGGAAACGCTTGAGCTCGTAGTCGACGATGGTCTCGATGGCATGGATGGGACGGTACATCTTGATCATGCTCAGGCCGTCGATGTTGAGCCGCACTTGGCCGCCCTCGGTGTAGGTGCCGTTCTGCAGGCGGAAGACGATGTGAGCCAACTTGTCGATGGTGTCGTAGGTGAAGAGCACCTCTTCCTGGTCATCGTTGACCATGTCATCCCAGGGGCTGGCCAGGGTGTACATGCAGTGCACGGCAATCGCCTCGCGGTGCTGACGCATGGTGTCGGCGGAGAGCGGGTCGGCGCCGTTGATGATCGCCGCCCAGTCGTTGCCGAGCTTGCTGTCGATGAAGGCGCCGTATTGCAGGCACTGGTCGACCATGTTCTCGGACACCTGGATGACCTGGCTGCGCAGACGGATCTTATAGGTTTTTCCGCCCATGTTGCCCAGTTCCAGGCCGCCCTGGGCCGAGACCGTGACCGAGCCGAGGGTCTCCTTGAGCAGATTGCCGAGGCCGGTCAAATCGCCGCTGTGCTGTTGCTGGGCCATCTGTTTGTCGGCCGAAGCGTTGTGACCATCGCCGGTCTCGGACTCGGCCAGCTGACGGTTGGCCTCCTCGCTGTTGGCGGCCGCGGCCTCGGCCTCGGCCGCGGTCTGGATGGCCCCGGTGGTGCGATCGACAGCGGTGGCGATCAGATCGAAAGGAGCGAACTCCTCGACCGACACGGCGGTGCTCAGGTTGGAGGCGGTAGTGGCGAAATTCTCGGTGACGTTCTCGAGCTTGCCGAAGATGTTCATGCCACCGAAGGCCGAGTTTTTGCCGGCGCAGAGCTTGTTGGCCTCGGTCATCGAAGCGCCGCCGGCCTGTTCCACGTTGAGACACTCGGAATAACCGGGACCGCGCAGGAGGCCACCGAAGGCCGGAGTGAGGGTCTGCTGGAGCTGGTTGCAGTCCATCTTGTTGGCGCTGAGGTCGAAGCTGGCGATGACCTTGAAGTGTTTGACGATCTCGGCCAGATTCGGCGAGAAGGCCTGCAGCAGGGCCATCGGCGCCGCCGCCGCGACGCCCGAGGCGAGATCCTTGACGTAGTTCTTGAGTGCCTGGATATTGAACATTTTCGAGAAATTGGCGATCCAGTCGAAATCGGAACAGGGGAAGATCTTCTCCATGGTCTCCTTGGCGCGATCGAGCTTGTCTTGCACGCCCTGCAGCATGTTCTTGCCATCCTTGACGAAACTCACCCGCTGCGGCGCTCGCAGGTAGTCGGTGCGGGTGACCGGCGCCTCGTTGAGGACGGTTTCGACCGACACCCGACCGAAGACGGCGCGTTCGTTGCCACCGAGTTCGACATTGTTGTCGGCGGCCTTGCGCTTCACGTCGCGTCGATAATCGATCGAGTGCTCGAGGTATTGATCCATCAGACCGGCGTCGCCCGAGCCGGGGATGCTACCCACCTCGGTCATCAAGCTGCTCATGTAGGCGTTGATCTCGGCCTCGGTCATATCGTCCATGGCCCCGACGGCAGCGGCCTCATCGGCAGCCGCCGCGCTCGAGTTCTGGCCGGTCGACGAGGATCGATTGTCGCTCTGGTCGTTCGTGGTATCCGACCCGGAAACCGCAGCCAGGGCCAGCGGAAGGCTGAACAGGATCAGGAGGATCGCGCGGGTGATGCACATGGCTGGGCTTCCTGGGGTCATTCCGGTATCCACGGCGCCGGCGCGGTGCGCGGCATGACCGGAACGGCATTGAGTGGTATATTCTCGGGATCGAAGGTTTCGGGGAAGAGGCCCCGCTGTTCCTCGGAGTCGACCGCAGCCGGGTCGCGCTTGCTGAACCAGCTGGCCCGCGGCGCCCACTCGTCGCCCGCTTCACGGTCCACCAGCTTGAGCAGGCTCCGGCGCAGTTCGTCGATGTCCTGATGCCCTTCGAGGCGCAACACGTTGCCCGAGCGCCGGTCGATGAACACGTAGGTGGGCAGTACGCGCACCGAGAAGCCCTGCCGCAGATTGGTCACATCGAGGAAGTTCTCGGTCGAGTCGAATCCGATGTCCATGTATTCGAAGTACTTGAGATAGGAACGCACGCGCTCCTGGTGGTTGTCCATGCTGATGTTGACCACGCGTACACCGAGCTTGCGCTCGCGCAGATCCTTGGCGAAGGCGCTCCACTCACGCATGGTCTCGTGGATGTTCTCCTGCCGCCAGTCCCACATCAGCAGCAGCTCGACCTCCTTGGCCGCGTAGGGATTGGGGGTCAGGGGGATGGTATCGGGATCGAGACCGCGGCGGATGGCCAGCTCCTCGTCCATGATTGGCGCACCGCGGCTGCTGGGGGCGATGTTTTCGGGGTTGTAGATCGAGGTGTGCTGATCGACCGGCGCCTGGCGGGAGGGCTCGAAGCTCTCAGGGGTGATGTAGCCGTATTCATAGGAGGCCCTGCGCAGCATGGTGGTGGCCTCGCGCAGTCGCCGCCAGCGGGCCGCGTTCGCCTCCAGATACAGACGCGCGTTCTCCCCGGTGGGGTCGTCCATGTAGCGCTTGGTGAAGTAGTCGGGAAAGCGCGGCACCGGGTTACCGGCGGCATCGAAGGTGACCTCGAAGTAGAGCGGCAGGGGACCGAGATCGCTGTCAACGAAGGTCTGATCAGGATGGCTCCAGATGGCGTTGTAGATATCGTCGCGGTGGCGCTCGGGAGGCTGCTGCCTCGGCATGGCGACAACCGTCGACGATGGCTCGACTTGCTTCCGCTTCTTGATGATGATCAACACATCGGGCTCGGCTGCCGCGAGCTCGACCATGGCTGAACAAGCCAGCAGCAGACCGCACAGCAGTCTCATCGCTCTTCCTCCCCCCGCTGGTCCTCATCGCCATCGGCCTGGGCCTGGGCCCGCTCCCAGGACAGGCAGAGACCGATCCATTCCGCCAGACTGATGCCCGCCCCGGCGCCGGTCAGCTTGTGCACGATGCCATTGGGCGAGATGTAGACGAAGGCCGGCAGTTCACCTATGCGGAAGAAGATCGCCGCTTCGACATTGGCGAACACACGGATGGTGTTGGTGCCGTAGAGCTGCGGCATGTCGCGCAAGGAAGCGTAGCGATGCATGAAGTCGTAGGCGATCTGCTTGGCCTCGTTTGGGCGATTGTGGTACCCTGCGGTCAGGATGGCCTGCTTGATCTGGTTGGCCTCACGCATGAAGGAGACCCAATTGGTCAGCGGCAGGATATGCACGGCACGGATCCGCACCTCCGGCAAGTCCTGGCTCAAGCGGCCGACCATGCCGGCCAGATAGTGGGCCTGCGGGGCGTCGATGGCCCAGAAGCACCACAGGGTGCCGCCGTCTCCGATCGCCATGGGCTCGCCGCCGTCGTCGTTGCCCAGGCCGACGCGCACCGACTGCACAGCCAGATCCTGTTCCTGCATCAGGGCCATGAAGCCCTGATCGACGATCGCCGCGGCCTCCTCGAGGTCTTTGGGATCGGGCACCGCCTTGAGCACCTGCATGATATCGAAAGGCAGATCGATGACCGGTTCGTCTTCGGCCGCCAAAGACCACGGACTGAGGGCCACGAGCAGCACGCATGCCATCAGGCCGCCGCCCGTGATCCGCTTTCCTGCTTCTCCTGGATGCATCCTCACTCCCGATAGTGTGCCAGCCTAGCGGCATCGCTCCCGCTGGGGAGACCTCATTTGCGGATCTGTTGGGTCCAGGCACCCTTGCCGACCTTGAAGTGCCAGCGGATGGCGTCATCCGAACCCGCGCAGTAGTTGCAGCAGGTGACGCGGGCGAAATAGGCGAAGGCGTAGTTGGCCTCGCGCAGTCTGACCCTGGCCCCCTGCTCGATACCCATGACCGCAGCGAAGATCGGGATGTTGCCCGGTTCGCCCATGCGCTTGAGCCGGTGACAGCCATCGCCGGGCCCGTCGTTGTCCGGGCCCGGCCACAGCCACAGCAGATTGCCGCCGTACTGCATGTGAGCGTTGAGCATGATCACTCCGAACACATAGCTCTGCAGGAAATGCATCGGGTAGATCATCGGTCCAAAACGCAGAGTCAGCGGCCCGTAGGTGAAGAAGAAGGCATCGTTGACCACCCCGGCGTCCATCATCGATTCGACCATGCTGGTCATGGTCGAGGTGGTGTAGTTGTTGCCGTTGACCACCGCCGCGGTACCGAAGGAGCCGTGGGTCAGCACGCCGAAGACATCGACGCCGCCGATGCCGCTGTACTCCATGACCTTGCCCAGGGTGGCCATCGGCGCCATGTAGATGAAAGTGATGTAGGGACTGACGATCGCA
Source organism: uncultured candidatus Brocadiaceae bacterium (assembly GCA_964405325.1). Classification (GTDB taxonomy): domain Bacteria; phylum Planctomycetota; class UBA11346; order UBA11346; family UBA11346; genus CAYONM01. The sequence goes on along the minus strand of CAYONM010000001.1, from coordinate 17,932 downwards.
CGCCAACCGGCGAAGTAGCCCAGCTTCGAGTGCCAATCACCTTCGCTGTGGTAGTTGTAGCCGAGTCCCATGAGCGTGAACGGCGCCTGGCAGAGATTGCCAGCGGTGAGCGCGAAAGCGACCTGGTAGACGATGGCGAAGGTCGGCGGGAACCCCATGTTGCGACCGTAGCCGACGTTCATGCCGCCATCCTCGAGCGAGCCGGAATCGTTGTCACTGGTCTTGTTGAACGGTCCCGCCTTGCCACCGAGCGCCGCCTTCATCTGGATCGCCGAGACGCCGGTGAGCACCGAGGTATGGGCGTTGCGATGGCTGCCCTCGATAATCTTGGCCGGGATATCCATATCAACGCGGATGCAGGGCACCGGAATGGGGATGCCGAGCACCTTGTAGGTGCAGACCGAGACCCCGATCCCGATGTCGGCGAACATGCAGTCCCAGGCGTTGCTGAAGAGCGTGCCCTCGAGCCACTCGGTGTTGAAGCTCGAGGTCACCTTGGCCACCGTGTCGGCCAGGGGCGGCGGGTGGGTCGGCGCCGAGTGGCCGACCGGCGAACCGCCGCTGGAGAAGCTGAGGGCGTGCAGAGTGCCACCGAGCAGGGCGACAAGCAGCAGTAGACGGATCAGAGCCATGATTGCAGGTCCTGGGGATCGATGATGGCTTCGGGGATGGCGTTGAGCGGATCGACGAAGAATTCGTAGTACTTGCTGGTGCTGATCGAGATGCTGTCGTTCTCGTAGAGGCTCACCACAGCCTCGAGGTTCATGCCCTTGAGCGCCGCCACCTCGGCCAGCACGGCGTTGATGATCGCCGTCTTTTCGCTCTCGAACAGGGCGATGTCGGTGGCCAGGGTATCACGCTCGTCGCGCAGGGTGGCGGCGGTGGTGTAGGCGTCGTATTGGGCCTGCCAGTGGCTGTGCTGATTGGCGTAGATCTCCATGCCGTAGGTCCAGATGGCATATTCGTCGAGGAAGTTGTCGTTGTCCTCGTTCCACTGCTCGCGGGCGGCGACGCTGGCCTCGTGATTGGCCTGTTGCTGGTCCCAGGCGGCGACGTCGGCCACGAAGAAAAGCCAGTTGCTCTCGATCTCGCTGTAGTCGGCCAGCAGACCGGCGATCGGCTCGGCCTGCAGCGGCAGCATGCTCTGGAAGCTGCTGCCCAGGGCGAGGTCGACTGACAGCGGCTCGCCGAGGGTGATGGTGCCAGCGGGCGCATCGACTCCCGTGTAGGGCAGGATTTCGTCGCCGATGCGGATCTGCCCGCTCGGCGGCAGGGCGGCCAACTGCGCGGTCTCCTGTACCGGCAGCACCGTGGCCCCGGCCAGCAGATCGGCATCCACGGTCCAGCTGGCCAGGCCGCCGCCGAGTACCAGATCGCCGTCGACGCTGGGCGTCGCGGTCGAGACCGATAGGTAGAGCGGCATGTCGCTGGGCGGCAGGCTCAGGGTGTCGAGATCGGCGAGTGTGGCGGTGGTGGTGTTGGCCGCCGGGTACAGATCGGCGAAGGCCGGGGGCGTGGCGCCGTGCAGGCCCAGCCAATCGCTCACCTCAAGCGCGCTCATGGGCTCGATGATGGTCACCTCGAGGTCGGCGTCACCCGGCTGCAACCAGAGGGCCAGGTCGCGCACAGCGCCACTGCCGTCGATGAAACCGCTGAAGACCTGTGACTGGTCACTGGTGGAAAGCAGGCTGGCCAGCGTCGCCTCGCTGGTGATGGCGGTCTGCTGCACCGGCGCTGGCGGGTTGCCAACCATTTCTTCGTACATGTGGGTCCTGGTCAGCGTATCGCTGATGGTCGAGAGATCATCGGCCGCAAAGCTCCAGCCGTAGATCGGTCGCGGACCGACCGGCGCTGCGATCAGCGGCGGCGCCTCGCTGGCCGGCCACTCAGGCTCTGGCGGCGCCAGCGGCTCGGGACCGGGATCGGGCACGTTGTCGAGATCGATCTGGCTGAGGTGATTATAGAGCTGGATCTGCTCCGGCATGGTGGCGTATTGCAGCGAGAAGACGGCCAGGAAGTAGTCCTCGAGGTTTGCCGGCGTCGCCCAGTCGAGGAAACGCTGCCAGCGGATCTTGGTCAGGATGCTGTAGTCGACGATGGTCTGGAAACCGCTGTAGTTCTCGAGGTCGAAGAGGGCGTAGCTCTTATCACCGTAGGGATCGGGATTGCAGTCGGTGCCGTAGCGCACGTAGACCGCCGAGACGTCCTTGCTCGTGACGGCATTGCCATCGCTGGTCTCGATCTTGTCGAGATAGTAGATCAGCATCGGATGGCGATACTGCACCATGCCGGTGGTGCGCAGACTGGCAGCTTCATCGGTGACATCGATCTGGCCCTCATTCATGGTGAAGATGGGATAGGGCACATGGCAGGCCGGCTGGTCATAGAGCCAGTCGTCGGCCAGAAAGGGGAAGGCGGCGTATTTCAGGCGCTGGTCGTCGCGCGGGCCGCCGCGGATGTTGGCCGAGCCGATGCCGCCCTTCTTGAGTTCCTGGTTCTGATTGCTGTCGCCGTCGCGTACATTGATGGCGTTGATGTTCTTCTGGCTGTCGGCCAGGTTCTCGTAGTTGGCCCGCTTCTGGGCATCGGTCTTGTTGGGATCGGTGTCGAAGAGCTTCTGGGCGACCTGGGCGTTCATTTGCACCTTGAAGCGGGTGCGCCCACCGCCGAGGAAGATCTCGTTGAGCAGGCCCTTGAGCTGGGCCTCGGCAACACTGATGTTGAGGCCGGTGGTATGGTAGTCGACCTGCTCCTGCGGGGTCTTGCCGACGAAGACCGCGGTCTTGCCATGCTCGGCCAGGGTCTGCGCCACGTCGGGCCGGTCGGGCCGGTTGTCCCACTCGACGCAGACCAGGGTGATGTACTCGGGCATCTGACAGGCGTAGTCGAGCTCGAACTCACGCCCGACGGCGCCGGAAAAGAGGTAGAAACCGCCATCCATCATATGCTTGCGCCGCTCGGCGGCCAGTTCGATGACCTGCCGCTGGGGGTCCTTGGCGATGTCGAGGTCGGTGTAGATATCGCCGTCGTCGGACTCGAGGACATCGGGAATGGCGCTCAGGCGCTGCGGCTGGCTGCTCTTGTAATCGATGAAAGCCGGGATCTTGAGTGACAGCGGCTGTTCGAAGTGCCAATCCCACTTGCGCTTGAGGATGTCGCGCTGGGCGGTCTTGGTCGAGAAGCCGTGCCAGCGACCCTTGAAGTCGTACATGCCGGCGCCCTGGCGGGTCTCAAGCACCACATTGTCTTTGGGCTTCTTGTCGGTGTCGAGGTTGTAGGTACTGGCGCCACCCAGGCCGGCAATGTTCCACTGCATCTGCGGCTTGTCGCCGACCACATCCCAGACGTAGCCGCCGAGTCCGGAGGCGGTGTTGACGATGGTGCCCATGAACTCGGTCTCCATCGCCCGCTTGACTTCCGGCAGCAGCTTCAGCGCCTTGTTGCGCTGGCCGTTGTTGATCGGGAAGCGATAGACCGAGGTACCCATGGCGGTCGAGGTGATATGGGGATTGTAGTTGGAGAGGAACTGGATGGCCTTGCCCGAGACCCGCTCAGCGAAGGGTGTGACGTCGTGCATGTCGCTGGCCCCGAAGACCCAGGATGGTGTCACCGCGCGATAGAAATCGGGATCCTGACTCGGCATGATCTCAGTGGGATCGAAGCGATAGGGCCAGAAGTAGTTCTTCACCCCCACCTCGCCGCCGGCAGTGCGGATGGTCTCCACCCACATGTAGCCGTTGAGCGGATCAAGGGCGAGCATGGGATCGAAGTCGGGGGCCTCGTTGCCGGCCGCATCGGTGATCGGCGAGGTTGGCATGTTGAGGTCGACGCCCTGATAGATGAAGACCGTGCGATGCACCTCGCCGATGTATCCGTAGTTCGCCTGATTGTAGCTGCCCGGCGCCTTGAGCTCGGGTGGATCCGCGGGCGGGGCGCTGAGCAGGCGCACCCGATGCCAGATCCCCTGGTCGACCTCGCTCATGCTCACCGGCTGGCTGATCGGCTGCGGCGCGGTGGCAGCCTTGGCCCGCAGGGTCAGCGTGCTGCCGTTGACAAAACCGAAAGTGCCGCCCCACCACTCGACGCACTTCTTCCAGCCCAGGAAGCCCTCGCTGGTCTTCTTGAAATCGTAGTTGCGGCTGTGACCGTAGGTGATCAGGCGCTTGCCGAGCGGGTGCTGGCTGCTGTCGAGCTGATACAGACCCCAGAGGCCGAAGGCGTTGTGCGGCCGCTGCTCATCGATGTTGCTGAACCAGCCCCACCAGCCTTTGCACTTCTTGTGATGCCCCTCCTTGTGCCACTCGAGCATGAGATAGGGGAAGCCGTTCGACCAGGCATCGTTGGAATAGAAGCGGTCGGGGTCGCCGTCACCCTCGACATCGTAGACCGGCAGGCCGAAATGCTGGCCGACAGCGGTCGGCTGCGGCTGAGCCGGGTTGTCGATGTTGTCGGGACCGGGACCGGGATTGCCGTCGCTGCTGAAGTAGCTGTCGTCGTAGCCGGCGCAGAGCATCACCGAGCGCATGATGGTCTGGTTCATGCCGCGCGTGTCGCCGGCCACCTCCATGTAGGGCTCGGCATCCTCCTCGAGCTCGTAGACCGCCTGCTCGATTACCAGGCCGTCTGACTGGTCCCCCTCGTCGCTGACCGTGAGCCGGCCCTGGAGGTCATCCTCGCCCTCGGTGAGGGCGTCCTGGTGCACGCGGTTGACCATGCCGGCCATGCCGTGGCCGGGATCGGTGATGGTGCTCGAGGCCCCCTCCTGGTCGTCATGGGTCGAGCCGGGCATCGTGACCGCGTGGTGGACCGGAGCCTTGCCTTGGCCGCTGTGGGCATAGTCATCGTCGTTGCTATCGGTGTAGGCGAGGACCGCCTGGGCCTCGGCGTTGGCATCCTGGGCCTCCGGCGAAGTGTCGTTGGCCATCTCCGTCTCGACGTCGACCAGCGACTGCTTCATAGCACTGACATCGACACTGACATCGTTGCGGGTGGTCAGGGTGCCGGTCTGCTGCGGCTGATCGACGACCGCGATGGTGTCATTGCCCTGGCCGCCGAGCAGCACCTTTTCGATCGCCTGGCCGGTGGCCCGCATGCCGTCGGTGGGCAGCGCCTGCCAGGGGATGCCGGCGATCTGCTCGGGCTTGCCGACCACGCCCTTGAAGGGCGGCAGCCACATGCGGTCGAAGGACACATCGAGATCGCCATCGCGCACCACCACGCTGGCGCTGAGCTCGCGCTGGGCGCCGCTGTCGGGATCGACGGTGACGGTGAAGGGCTCGATCTTGCTGCCCGAGGCGTAGCCACCGATGATGCGGTTGTTGAGCTCGATGTAGTCTTCATGCCGTCGGTTGATGTCACGATTCTGGCTGCGGCTGTAATCGAGATTGACAAAGAGGTCGCGCAGGGCGATGAACTCGACCTTCTTGATGTGCTCGTCATTGGAGATGCGCACCTCCTGCACGCGGAAGATATAGCCGCCGTTGCTCGACTCGATGCTTGAGCCGACCTGGGTGGCGGAGGTGGAAGTGGGTCCGTCGTAGCCATCGCCGTACTGGCTCTCGTTGTCGAGTTCGTTTTCGAGTTGGGTGGTGTTGGTGCCGGCGATGGCCGTCTGGCTGTCGTTCTGCACCTGGTTGCCCTCACCCAGGAGGATGGCCTGCCACAGGTCCATGTTGGGCGGCAGCGCCTGCCAGGGGCTCATGGTCACCCAGAGGTTGGGCATCGGATGGCTGAAGGGGAACCCCCCATCGCCGACGCGGATGGTCAGCGAGGGATTGCGCATCGGCACCTGGATGACCTCCGGCTGCACGTTGCCAGGCACCCCCTGGCTGGGGCTGTGGACCAGCGAGGGCTCACTGTGCTGGTTCCAGCCGGTACCGGAGGCGGGAATGGCCGGCACCATCTGACCGTTCATCGCTCCCCACTCGTCGTGTACATGCCCCCAGATCCGGCTCCAGTTGCTCTGCGGTACGGTCATGCCATTGGTGCGGGCCTCCACGAAACCGGCGATGCCGGAGTGCTTGCCATCAGCCATGTGGTGCCAATAGATCCGGTAGAGCACCGTCTGCCAATCGAGGCTGGCGAGGTACTCATCACCTTCGAAATAGCGCTCGTGATGGCGCCTCACCGTGATACCCTGACTGGCATGGGTGACCGTTTCGCGGGCCAGGAAATAGAGATAGAGTTCGTTGTCCTTGTCGTAGGTGAAGTTGCGGACCTGATTGTTCCACCAGTGGCCGTGATACCGGTGCCAGTACCACCAGCCCCACCATCGATGCTCGTGGCGACGACCGCCGAACATGCCGTAGAAGGGTTTGCTGAGGTCGACCTGTTTGGCCGAGTTGCTGCCAGTGATGGCCTTGCCCGGCAGGGTGACCTCGGCGACCACCATGCGCTCGCCGAAATGGTGGCTCGCGTGCAGATTGCCACTGTTGCGGTAGCTGGGATCGATGAAGCCATAGACCTTGATGGTGTAATTGCTGTTCGGATACACCCAGGTCGTGGCCGCCTGCGCCCAACGACCGGTCGAACAGACGAGGGCCAGGGCGAGCAGGATGGTCCATGAGATCTTACTCATTGCTGGTTCCTTCTTCGACGGGAATCAATCCCTCGATCCGGTGGATGTGGTCGTCATCCGGAAAGGTGATGACCGCGGGCAGGGCGGTTACTCCGAATCCCGCGGCGTAATCGTCGCTGGCGATCGGGCTGATGGTGATCTCGGGGTGGCTCTCGGCGAAACGCTCGATAGCCCCGAAACTGCTCCAACCCTGGGCCACCACGATGGTCAGATAGGGATCGTCGGCGTGGGCGGCGTGCCAGCGCAGCAGCCACTCGCGCTGATGACTGTCGGCATCGTCGTAGAGCACCAGACGCAGGTTACGGCGCTGCTCGGCTCCCATGTCGCGCAGGAAACCAGGCACCGGGGCCTGATTGCTGCGCTGCTGGATGGCTCGCGGCAGAGCCGTGGCGTGGGGCTGGCTGGCGAGATGCCTGCGCAGCTTCTCGAGTTCCTCCTTGCTGGCCATGGCCGCCAGCAGGTCGGTGCGCATGCCATGCTTCTCGACGAAGGCCATGAACTCGGGCGAGGTCAAAAACGATTTGAAGGTCTCGCGCTGCTGGTCGCATTCGGCCGGATCGCGACGGAGTGACTCCGATACCCGGCCCCAGTCGACCACCACCTGCTCGTTGCGGCCATCGAGCTGTTCGACACGAACCTCCAGTGGTTGCTCGCGCAGGGGGTATTCGACTGCTTGGACAGGCTGCAGGAGAAGAACTGGCAGCAGGAGGACGACAGGACGAGGGAGCGGCATGGTTCACTCGCGAGAGGGATGGATGAACGTTTTCGCTAGTTATAAGCATTCGAGATCTCCTCGGTCAATCCCCCAAGCGCGACCCGGCAATGCGATAACGCACGCCATGCCCAAGCTTCCGACTTGGCGCATGCCAAGCGCGATCACGAGCTTCGATCAAACGCCGGAATCCGCCTCGTGGTCTTGTCAGCATGTTTGCCCCACCCACCATGCACCAGCTGCGGGGCTGCCATGTACGACACCATTTCCGAACTCGAGGTCAAACCACCTGAGCAGTCGCTGTCGCGGGCGCAGGCCATCTACGCTGCGGGCATCCCGGTATCCGCCGTCACCGCCTGGCTGCTGCCCGTGTTCCCCACCATGCAATACGCCTGCGTGCTGCTCTGCCTGTGGATGGTCTTCCGCTGCCACATGTCCCTGCGCACCAGCAAGGAGCGCCACGAGGCCCTCGGCGCCTCACGGCGCTATTCGTTCACAGCCGGCAAGATACCGACCAAACAGGACAGGAAGGGCAAGGTGGTCCCCCATGGCAAGGCGCCCTGGGGACCCGACTACGAGCCGCTGGGGGTACCTTTCCACAAAATAATCGAGAGAGTGAGCGCCTGGGAGGAGGATGGCCGTCCGAACACCGTCCGTATCCACCGCCGGCAGTGGGTCGACGATGGCCACCGGCGCATCCTCGCCCAGCAGGAACAGTGGCTGCGTGACCACCATCCACGCCGCTACGAGGTCATCTGCCACTGGCACGACACCGCCGTGCTGGCAGCCGGCATCACCGCCATCACCCCCTTCATCCGCTGCGAGCGCGCCCGCGTCGAAGGCACGCCCTCGCGTGAGTTGATCGCGGCCGTCGCCGCCTGGAGCGAGGAGGCCGTCGCCGGCCACATATGCTCGCTCCTGCCGCTGCTGCCGGGGCGCTGCCTCCAACGCCGGATCAATGGCGATGGTGCCGCCTGGCAGTTCAGCGAGGCCGCCCGACAGATCCTCACGCGCTGGTTCACCGATCCGCAGCGTTCGCTGGTACTGCTCAACCACGGCATCGATCGAGCCATTACCGCTCGCGGCTTCGCCAGTGCCACCTGGCTGACAGTCGAAACCGACAAACTGATGATCGGCGAGACCGCCATCCAAGACCTGCGCACGGCGCTCGTCGATCGCCTGCGTCAGCAACTGGGCAGCAGCTTCGGCACCCTCGACCGCAACGAACGACAGCATGCACTGGCCCACTTCCTGGAGCGCGAGACGGGACATGGGAGCATCCGCAGCTGGATCAAAGCCCTGTTGGTCGAAGCCCGCCAGAGCTACGAGCACATCCTCGCCTGCGAAAACATCGCCCAACTCGAGTCATGGCTTGCCGTGGCCTGTCGTGAACACCTCGCACCACTGGCCAAGGCGATCGACGACAATCCGGTGATCCTCGCCGGTCACCTGCTCGAGCACTCGATCGCCTGCCAGGAGCTGGTCCGCTATGATGGTCTGCGCCTCGCCCTGCATCCCGAGCACTGGTTCCGCAGTACCGGCGACATCCGCCCGAGCGCCCAACTCCTCAAACAGCTGCGAGAACGCTTGCTGGAGGCCGAACCCGAAGCCCGTTCGGCACCTCCGTCGCCTGCAGACGCCTACCCTCGCATCACCTTCCCGGTCGCCGAGCATACCTACATCGGCCGCGGCTTCTTCTGGGATACCAAGCACGCCCAGGCCTACGATGATCAGCTCAGCAAGAACATGGCCCAGGTCACCAAGCTGCCCCCCGACCAAGGCGATCCACGCATCTACGGTCTCGGGCTCGATGACCTGGAGGAGGTCTTCCTCGAAGAACAGCTCTTCAATCAGCACTGCGGCATCTTCGGTGCCTCAGGCGTCGGCAAGACCCGCTTCGCCGAACCGCTGATCGTGCAGGCGATCCGCGGCGGCTTCCCGGTGATCATCGTCGACCCCAAGGGCGACCAGACCCTGGTCGACCGGGTCTTTGAGGAAGCACGCAGCCACGGCCGCGGCAACGACATCCACTTCTTCTCGTTGGTCAGCCCCAAGAACCCGGAGGTCTCGACCTACAACGCCCTCTACGAATACACCAATCCGGCCGACCTCGGCTCGCGGGTGGCGGCGGTGATGCCGGCCACCAAGGATCCGTTCTGGACCGATGTCGGCACCGCCGCAGCCAAGAGCGTCTGCACCATCGCACACTGGCTACGCGAATACTTGGGGTTCATCAACCGCGACGAGAAGGGACGGCGCCTGCCGGTGACCGTGGGCAGCGTGCCGCTGCTCATCCCCGCCCTGCTCTGGCGGGCCGAGCACCCGGATGACAGCCCGATCGCATGCAAACGGGCCGTACTCGACATCCGCCGCCGCATGCAGGAACCGGGCTGGCAGCCCGACGAGGATCAGCAGATGATCGTCGACCTGCTCCAGCATCCCAACTACACTCCGGTGCAGTGGACGCCGAACATGCGCAATGTGGAGCTCTACGGGGTCGAGAAGAACGATGCCATCGTTGCCTGGGCGATGAAGATCGCCTTCTTCCACCTCTTCCTCGGCAGCGAGGAACAGCGACGCCCCGACTACCCCGACCTGGTCGAGCGCAACGCCATCTTGTCGCTCACCGGCTCGGGACTGCGGGCCTCGATGTGGTCGACCTACACGATGCAGCGGGTGCATCCGCTCGAGCACCGCCTGGCACGGGTGCAACCCAACCTGTCACAGTCCGAGCGCGAGCTGAAAACCTTCTTCGATTACTTCGTGCCACCCGATCCAACCATCGATAAGGATATCGGCGAGATCCTCGACAAACTGCGTGAGGCGATGAATGCCAGCCGCGAACTGGCCAGCCGCGACCAACGCACCTACCAACAGCACCTCACCACCCTGGCCTCGGCCCTGTCACGCTTCAGCGGTGAGCGCGAGCGTATCATCAATGCCATCGACCCCGACATCCAGTGGCGTCGGGTGGTCGAGCAGCAACAGATCGTCTATCTCTATCTCGGCTCGCTGATCGACCCGATCGGCAGCCAGGGCATCGCCAAGGCCGTGATCCAGGATCTGAGTCATTTCATCGGCACCATTTACGCCACCTCTCCTGATGCGATCAAACCCTTCTATCTCTTCTGCGACGAGATCGCCAGTTTCATCAACAACGCCATGATCGATCTGCTCAACAAGTCACGCGGGGCCGGTATGCGTTGCGTGCTCATCGGGCAGTCGATCCCCGACCTGGAAGCGGTCTTCCAGGACCGGGCCAAGGCCCAGCAGGTGATCGCCAACATGAGCACTATGATCCAGCTGCGCACGCAGCTCGACCAGGATGCCCGCTCGTTCAGCGAACGGGCCGGTGAGGTAACCCTCGTCGACAGCTCGCGCAGCACCAGCATGACCCCCGGCTACGGCAACAGCGGCAACACCTTCATCGAGAGTTTCAACGCCCAGGAGTCGCGCAACTTCTCGGGGCGGGACAAGAAGAAGATTCCACCGCCAGTGCTCATGAACCTGCCCCGTGGCCAAGCCTTGGTGCATACCATGGCCATGGTCTACATGGTGGCCATTGGCATGATGCCCGATCCAAGCTGCAACATTCTCGGTGAATTCGGTATTCTCGATAACAGCGATGACAGCCGTGACCCGACCGCCGTGCAACCGCGTGACCGGCTCGCCGGTCGCGCCCCCAGCCGCGAAGAGGGTGACAATGAAAGAGAGGAGACCGAGGAACCACTGCCGACCATCAGCGCCGACCAGCGGCAGTTGACCGCCTTCCCGGCCGACCGGGTGGCCCTCGACGCCCCTCTGCCGACCACCACCCGCGACGCCTCCACCACCCCCGACTCACAGCCGGCCCGCAACAGCCAGGGCCAGACCCTGCGTGGCAGTTCCGTCGGCCGCAGCGCCGCAGGTGTCGTCACCCCCGGCGAGCACCCAGCCTCCTCCGCCGCTCGCTTCGCGACCAGCGACGAAGGTGTGCCGGTGCAGCCCAAACGCACCGACGCGGTCGACACCCTGGATAACCAGGACGACGCGTTTCTGTGAGTTGGTGGCGGATGCCTGCGGTGAACGCTGACCCAGGTGGATTGACGGGTATCTGTCCGTGATACGATCGGGGCTCGTCTGTCGACTTTCGAAGGGATACGATCGCCGTGCGCTTCCAGGGACATGTCCGCGAGTTCGCGATCCTGCCCCGCGATCGGATCCTCGCCGACCATCGCGCTCTGATCGATGATGTGGTCGGCCGTCTGGAGATCGCCGACGAGCGCCGACGAGCGCATGTCATGGAATGCCTCGGATTCCTGGCCCGCTTGGTCAACAGCCTGCCGGCCGGCGAGCAACACCACGACAGCGACAGCTGCGGCCTCTTCCGCCACGCCCTCGAGACCGCCCAGCATGGCATCCAGGCCTTCAACGAACGCATCGACTGCAAGGCCCTGGCCGATGACGACGAGCGCCGCGAGGCGGCCGAGCGCAAGCGCCTCGGCGTCTTCCTCGCCTGCCTGATCCACGACCTCGGCAAGCTGTACATCATGCGGATTGGCATCGGCAAGCAGCGCATGCTGGTCGGCGCCACCTACCTCGAGGATTTCGCCGCCAAGCGCGGCGCCGATCGCTTCACGGTCCAGTTCCGGGCCATCCGCACCAGCAACTCCTGGCATGACCACGAGCCCCTCGGCCTGCTGCTGCTGCCACAGATCTGTCCGCCAGGCCTGCTCGTGCATATCAGCGTCGCCAACTGTAATCACCTGATCTGGGCCCTGAGCAAGAACCTCGGCCATCTGCGCCCCGAGCAGCCCAACACCACCAAGAGCCTGATTCGCCTGGCCATGAAGCTCGGCGACCAGCGCGCCACCCTGGCCGCCAACAAACGTGCCAGTGCACCGCAGCCCGATGAGCGCAGTCTGGCCGAGCCGCGTTTCGGCCGCCGCGTGGTCGAAGACTTCTTCGCCGCCTTCCGCCGGGCCTGGCAGGAGGGCGACATCGCCTGCAACGGCCCGGACAGCCACGTCCTCGTCGGCCCCAGCCATAGCGTGCTGCTGGTCGACAAGAACCGCCATCGTGGTTCACTGCTGGAAGCTCTCTTCCGGCGCGTGCTTGATGGCGCCCGCCAAGCCGGGGCCGGGCCCTCCTATCTCGAACTCTACCGCGGCGGCTCGCCGGAGGTCTTCCTGCGCGAACTGGCGATCCGCTACGCCCACAGCCGTGACCGGCAGCCGCAGATCATACCCCAGAATCCACTTGCCGCCGACCAACATATGGAGATCCGGCATTTCGTGGTCTACGGACCGGCAGCCGGCAAGCCACGCGAAGGCTGGGGGATCATCGTCCACAACGATCTCCTCTGGGGTGCGCTGCCCTACCGCGACCGCAACGGTCTCTTCGACGGGGTGATCAGCTTCCGTGGCAGCGACCGGCGCAGCCAGAGCGTGGAAGCCGACGAGGTGGGATTTGTGCCGCGCTCGCTGGCCGACGACGACGAGGCCATCTTCCAGCTGCGCACCGCAACCCTGAGCGGTGAAGGCGGCGCGCGTGCCTCGCGTCACTTTGTCAACGGCGATGCGACCATCAAACCGCGCCTTCAGCATTTCACGGTCGACCACCTCGATGCTGCGCCGGCCGACGGCGAGACACTGCCCTCGCGGGTCGCCTCGACGGTGCGTATCTGGCAGCAACTCAACGAGCAGCACCCCATCCCCCAGGATGATGATCCGATCTGCGACCACTGGCGGGTGATCGATCGCACGGTCAATGCCCACCGGCTCGGCGAGCACCATGTCGACCTGGTGCTCTATCACATCGCCGCCCGACTCTGCCCGGACCGCGTCGCCTGGAGCAGCGGCAAGAGGGCCGTCGATCTCGGACCTTCAACGCTCGCTTCGAGCCCCTACGACGGCTCGGTGTCTACCAGCAGTCTGATCGAGATCGGCAGTGGGCGCTGGTCGGCCCTCGACCAGGACCGTCTGCCGAGCGAGGACGAGGTGGCCATGGGTATCCTCTCTGCAGTCGAGCACATCGAGTCGGAGCCCACCGTCGAGACCCCCGACGAGCACTCCGACCACCTCCTGATCAACAGCCGTGAGAACGTCGGCCTGCCCTGGCCGCACGGCATGGCGGCGCTGATGAGTGAGGACGCCCACCAGCGTCGCTTGCTGGTGGCAGCCGCCGACCACCTGCTCGCCGGCCTGCTCGCCCGCCTCGGCGGACACCTGCAGCCCAACGTCAACGGCAAGGTCGTCCACCTTGTCCGCTTGCCCAAGATGCGCTACCGCCGCCACCTCCCCTATCATCGCATCCTGGTGCTGGGCAAACGACAGCTCACCAACACCACCATGCACGACACCCGCCAGCGCCTGCCCGTGCTGCGCAGCGAGTGGGTGACGATGCCGACCCAGGGTACCTGACCATGACCATCGCGCTGCACGTCCCAACCGAGACCGTCGATGCCGAACGCGATCGGTGCCACTGGGCGCAGCTAATCCATGATTCGATCACCGCCACCGGGCTGCGCACCAACACCATCGCGCGCAAGATCGACTGCCGCCCGAATGAACTGCAGCGCCTGATGCAGGCCCCCGACCTCGACTCGGTCGCCCTCGTCGCACCACTCTCGGAGGTCTGCAATCTACACCACAACCAGTTGGTCAATCTGGCTGTCGACTGCATCCTCGGTCGTGCCAACGAACGCAGGATCGAGCCCCTCGACCGCGCCGTGCTACGCACAATGATCATCAAGGGCCTGTCGGTGGGCGCCGCCTGCAAGCACCTGGGCGTGCGGCGACGCCAACTGGTCGGTCAGATCCTGGCCGGGGTGGTGCCGGGTGAGCAGGAGCGGCTGCAGATGGTGCAGCGCTTCATCAACTACGACGATGAGGCCTTCGACGAGTCCCTCCGCTACACCGAGGCCCGTTCCTTCGCGCGCACGGCGGAACTCGACGAGGACACCTCCTCGCTGCGCGACATGATCATCAGCCATGCCGAAGCGGTCGATCTGAGGCCGATTGCCTGGGGCCTGAAGCGCGGACTCACCGGCGGCGTGATCTCGAACATCCTGGTGCGAGCCAAACCGCCGCGGCGCAAGCATGTCATCGCCAAACTCAAGACGGCCCTCGCCCTCGACGACGATCGCTACCGGGCCGCAGTCAGGGTGCTGATTCTCGAGGGCCACATCCGCAGCAACAAGAAGAACGTCCTCAGCCTGCCCATCCGCTCGGCCCTGCAGGAGGTGATCCGCAACGAGATGGACGAGCATGCCTGGCGACAGCGCCAGTTCGCCGAGACCGTGGGTATCAGCGAATCGACCGTCAACCGTATCCTCAAGCAGGAAGACTTCGTCCCCCGTGAGATAGTGCGGCTGAAACTGCAAAAGTACTTCGGCATCAACGCCGCCGATCTCAACCACCTCATGACCACCCGCGTCGGCGAGGGCCTCCTGGACAACGACATCCAACGCCTGCTCGAACGCGCAACACCAGAAGACAAGCAGGCCATCATCCGCCTTCTCAGCGACCGTCTCGACCTGTGCGGAGCGGAGCACTGATGCACTACAACAAGGAGCGCAACGAACTCATCCTCAAGATCGTCTACCTGGGACCCGACGGCGCAGGCAAGACCACCAATCTCAGGCAGCTACGGCAACTGGCCCCGAAAGACAGCATCGGTCGCATCGAGCGGATGATCAGCGAGCAGGACGACAGCGTCCGCATCGAGATGCTCTCGGTGCACCTGGGCGAGGTGGGCGGCAAGCGCATCAGCCTACAGCTCTGGACCGCCCCGGGCCGACTCCACGCCCGCGAAGCGCGCATACCGATCCTCGAGGAGGTCGATGGCATCGTCTTCGTAGCCGACTCGCAGCGCACACGGCTCGACCACAACCGTACGCTGATGGCCGAACTGCGTGATATCGTCATCAACCACTTCGGCCGTTCACCGCGTTCGGTGCCGGTGGTCATCCAGCTCAACAAACGCGACGACCCCGACATCCTCGGCATCGCCGAGATCAGCCGCGCACTCGAGGCCAAGGGCACAACCATCGTCGAAGCCCGAGCCCATGAGGGCCGCGGAGTGATGACCAGCCTACGCACGCTGACCGAAGAGTTGATCGCCAAGCTGCGCTTCATGCACCTGATAGCCGACCAGGGCGATGGTTGCGAGGCCAAGGGACTCGCAGCCATCGCCAGCCACCCGCGACCGCAAGAAACCCAGCACCACAGCAGCAGCCCCTTCGCCGACGCCGATGAAGATGGCACACGCATCAGTACCGCCTCCGACCGCATCGGTCGCCTTTCCGGCACCCACCGACCGAGCACGGTGATGGTCAAGTCGCGGCTCGTGCAGCAGAGCGCCGATCCCTTCGACAGCGGCACCCAGACCGCAGTAGAGACGCCCGATCCGGATGCGGAGTCGGATGAGGTCGACCCTGCAAGCGAGACCAACCTCATCGTCGAGCACCAGAAGAAGGATCTCCGAATCGTCGATGAGAATGGCCGTCGCGTGCTCCGACAAACGCGACCCAGCGAGGCGCTCGAGGCGCTGATGCCTAAAGCCATTTATGAATGCGGAACTATGGGCCAGGAGATCCGCGATCTCTTTCATCAGATGCCCTCGATGGTGAAAATCGCCGGTCTGCTGCTGATTGGGTTGATCTCCGTGCTCTGGTTCACCATCTGGATCATCTGATGCGCCACCTCCTCTGCGGTCTACTCCTCTGCACCCCCACTTGGCTGGCCGGCCAGGACGGCGGTGCCCAACCGACCTTCAGCGATGACAGCCTGCCGCCGACCAGGACCTTCGCCCTGCCGTGGACTGATGGCAACGGCCACCGACGGGTCGACCACCTGACCATCGACGAGTTCATGGCCCTGATCGATCAAACTGGCCAGGATCAGGAACGCATCGCCACCATCTTCGAGCTCAAAGAACAATTGCTCGAGATCCGCAAGACCAAGTTCCACCTCCTGCGTCATCGCGATAACCCGGACTTCGACCAGGTACACTGGCGCCGCCTATGCCGCGAGCACCGCCGTCTGGTCAAGGAACTGGCCGCCTACCATGCCCGCATCAACGAACACCTGCAAAGGCGCATCGATGGACCAATCAACGGCTACCAACGTCCAGATCTCCACCGTATTACTGGCAATCCTGATCGTGATCGAGAGTACGTCCTTGGTCCTGCAGCTGATCGACAACCGCAGCCCACCGCCACGCGAAAGGACGGCAGAGCTGACGGCGGAGCGGTCGGCGGGTCGGACTGAGAGCACGGCCTCCCAGCCCACGGGGGATCACGAACCAGCTGCCGAGGAGGTGCGGGAGGCCCTGCGTATGGTCGGTCGTCGCCCGCCAGTGCAGGTCACCCCACAGCCGTTCACCCCCGCGCCGGAGGCAGGCCCCGGCCAGCAAGGAAGCGCCTGGCCGGGGGCTGCGCCGACTGCCGACAACATGCCCGACGAAGAGGAACTCGAGCGGCTGCGACGCCAACGCATGAAGCTGTTACTGCAGCAATGATACCGCAGCCCGACCTGGAAAGAGAGTCGCCATGACCCAGCCGCAATGGGAAGCCATCACCTGGGTCGCCATCGGCCTCGGGGCCCTTGCCTCCACCCTGCTGCTGCTCTACCTCCTGCAGAGCATCGGCCGCTTCCTGCGTCTGCAGTGGAGCCGCTGGGAGGAGTTCATCCAGCAACGCCACCTGCAAGCGGCACGTGCCCGCCGCGCGGCAGGCGGCGAACGCCAACAGCAGGAACTCGAGCGCATCGAACATCGCATCCGCCGCGTCAACCTGGAGCAACAAGCGCTGGCCGAGTCGCTGCAAGACAAGCTGGCCAAGGCAGGCCGGCGCGCCGAGACCATGTACCGCGACCTGAACGACCTGCATGCCAGCCATAAGAAGCTGCGAAACGAGAACCACAACCTGCGCGGTCAGTTGCACGTGCTCGGCCACGGACTCGACCACCTGCTCAAGCGCATCGCCGAAGAACTGGGCCTCGCCCTCGACGAAGCGGTGATCCCACCGCTTCCACCGCGTGTCGAGTTGCCTTGTCTGATCACGGTCGATGACGACAAAGGGCAACAACGATTGGCAGCCGAACTCGAGCAATACGTCGGTCAGGCCAACAGCCTGGCCGGTGAGAAGGTCTCTCTCCAGCACCGCCTGCGGCTGCAGGAGGAGGAGAACGCGACGCTGCGCGGTGATGTGCAGCGACTGCTGCAGATGAACGATGCCCGCGTACAGGAGCTCAACCAGAACGCCGAACACCTGTCGCTCATCCGCTGCGAGCAGGAACGCGTCCAGCAAGAGATCCACCAGAAGGAGGAGGAGTTGCGGCAGGTGCGCATGGGCGGGCAGATGGCCCAGGCAGCAGTCGAGGACATGCAGCGACGGATCGACGACCTGTATAACAAGAATCGCATACTCAGCGATACCATCGCGCACGGTGAAGCCGATGGTCGCCAATGCCAGTCCGCGGCAGCGACAACACGCTCCCCCGCCAGCACGCCGGCGGAACGGGGCGCAGCGCCCGCAAGCGCCGTCGACATCCCGACCGAAGGCGAGGACCCGCCGGCGCCAGCGGCCGAGACACCCGTCGCAAGCGCGCCAGCGGCCGAGACACCCGTCGCAAGCGCGCCAGCGGCCGAGACACCCGTCG